>CAYOOG010000145.1:0-5733 GCA_964405515.1 uncultured Alphaproteobacteria bacterium | reverse complement strand
CCGACAAGGAATACCAGATCATGCGCAACGCCTCGATCGCGGTGCTGCGCGAGATAGGCGTCGATACCGGGGGCTCCAACGTGCAGTTCGCCGTCAACCCGGCGGACGGGCGCATGATCATTATCGAGATGAACCCCCGGGTGTCGCGCTCTTCCGCCTTGGCCTCCAAAGCGACAGGCTTTCCCATCGCCAAGGTGGCGGCGCGTCTGGCGATCGGCTACACGCTGGACGAAATCGATAACGACATTACCGGCGTCACACCGGCGTCCTTCGAGCCGACCATCGACTACGTGGTCACCAAGATTCCGCGCTTTGCCTTTGAGAAATTCCCCGGCGCCGAGCCGGTCCTGACCACATCCATGAAGTCCGTGGGCGAGGCCATGGCCATTGGCCGCAGCTTCCAGGAATCCCTGCAAAAGGCCCTGCGTTCCATGGAAACGGGGCTTACGGGCCTTGATGAGGTGGAGGTCGCCGGCGCCGACAGCGAAGACGCCAAGGCCGTGCGTGCGGCCTATCGGGCGGCCCTTGCCGTGCCCGGCCCGGATCGCATTCTCATTGTCGCCCAGGCCCTGCGCGCCGGTCTTACCGGGGATCAAGTCAACCAGGCTTCAGCCATCGACCCCTGGTTCGTTGAACAGATCGCGGACCTGATGAGAGCCGAAGCCGAATTGGCCCGGGATGGGCTACCCGGCGAGAGAGACGCCCTACGCCGCGTGAAATCGCTGGGCTTTTCAGACGCCCGCTTGGGGCGGCTGTGCGGCGCCGGCGAATCCGATGTTGCGGCGCTGAGGCAGGAATTGGGCGTGCATCCGGTCTACAAGCGCATAGACACCTGCGCCGCCGAATTCGGCTCAGAGACGCCCTATATGTATTCCACTTACGAGGCCCCGGTGGGCGGCGACGTGGAGGACGAGAGCGACCCCAGCGACCGCCGGAAGGCCATTATCCTGGGCGGCGGACCGAACCGCATTGGCCAGGGCATAGAATTCGACTATTGCTGCGTCCATGCCTGCTTCGCCCTGAATGAGGCCGGGATCGAGACCATCATGGTCAATTGCAACCCGGAGACAGTCTCCACCGATTACGACACCTCCGACCGGCTGTATTTCGAGCCCCTGACGGCGGAGGACGTGCTCGAACTGGTGCGGGCCGAACAGGCCAGAGGCACGCTTCTAGGTGTCATCGTGCAGTTCGGCGGCCAAACCCCTCTCAAGCTGGCCCACGCCCTTGAGGCGGCAAATGTGCCCATTCTGGGCACCTCGCCCGATGCCATCGACCTGGCCGAGGATCGCCAGCGCTTCCAGGAACTGCTGCACCGCCTCGACCTGCGCCAGCCCGAAAACGGCACCGCCGGCAGCGTCGAAGAGGCCCTTGGCGTGGTCGAAAAGATCGGTTTCCCGGTTGTGCTCCGGCCCTCGTACGTGCTCGGCGGCCGGGGCATGGAGATCGTCCACGACACCGACGGCATTGACCGCTATATGGCCGCAGCGGTATTCGCCTCGGGAGACAACCCGGTGCTTGTCGATACTTATCTGCAAGGCGCCATCGAAGTCGACGTGGACGCCCTCGCCGACGGTGAAACCGTGCACGTCGCGGGCATCATGGAGCACATCGAGGAAGCCGGCGTGCATTCCGGCGATTCCGCCTGCTCTCTGCCGCCCCATTCGCTCTCCGGCGAGACCGTGGCGGAAATCCGCCGGCAGACTATCGAACTCGCGCGGGCGCTCCAGGTGGTCGGCCTGATGAACGTGCAGTTTGCCGTGTGCAACGGCGATATATTCATCCTGGAAGTCAACCCGAGGGCCAGCCGCACCGTGCCGTTCGTCGCCAAGGCCACGGGCGTCGCCATTGCCAAGGTCGCGGCCCGGGTCATGGCCGGAGAACCTCTCGCCTCCTTTGGCCTCAGCGACACGCCCCTAAGCCACGTGGCGGTCAAGGAGGCGGTCTTTCCCTTCGCCCGCTTTCCCGGCGTTGATATTCTGCTGGGGCCTGAAATGCGCTCGACCGGCGAGGTCATGGGCATTGATCGGGATTTCGATCACGCCTTCGCCAAGTCCCAATTGGCGGGCGGCACCAATGTGCCGCGTGACGGCACGGTCTTTATTTCAGTCAAGGACCGCGACAAGCAGGCCATGGTGGCCGCGGCCGCTCAGCTGATCGATGCTGGGTTCCAGGTCATCGCCACCGGCGGCACGGCGCGATTCCTGCGCCAGGCTGGACTGGATATCGGCGTTATCAAGAAGGTCATCGAGGGTCGGCCCCACATCGTGGATGCCATGAAAAACAACGAGGTCCAGTTGGTTTTCAATACAACCGAGGGTGCCCAGGCGATCGAGGACAGCTTTGAATTGCGCCGCACGGCCCTGATTTACAAGATTCCCTACTATACGACCGTGGCCGGGATCCTGGCCGCCACTCAGGCGATTTGCACCTTGGATACGACCAAGCTTGAAGTTGCGCCCTTACAGTCTTACTTTTAGGACTTCTTCACCTATACGGTCGAAAGACCGGAAGTGGCGCTGCTGAGCCTTGTGAAGGCAAGCGGCAAAGAGAAGTTTTTGGAGTCAAAACGAGGCGGAGACAGGCCATGGAAAAGACCCCCATGACAGCGGCAGGATACGAAAAGTTGGAATTGGAGATTCGCCGGTTGAAGGAAGAGCGCCCGGTGATCATCCAGGCCATTGCCGAGGCCAGGGAGCACGGCGACCTGTCGGAAAACGCCGAATACCACGCCGCCAAGGAACGCCAGGGCTTCATTGAGGCACAACTGGGCGACATGGAAGGCCGCGTCGCCCGCGCCGAAATCATCGACCCCGGCACGCTTTCCGGCAAGAACATCAAGTTCGGCGCCACGGTAACACTGGTCGATGAAGACACGGACGAGGAATCGGTCTATCAGATTGTGGGTGAGCACGAGGCCAACATTCGCGAGGGACGGCTGTCCTTCACCGCGCCACTCGCCCGCGGGTTGATGAGCAAGGAAGCCGGCGACCGCGTTGAAGTGGTCACCCCCAAGGGTTCCAAGGCCTACGAAATTCTCAAAGTGAAATTTATTTAGTCGCCAAGCTTTCGGCGGATTGGGAAACCTCGCCGTGCCGGGGCTTGTCATCGATGGGCACGCCAGGCAGATCCAGCGCATTGCGGATGGTCAGCGACGTCTTGACGTGAGCCACGTTGGGCGCCGCCGTCAAAGTGTCGGTGACGAAGTGCTGGTATTCGTCCCAATCGTGGGCCACGACCTTGAGGATGTAGTCGATCTCGCCTGCCAGCATGAAGCACTCGCGCACCAGGGGCCATGACGCGACCATATCTTCAAAGGCACTCAGATCGCTGTCCGCCTGACTGTCCAGCCCCACCAGGGCAAACACGGTGACGCCAAAACCCAGGGACTCATTATCCAGGACGGCGTGATAGCCCTTGATGTAGCCGGCCTCTTCCAGGGCGCGGACACGGCGCAGGCAGGGCGGCGCGGATATCCCGACCCGGCCAGCCAGATCGACATTGGTTATGCGCCCCTCGTCCTGCAAAATCTTCAGGATACGGCGGTCTATGGTGTCCAGTTTGACGCGGCTCATGGTGCCCTGCCCTCTGTCCGACGGACCAAGGTAAAGCCAAGTATTGGCCGCCCCCTGACCGTCGCGCAATAATATTACCCAAATCCGCCGCCCTGGGCCAGAGGCACTCCGGCTCCTGAAAACCTTTACTCAAACGAACCTAAAGGCCGGCAATCGCAGCCTTGTCTTAGCCGCCCATGGCCATTACAAACCCTTTGGGTTTTAGCCGATTAGCATTGAGGAACAGATGGCGGAACATCACACAAAGATCCTGATTTTGGGCTCCGGCCCCGCCGGTTGCACCGCCGCCGTCTACGCCGCGCGGGCCTGCCTCGAGCCCATGATGGTGCGCGGCCTACAACCGGGCGGCCAGCTCACTATCACCACGGACGTGGAAAATTACCCCGGCTTCGCCGACCCGGTGCAGGGCCCCTGGCTGATGGAGCAAATGGAGGCCCAGGCCCGGAATGTGGGCGCCGAGCTGATCGACGACCTGATAACCAAGGTCGACCTGAGCCGCCGCCCCTTTACCGCCACCGGCGACCGCGGCGATGTCTATAGCGCCGACGCGCTTATCATTTGCACGGGGGCTCAGGCCCGCTGGCTGGGCATGGAAAGCGAGCAGAAATTCCAGGGCTTCGGCGTCTCGGCCTGCGCCACCTGTGACGGCTTCTTCTACCGCGACAAGCCGGTAGTGGTCATCGGCGGCGGCAACACGGCAGTCGAGGAGGCCTTATTCCTGACCAATTTCGCCAGCAAAGTAACGCTGGTGCATCGTCGCGACGAACTGCGCTCCGAAAAGATCTTGCAGCAGCGGTTGCTGGCCCACGAGAAGATCGAGGTCGCGTGGGATTCCGTGCTTGATGAGGTTCTGGGCGAGGAAGACCCCTTGGGGGTCACCGGCGCCCGACTGAAAAACGTCAAGACCGGCGAGACATCTGAAGTCACTGCCGACGGCGTGTTCATCGCCATCGGGCACAGCCCGGCCACCGAACTGTTCACCGGCCAATTGGAAATGGACGAGGCAGGATACTTGATTACCGCACCCGACAGCACAGCCACCAACGTTGAAGGCGTCTTCGCCGCCGGTGACGTCAAGGACCGTATCTTCCGGCAAGCCGTTACCGCCGCCGGCATGGGATGCATGGCTGCCCTGGAGGCGGAAAAATTCCTGAGTTAGCCGAGGCGGCAGATCATGGATTGGGACAAACTGCGCATTTTTCACGCCGTCGCCAAGGCCGGCAGTTTCACCCACGGTGGCGAAGCTCTGAACCTGAGCCAGTCGGCAGTCAGCCGCCAGATAGCGTCACTTGAAGAAAGCCTGGGTACGCCGCTTTTTCTGCGTCACGCCCGTGGCCTCGTGCTCACCGAGCAGGGCAAGATGCTGTTCCGCACCGCCAGCGATGTCGCCGCGCGCCTTTCACTGACCGAAGGGCTGCTTTCCGAAACACAGGAGAGCCCCAAGGGTGATTTGAGAATCAATACGACCGTCGGGTTCGGATCGGTCTGGCTGACCTCACACATGCGCGCCTTTATTGACCGTTATCCGGACATTCACATCAGCCTGATGCTGACCGACATGGAATTGGACCTGACCATGGGCGAGGCCGATGTCGGCATCCACGTTCGCCGGCCGACCCAGCCCGGTCTCATTCAACGGCGGCTGAACACCATGCAGTTCCATATTTATGGCTCCAGTGCCTATTTGGCCAAGTACGGCACGCCGCGATCGGTGGACGATCTGGATAAGCACCGCATTATCGTCTACGGGGAAATGGCTACAACCATGCTCAAGGACGTGAATTGGCTGGCCAAGGTTGGCAAGACCAAAGGCCGGCGGGAGCCGGTGATGCGGGTCAACAGCATATATGGGACCATGAAGGCCGTGAGACGCGGCATCGGCCTTGCCGCGCTGCCGGACTACGCCATGCCGGACGATGCCCATCTGGTGCGTGTCCTGCCCGAGATCGAAGGGCCCAAGTTTGAGACCTACTTCGTCTATCCCGAGACCTTGCGGGATTCCGCCAGGGTTTGCGTTTTCCGGGATTATCTCATTCACGAAGTGTCTGAACAGCCGTTTTAGAGCAATATAGAAAACCTGGAAGCCTCCCGCACCCCCTTCCCATCCACCCCACGGGTACCCTCATCGGGTGGATGGGAAGGGGGTGCGGGAGGCGGT
>CAYOOG010000144.1:3817-5748 GCA_964405515.1 uncultured Alphaproteobacteria bacterium | reverse complement strand
GTACAAATCGTGAGAACCGTCTAACGGCGGAATCAGCACCGGAAGCAATTTGACCACCGGGTCTGGGGCGCTCGAGTCCGTGGTTACCTGGCCGATAACACGGCCGCGATGGCCGTCCAGGCGAAGCTCGATGCGCCCGCCGCCCCATCGGCGCTGCCAATCACCAACCGCGACCGTTACGGCGCGAATATCCGTGAGGTCTATATGCGCGAACTTCAGGAAGGCACGGGACGTGCCGGCCACCGCGACATCACCAAGTTTCGGGTCTTGGATGAACGCAATGTTCCGGCTGTCGGCGGCATCTTCTGGAGTGAGCAACGGCCAACGCAACTTCAGTGCCGACCAGGCTTGTCCTTTACTTTGGTCTGTCTCTTCCCGCCCCTGGTAACCGGCGGCAAGAACGTAGCGGCCGGCGACGACCCGGCCCATGGCGGTATCGCTACGGCCCTGTTCGTGCTTGTCCGTGGTGACGACCCCCAAGACCGGCAGACGTTCCTTGCGCCCGCTGGAATCCCCAAAAGAAAGTATGTAAGCAACCATCGCCCGGGCGTCGTCCATGGAGAGATTTGGGTGGGGAGTCATGGGAATCTCGCCCCAATTGCCCTTGCTCCCCTCTATTATCCGCGCGGCCAGCTGATCGCCTGCGTCGTCCGACCCGGCGTAGTGTTGGGAGATTGTCAAATAACCCGGGATAACCGTGTCGTGCCTTTCTTCGTGGCAGAGCACGCAATCGTTCGACCCGACCAGTTTCCGCCCTTTTGAATGATCCGTCATTTTCGACGGGTCGACGATGGACCGGGTGAGTTCGTCGTAGCCCGACGGCAAATAGCCGGAAAACACCGTCACGTGCTCGTCGGCGATCGTGCCGGCCAAGGTATCGCCCTTGCCTGGGTCGCTCGCGATCACTAGGTACCGCAAGCGCCTGTTGTCCCAAAAGAAGCTTTGGTTCCCGGCAACGTGGATCGTCACCGATGGCCCAAGGCCCGCCGTGGCCGCCGGGCGGCCGACCGCGCCGATGGCCATTGCGGCTAGGGCAAGCGTGAGGACGGCTAGGCGTTTCATCGAATATCGAGCCATGGCTTTTCGATCTCAGTCGCGCTTGAGCGCGTAGGCAATCACGTAATCGCCCGGCGTCGTGCTGATCATGGCGTGCCCCCCGGCGGCGATAACCACGAACTGCCGGCCGTCCACGTCGTAGGTCATGGGCGTGGCCTGCCCGCCCGCGGGCAAGTCCACCTGCCACAGCTTTTCGCCGTTATCGGTGTCGAAGGCGCGGAACTTGTCGTCCTGGGTGGCGGCGATAAAGGCGAGCCCGCCGCCGGTGGCGATGACCCCGCCGAGAGCGGCGGCGGTACCCAAATCGAGCGGGATTGGCAGGGGCAGGAACTTTTCGATGGAGCCCAAGGGCACCTGCCACTTGATGGTGCCCAACCCCATGTCCACCGCCGTCAACCGGCCCCATGGCGGCGGCGTGCAGGGCGCGCCCAGGGGCGAGAGAAAGGTGTCCAGCCAGCCCACATAGGGTGTGCCTTCTTGCAAATAGAACGCCAGTGGCGGGTCGGCACCCTGGGGCAGTTTCGGCATTTCCTCGCGCGGAATCTGGGCGATCAGGTGGGGAACATCCCAGGAGCTGACGATCAGGAGATTGCGCTCCGGGTCGAACGCCCCGCCGCCCCAATTGGCGCCGCCGCCGGGCGACGGCAGCATGAGCGTGCCGGCCCGGCTGGGCGGCGCGGTCCTGACCCAACACGCATGTCCTGCGCAGGAGTCTGTAGATGGACGCCAAGCACCTGGCCATGGAAGAGCTGAAGGCGGGTCTGGAGCAGATCCGCTTATCCCCGCCGACAGCGGAGTTCTGAAGCTGATCGCTGGCCGCCCCGCCATCGGCGAGCGCGA
Source organism: uncultured Alphaproteobacteria bacterium (assembly GCA_964405515.1). Taxonomy (GTDB): domain Bacteria; phylum Pseudomonadota; class Alphaproteobacteria; order JAPYRI01; family JAPYRI01; genus CAYOOG01. The sequence continues at coordinate 3,852 of CAYOOG010000144.1, read as the reverse complement.
GCTGCTGGGGGAAGGTCGACGCGGCCCGGATACCG
>CAYOOG010000144.1:811-3807 GCA_964405515.1 uncultured Alphaproteobacteria bacterium | reverse complement strand
GGGCGGCGCGTAGACGCCGTCGTGGCGCAGGGCCTTCAGTTTCTCGCGGCAGACCCAGCGGTCGACAAAGGTAAAGCCCCAGGCATCGTCCGGCGTGGCACCCATGGGGCCAAGGGGCGGCGGCGCCACCGGGAAGGGCTGTGTCGGCGAGAGCCACTCCCCCTCCACGCCGCCCTGGGGCACCGGTCTTTCTTCTATGGGGAATAGGGGCGCGCCGGTCTCGCGATGGAAGGCGAAGATGAACCCCTGCTTGGTCAACTGGATCACCGCCGGGATGATCTCGCCGTCGCGGCTGATCTCGGCCAGGATGGGCTGGGACGCCAAATCGTAGTCCCAGACATCGTGGTGCACGACCTGGAAATGCCAGACAACCTCGCCGCTAGCGCCACGCACGGCAACCAGGGAATTCGCATAAAGGTTCTCGCCCGGCCGCGTACCGCCGTAATAGTCGGTCGACGGGCTGGTTGTGGGCAGAAACACCAAGTCCCTTTCCTCGTCCACGGAAATGATCGTCCAGACGTTGGCGTGGCCGGTGACCCGGGCGCTGTCGCCGCCCCAGGTGGCGTAGGCCGGGTCGTCCGGGTCGCGGGGGATGGGGTCGAATTCCCAGCGCAAGGCGCCGGTCCTGGCATCGAGCGCCCGGACCTTGCCGCTGGGCGCGTCGGCACGCAGGTTGTCGATGATGAAGGAGCCCACGACCACGACACCGTTGATAATGGCGGGGGGCGAGGCGATCTGGATTTCGCCGTTGAAAAGCAATTCCATGCCCGGGTCGAGCTTGACTTCGCCATTGTCGCCGAAGTCCGGGCAGCGGGCGCCGCTGCTTGAATCAATGGCAAAGACCCGGAAATCCGAAGTGCCAAAAATAATTCGGCTCCGGCACAAGGCGTCTGACTCTGCCGCCTCGTCCAGCCAGGGCGTGACACCGCGGCAGACGAAGCGTGGGTAGGAGTAGCCCTCCTCCACCTGCGGATCAAAGAACCAGCGCTCCGCGCCCGTCGCCGGATCCAACGCAATAATTCGGTTGAAGGGTGTGCAGACGATGAGCGATCCGTCCACCAGGATCGGTGTGTCCTGAAATGACTGCTTGCTGGCAGTAGCGGGAGCATGGCGTTCGAACAGGCCTGTGCGGTACGTCCAAGCCACTTCTAGATCATCGACATTGTCGCGGTTGACTTGGCGAAGCGCGGAGTATTTCGTGCCGCCCGGCGTCGCGCCATAATAGCGCCAGTCCTGGGCCGCCCCCGCCGTCGGATCAAGCCACGACAATGCAATGATGCTGAGCCCCACCCATGTCAATTTCATAAACGCTCTCCATTTCCAGCGGACGAACCCGCACGACCGTGATTCACGATTTCACTAATCTTGCAAATAAATCGGCAGCCGCGCCTATAGCTAATTTGCAGTTGGAAATTGGGAATTCCGGTCGGTCGGGGAGACATGGTCAGCGCGTCAACATTCTACGGCAGCCTGAAGGTGCCCTCTTCATCATTGCAGAATTGAACGGTGCCGGGGCTGAGCGCGGTTCGCGGAAAATAGATGACGGTATTGCTCCCCTCTCCCGTCATGCCGGCGAATTTTCCGGTGCCCGTAACAACCGACCAGGTGCCCTTTCCCTGTCCGCCGCCATACTTGGTAACGTATCTGTCGCCGTCTGCATCGATGGCGTCGCAGTAACCGCTGGCTTCTCTTTGGTCACCGATGGCGCTGCCGCTACCGACGCATTGCACCGACATCCTGCCGAAGGGAAAGTCCGGTTGGTCGCTCCAACGCACGCCTTGCCCTTCGATATTGAAAATCACCCGGGAATCCCCTTGGCTGATGATCGTGCGATCAAAGACGTGACAACTGGTTCCTTCGAAAGGAATCTCCTTGGGGAGTTCCGCCCAAGCCACGTCGGCCGCAGAAGCGCCGGTCAAACCGACCAATAGTCCCAATAGCGTTTTCATTGATAGCCTCCTCTGTGCGTGGAGCCGGTCTGTCGCAAAATTGACCGTCTGCCCTAGAGTAGCTATGCTCTGCCGCAAATATAAGATGTATAATTGCAATCTAGTCTTGCAAATTCGCATAGATGAGGCAAAGGACGGCGTGCAACCGATGAATTGGGACGATTTGCGTTTTTTCGCCGAAGTGGCCCATCGGGGCTCCCTTTCCGCCGCCGCCCGGCACTTGGGCGTCAACCAGTCAACGGTGTTTCGCCGCATGAAGGGGTTCGAGGAAAGTCTCGGCGTGCGCGTTTTTGACCGCTTGCCCTCCGGCTACGTGTTGACCGCGGCGGGCGAAAGGATGCGCGACACGGCCTTGCGCATCGAAGGTGAAATTGCGGGAATCGACCGGGAAGTCCTGGGTCAGGACGCACGGCTCGAAGGCTCGCTCAGGGTCACCACGGCGGGCATTGTGGCGGTGCGCCTGCTTGCGCCGCATCTTGCCGCGTTCGCTCGCGACTATCCCGGGATCGACCTGGAGATCGTCGCCTCGGACGAATTTCGGAACCTGAGTAAACGCGAGGCCGACATCGCCATTCGCGGCACCAACCGACCGCCCGACGCCCTGATCGGCCGCAAGCTCTGCGCTATCACTGGCGCCATATACGGCTCGGTTCAATATCTGGCCGAGCAGGGCGAAGACGCTCTTGAAGCGCACAACTGGATCGCCCTGGAGGACGAACGGGGCAGCATCGACGCCGCGAAGTGGCTCAAATCGCAATATCCCAAGGCGCACATTGCGCTTCGGTCCAACGACATCAACCTGGTCATTGAAGCGGTAAGGCAGAACATGGGATTGGCAACGCTGCCCTGCTTCCTGGCCGAGGGCGATCCCGTCCTCTGCCGGCTTGGGCCGCCTTTGCCGGAATTGGCTACCGATATGTGGTTGTTGACGCACGAAGATTTGCGCCACACGGTGCGCGTCCGCGCTTTTATGGATTTCATGACCAATGCAATCGCCGGCCAGCGTGATCTTCTCGATCGCCTGAACCACGCCCCTGAGGTCCAGGC
>CAYOOG010000144.1:0-801 GCA_964405515.1 uncultured Alphaproteobacteria bacterium | reverse complement strand
CTCTAGTGCAGCGCTATCGGCCCCATGTCCGCTTTGTATACAAAAGCAGACATGGCCTAGAGGCCCCGCCAGACGTCTGCTTATGACCCAAAGCAGACATCTTCGCTACGATTCAAGGCTTGCCGTCTCATTGCCTGGCTTGGCCGCAGTTGCGATACAACAGCGGGATTGCCTATGGGTCATGCCCATCACCGAAATAGAACGAATTTGGAAAGCTCATTTGATCCAACGCGGATTACCGCGGGCTACCAATTAGTGCCTTTCAAGCGTTGCCGCTCGGCAATTTCACTTTAACCATTGTTCCCTTACCGTCTTCGCTCTCGATGTCTAGTTCGCCATTGTGAAGGTCCAACAACGATTTCACGATTGCCAGCCCGAGGCCAGTTCCTTCCTGGGTCTTAAGGGGGTTGCTTTCACTCCTTACGAAAGGCTCCGTAAGTGTGGCAATTTTTTCAGCCGGTATGCTGTCTCCCGTGTTGATTACTTCGATAATGTGGTGTGTGTTGGTGGTCATAGCCCTGATAGTAATATTGCCGTCCACAGGAGTGAACTTGACAGCGTTGGATAATAGGTTGAGCAGAATTTGTTTGAGCGCTCGCTTGTCGGCGTGGACGGATCCTATATCTTCAGGCACTTCATCTATGAATTTGATGCCTTTGCTACTGACTGCTCCAATGATGATGGGGGTGCAGTCACTCACCACGTCGCGGACGGTCACATCTTCTTTGTTCAGTGTACGTTCGCCAGCTTCGAGTAAGGAAAGATCGAGAACATCGTTGATCAAATTCAAAAGATATTCGC
>CAYOOG010000143.1:0-5770 GCA_964405515.1 uncultured Alphaproteobacteria bacterium | reverse complement strand
ACCGCCTCCTGGCCGATGTACAAATGGCAGAAGCCGCCGATCAGGCCCATGCCGTACATCTGGCCCGCTTTTTCCTCGAAGCGGCGCACCAAGAGCATGTCCCGGTAGAAACCGAGAAGTTCTTGCGGGTCCGCTTTGGCCTTAGTCTTGGGCGCGGCGCGTTTCTTTTTTGGCGCCGTTTTGCGACTTGTCATATCTTTTCCGGGACCACGCGAAAACTCAGCCCACAGCCTTTTGACCCGCAGAAAACCTGAGGGTTTCAGGTCTTTTGAAGCGTCAGCTTATGGACAATCATGCCAAAGCACAACGCCCTCGGCGCTTCACCAAAACAAGCGTTTGGTTCCTAGCACAAAATTATGTTTTTTGAGTTAATACGGCAACAAGCGTTCGTTTCGCGCTCGCTCAGTTTCGATAAAGTAGGATGACGTCGTCCTTGTGGGCATAGCCCAGAACATCCCTGGCCTGCTCTTCGAGCATGTCGGCGTCCAGACTTTCCGGCCTGAGCAGAGCGACCTTGTGTTCCAACTGCCGGCGTTCGGCCTTCACCACGGCCAGCTCTGTTGATACGAACTCGATCTTGTCGCGAATTTGCAGCCAGGCCATGACGCCGCTGTCGCCTTCGACGGCGTGGCGGCCAAAATAGACCACCGCCGCCAGGCACAAGACCGGCACAATGGCCTGCCGCGCCCAACGCCGAAGTCTGTAAATCCAATCCATGTCGTCGAGCGAATCACGCTCGGGAGTCGTCGTCAACAGGAAATTCCTTATAAGAGTCAAAGAGTTAGAATGATTCTGCTTTAGACTCTTTTTGTTCCCGCTTTGACCCTTGGCCATCAGGACTTGAGCACCGCGCGCCCGGCGTAACGGGCCGCGGCGTCCAGTTGTTCCTCGATCCGGATCAACTGGTTGTACTTGGCCAAACGGTCACTGCGGGACAACGAACCGGTCTTGATCTGCCCACTGTTGGTGGCCACGGCAAGATCGGCGATGGTCGCGTCTTCCGTCTCGCCGGAGCGGTGGGAAATAACAGATGTAAAGCCCGCCTTATGGGCCATTTCGACGGCCTCAAGGGTCTCACTCAGACTGCCGATCTGGTTCAGTTTCACCAGAATCGAATTGGCCGCCGCTTCCTTGATGCCCCGGGCCAAACGTTCCGGGTTCGTTACGAAAATATCGTCGCCAACCAATTGCACTTTGCCGCCAATGGCCTGCATGAGCGCCCGCCAACCCTCCCAATCATCCTCGGCCATGCCGTCTTCGATGGAGTAGATCGGGTAATTGGCGACCAGATCCTGGTAATAGGCAACCATGCCTTCGCTATCCAGGACCTTGCCCTCGCCCGCCAGATTGTATTTGCCGTCCTCGAAAAACTCCGTGGACGCCGGATCAAGGGCAAGATAGACGTCGTCGCCCGGTGTGTAGCCGGCCCCTTCTATGGCCTTGATGACAAAATCCAAAGCCTCTGTCGTGCCGGAAACCGCCGGGGCGAAGCCGCCTTCGTCACCGACGTTGGTGTTATGGCCGGCGTTCTTGAGTTCCGCCTTCAGGGCGTGGAAGACCTCGGATCCCATGCGCACGGCATCAGCCAGGCTGGGCGCGCCCACCGGGGCGATCATGAATTCCTGAATGTCCACGGGGTTGTCGGCGTGGGCGCCACCATTGAGCACGTTCATCATGGGCACCGGCAGAGTGCGCGCGCCGGCGCCGCCGATGTATCGGTAAAGCGGCAGATCGGCCTCGACAGCCGCCGCCTTGGCCACGGCAAGGCTCACGCCCAAAATGGCATTGGCACCCAGCCGCGCCTTGTTTGGCGTGCCGTCCAGTTCGCACATGATGCGATCGATGGTGGTCTGGTCCTCGGCTTCCATGCCGGAGAGGGCGTCGAAAATTTCGCCGGTCACGTGACCCACGGCTTGGGCCACGCCCTTGCCGCCATAACGGTCGCCCCCGTCCCGCAATTCCACCGCCTCGTAAGCTCCGGTCGAAGCGCCCGAGGGCACGGCGGCGCGGCCGCCGGCACCGGTCTCCAGCTCCACGTCCACCTCGACCGTGGGGTTGCCCCGGCTGTCGAGAATTTCTCTCGCCCTGATATCGATTATCGCGCTCATAGAGCTATCACCGCCATGTATTCCATGGCGGTTGATAGCCCAAATGGCCGCTTCGCGCCAGCAGCGCGAGGAAAAAGTGGATTAGTTCGCCGTTCCGGCGCGCCGCAAAGTTGTGCCTTCGACAAGCTCCACAACGGTCTCGTGCACCTTCGACCAGGCGCGCACTGCCTCATCGTCCAGCGTCGGGTCGTCAAGAATTCGCTCGGCCACGACCGGGGCCCACTCGCCGTGCTGGTTGACCAGGGCCTCGGCGGCGCTCCAAATCGTCTCCTGAGGGATCACATAATGAGACATATCCCGCACCTCCTTTTAAAATTCCGGTACCTGATACAAGCAACACGCGCGCCAACATTGCGGGACACTTAACCGACTGAAATAGAACAAGAAACCAGACACGCCCCCTGAGCCGGCAAGAGCACCCGGCAGCAATTGCCGGGTCAGCTTGGCAGGTCTGGACTAGAGAGAGCTCTTGGCGAGACGATCAAGGCCGAGAAGTCGTTCCATAAGCGGCTCAAGCTGGCTGAGCGGCACCATACTGGAGCCATCGCTGATGGCGGCGTCCGGGTCCGGGTGCGTTTCCACGAACAGAGCGGCCACGCCCACGGCGACGGCGGCCCGCGCCAGCACCGGTACGGAGTCCCTGTCCCCACCGCTGGACGAACCCTTGGCCCCCGGCATCTGTACGGAATGAGTGGCGTCAAAAACCACTGGGTAGCCGGTCGCCGCCAAGACCGGCAGCGCGCGCATATCATTGACCAGCGTGTTGTAGCCAAAGGACGTCCCGCGTTCAGTCAACAGAAGGCGGTCGCACCCCGCCCCTTCCAGCTTGGCAACCACATGGGCCATATCCCAGGGCGCAAGGAACTGCCCCTTTTTCACGTTGACCACCTTGCCGGTGGCGGCGGCGGCCAGCAGCAGGTCGGTCTGCCGGCAGAGGAAGGCTGGAATTTGCAGGATATCCACGGCTTGGGCCACCGTGGCGCACTGCCCGGCTTCATGCACGTCGGTGACCACCGGACAGCCAACGGTCTCGCGAACTCCGGCCAGAACCGGCAAGCCCTCCTCCAGCCCCAGGCCGCGCAGGGCGTCGCCACTGGTGCGGTTCGCCTTGTCAAAGGAAGACTTGAAAATAAAGCCCAGACCCAAACGGCCGGTCATGTCGCGAAGCGCCCCAGCCACCTCAAGGGCCTGGGCGCGGCTCTCCAGCGCGCAGGGCCCGGCAATTAGGACCAAGGGCAGATCATTGCCCAGGGTGACTTGGCCAACGGTGACATGGTGAGAGGAAGTCATGGAGTGAACCATAACCCCGCCCGCCCGTCCGGGCCAGAGGCCGAAGCGCGGTCAGACCAAGCGCGACTGACGCACGGCGGCCTCGATAAACGAGGCGAACAGGGGGTGGGGGTCGAAAGGCTTGGATTTAAGCTCGGGGTGGAACTGCACGCCAATAAACCAGGGGTGGCCTTTCAATTCCACAATCTCCGGCAGCGAGCCATCCGGCGATAGGGCGGATACAAGAAGCCCGGTCTCTTCGAGTGGCTTGACGTAATTGATGTTCATTTCATAGCGGTGGCGATGGCGCTCCGATATGACGTCGGCACCCTGGTAAATGGCTTGAACATGGCTACCTTCCAGGAGCTTGGCCTCGTAGGCACCCAGCCGCATGGTCCCGCCTAGGTCGCCGTTCTGCTTACGAGTTTCAACCTGCTCGTCTTTTACCCATTCGGTCATCAGGCCAATAACCGGCTCCGCGCACTCCCCGAACTCGGTGGAGCCGGCGCCATTGAGACCGGCCACGTTACGCGCCGTCTCGATAACAGCCATCTGCATGCCAAGGCAGATACCGAAATATGGCACACCGCGCTGGCGGGCGAAGGTCGCGGCGGCAATTTTGCCCTCGGTGCCCCGCTCGCCAAAACCGCCCGGCACCAAGATGCCGTCGACCCGCTCCAACTGGCTCACGGCGTCAGGTGAATCAAATATTTCCGCCTCGATCCAGTCGAGGTTAACGCGCACCTTGTTGGCAATTCCGCCATGGGTCAGAGCCTCTGCCAGCGACTTGTAGGCGTCCTTCAGCCCGGTGTACTTGCCGACCACGGCGATATTGACCTCCCCTTCCGGCCGACGAACACGCTTCTCGATCTCGGTCCAGCGGCTGAGGTCCGGTTCCGGCGGGTCGTGGAGACCGAACCGGTCAAGGACGCGCTCGTCAAACCCTTCCTCATGGTAACGCAACGGCACCTCATAAATGCTGCCCACGTCCAAGGCCGGGATAACGTATTCCTCGCCGACGTTGCAGAAGAGCGCGATCTTCTTGCGCTCACCATCTGGCAGGGGCCGGTCGCAGCGGCACAAAAGAACATCCGGCTGAATGCCGATGCCGCGCAACTCCTTGACCGAGTGCTGGGTCGGCTTGGTCTTCAATTCACCCGCCGAGGGAATGTAGGGCACCAGGGTCAAATGGATGAACATGGACAGGGCCGGCCCCAGTTCGTTGCCCAACTGGCGGATCGCCTCAAGGAAAGGCAGCCCTTCGATGTCCCCCACGGTGCCGCCGATCTCACAGATCATGAAGTCGACGCCCTCGTTGTCGGCCAGGGCAAAATCCTTGATAGCGTCGGTAACATGGGGGATCACCTGCACGGTGCCCCCCAGGTAGTCACCCCGGCGCTCATTGGTCAAAATGTTCTGGTAGATGCGGCCGCTTGTGACATTGTCGGTTTGTCGCGAGAACACACCGGTGAAGCGTTCGTAATGGCCAAGGTCCAGGTCCGTCTCCGCGCCATCGTCGGTGACGTAAACCTCGCCGTGCTGATAGGGGCTCATGGTGCCGGGGTCGACGTTCAGGTACGGATCGAGTTTTCGTAGCCTGACCGAGTACCCCCGGGCCTGTAACAAGGCACCGAGCGCCGCAGCCGCCAACCCTTTTCCAAGAGAAGAAACTACGCCACCGGTTACAAAAATGTACCTTGTCATAACGGGAAAACACCGTACAACATCGTGGGCGTTAACCCAAGCCCAGTCACAACATTTAGCAAAGAAAAAGGCGGTTCAAAGACCGCCCGGAGGGTTTGGCGCGGCCAACCCACTTCAATCGGATACCGGCACGCTGGGCAAATCGTCTTCGATGGGGACTTCTTCCGCCACCGGCTCCGCCTCTACTTCATCCATAATCGAGCGACTGGGCGCGCTGTCCCGGGCCATGATGGTGAGTACGATGCTCGTGACCATGAAGCAGGCCGCCAGGATGGCCGTGGTCCGGGTCAGGAAATTGGCCGCCGAACGGCTGCTGACCAGCCCGCCCATACCGCCGCCGCCACCGCCCATGCCTAGCCCGCCCCCTTCGGAGCGCTGCAAGAGCACGAGAATCACCAGCCCCAGAGCCAGCATGACGTGAACGACAATGAGTACGGTCTGCATGACGGGCTGTTTACACCACTCGGTAGCCGGACGCCAGCGCCCTTTAGGCTTCGATCGCGCGCTCGCGCAGCACGAACTTTTGGATCTTGCCGGTCGAGGTCTTGGGCAGATCGCAGAAGACCACATGGCGCGGGGTCTTGAATTTGGCCATGTTGTCACGGCAGAAAGCGATAATCTCCTCGGCCCCGGCTTCCTGGCCCGGCTTTAGCGTCACGAAGGCGCAGGGGGTTTCGCCCCATTTTTCG
>CAYOOG010000142.1:0-5822 GCA_964405515.1 uncultured Alphaproteobacteria bacterium | reverse complement strand
GCCTTTGAAACCACTATATGTCGGGGTTTACGCGTTTGATTCAAATAGATATTGATTTCTGCGAATCTGCCCTCTAAGATTCGGGTGTGCGGCCTACAGCGCAAAATTGCAGGGTCGCGCCGGGAAAAGCTGTGCTGCAACAAGGCGCGAATCGGCGAGCTGGTTTTCCTTGAGTTGTGTTTGAGTAACAGTATCGAGTGGTTGCGTTTTGAGTACACGATCTTGTTCTAGAGTTTCCACGAATTTTCTTTCGCATATATGCGTGTTGGCGCTGTGCTTCCTGGCGTTTTCGGCCTCTCCCGTAAGAGGCCAGGGCAACCTGACGTTTGCCGCAGACGATGGCGTGGTCGGAACGTCGAACGCCGATTTCAGTCTTGGTGGGACAGGGCGCAATGTCGTTTATGTGGCGACGGACGTCTTCGGCAGCGATGCGATCGTCGTGCAGGCGGCGGGCGCCACGTCCTTTGAAGGCAAATTCACGCTTGCCTTTGGCATTGCGACGAATGTCAATCGGCTTTTTCGCATGTCCTTGTCGGAAGGTACATTCGCGGCTGGGTCGTTTGCCAACATGGGAATTGAGGATATAAGCGCCGGGCCCGCCCTACTGGCCGGGTCCGATGTCGCCAAGATATCCGGTGGTGTTGGCACAGATTTCGTGCTTATGGAAATTACTACTGCTGGAGCTGCTGCCGCTGCCGGCGATATTATCGGTATTGATTTTATCGTTGATAATTTGGCGGCGCTTTCTGGGCGGGACAAGCAGGTGCAAGTGACAGCAAAACTTGCGCTCGCCAATGACGTGCTGCTTGCCGACCCCCTACAACAGGAAGTTTCAACGGTTGTGCAGTCGGTCGTTGGCGCAAATACATTGTTTGTTCAGGGCACCGATATCGCCATCAGCGGTGCTAGCCGATTCACGGAATTCACGCCTAATGGCGCCGCGCCTACTGCAACGGGCTCGACTGTGGCCTTCCTCGGCACCGTCCGATTACGCAGCAATGATGGCACCAGTGTAGGGCGTTTGGCCAATAATGGCGGGGATTACGTTGCCGCAACGCCGATCGACGGCGCAGGCGGTCGGTCGACACTCACTATTTCGTCGCCAATGATCAACAGTACCAATCCATCTCTGACCGAGGTGTGCATGGATATCAATGCCTCCGGCGATTGTAACTTGGGGGATGCCTTCGCGACCATTGATTTTGCCGCCGGTACGGCGACATTCGAAGACCAGAACGGCGTGGGCACGGCCAATTTCAACGCAGCCGCCATCGCAGCTGCAACGCCAGTCTTTTTGGAAGTTGACGGCGAAACGACCATTGACTCAGGTACGGTTCGCGCCGAATTCAGCGCCCAGAATCTTACCGGGTCTACAAACAAAACTTTTGACGGAGGCGCCATCGAGACCGCTTTCGTGAATATAACGCAAGAGGGTCTGCGAACCCTCCTCGGTCCCGTGCTCAGTTCATCCTTCGCGCCAGCCTTTCAATCGGTTGTGCGGGTCACCAACACCGCGACTTTCGTCGAAAACGTCACCATGACTCTGCGGGAACAAAGTACGGGTGACATCATATGCAGTGGCTTGGTGGCGTCCGACGTGCCACCGTCCTCCGCCATTCAATTGCTTATTTCTGAGGTTGAGGAGACCGTCTGTGACGAGGGGTTCACGGCGCCCTCCACATCCTATCTGGTCGAGGTATTCGCGGGATTTGACGGTAAAGCGGCAGCGCTGATGTTGAGCAACGGCGTCTTCTCCAACGTCTCGGGTACGGAAAGCAACTAATCGCGGTCCCGCAATTTCTCAATAAATTCCGCTAGTGCCTCGCCGATCTCGTCGGGCGAGTCCTCTTGCAGGAAATGCGCGCCCTTAACCGCAACTTCTTCTTGGTTCGGCCAAGTGCGGCAGAATTCCCTTTGCCGACCGATCAAGATCGCGCCCGGGTCGCCGTTGATAAAGAGCTTTGGAATATCCGAGCCCGCCAACCATTCGGCATATTCGGTTGCGATCTTGGTCACATCTTCGGGCTCGCCTTCAATGGGAATCTGCCGCGGCCAGGTCAAAGTAGGTCTTCGATCCTCGCCCGGAAGCAGGTAAGGCCGGCGGTAAACTTCCATTTCCGCTTCGCTCAATTTTCGCAGGATCGAGCCCGGCAGAATGGTTTCGACGAAGCCGTTCTTCTCCAGCACGATGGTTTCGCCGGCTTCGGAGCGCAGGCCCTGAAAAATGCCCCTCGCGTTGTCCGGCCAATCGGCCCAGGTCACGGGCTGCACCAACGCCTCCATGTAAGCAATGCCTTGAACCCGCGCCGGGTGGCGCCGCGCCCAATCAAAACCGAGCGCCGAGCCCCAATCGTGAACCACCAGAATCACGTTTTCCGATATACCGAGATCGTCCAAGAGGGCATCCAGGTATTCGCGGTGCTCGACAAAACGGTAGCTGTCCGGCCCAGTGTTATCCAGTTTATCCGAATCCCCCATGCCAATGAAATCGGGCGCCACGCAACGGCCAAGTTCCGCCACGTGCGGGATGATATTGCGCCACAGGTAGGATGACGTGGGGTTGCCGTGCAGGAAGAGGATGGGGTCGCCCTCGTCCTCATCCACATAGGCCATGGTCTTTCCCTTGATCTGGGTGTGCTTCTTCTCGAAGCGTTCGTCGGCGCTAATCATGGCAGGTATCCTATTATGCCGCAGTCCTGAGCGGCGTCTGTTCGATATGTCGCTTCCACCATAAGGCAAAGTTCAGAAGCGCCCAAACACTGGTGGCGTCGCGGCGTTCGATCAAATCATTCACTGCGATGGGGTCCAGATAATCTGTCTTGCGGCAGAAATCTTCCAATTCGCCGCGCGCGTGATCCCCAAGGCGATCAAAGAACCACTCGTTAACCGGCACGCCGAAGCCCTGCTTGCGCCGGTCTATGAGCGCGTCTGGAATGATGCCACGCACGGCCTTTTTAAGAATGTGCTTGCTGTTGCCGTTCTGGTATCGCACGTGCGCCGGGATCGACATAGCCAGTTCGACCAGCTTGTGGTCGAGGAACGGCTCGCGGACTTCAATGCTCACGCCCATGCTCATCTTGTCCACGCGCATCAGTAAGAGTTCCGGCAGTCGCAGATTCAAATCCACGTAACCCATCCAATTAATGGGTGAACGGTCCCAGGCCGCGTCCTGGAAGCGCCGCCAGAGCGGCTCTATGGCGTCCCACGATGTCATCTCTCGTGTCTGCTCGCGAAGTCTTGGGCTCATGACGCGGCGTTTCTTCGCATCGCCCATCAGATCGGCGCCGCACCAGAATACCGGCTGGTCATTGATGCCCCGGCGCAGCATTTCCCGGTAGGGGTGGTCCTGTCGCCCCCAGCCGTCGATCCCGGCTAAGGCTAGTTTCTTGGCAAACTTCGGCACCGGAAGGTTATCGAGCCGCTGTAGGCGCAAGTAACGCTGCCAGCTTTCATAGCCGAAGAAAAGTTCGTCCGCGCCTTCGCCAACCTGGGCCACGGTGACGCCGTTGTCACGGGCCAGCTTGGAGACGAAGTAGACTGGCACGCAAACCGGATCGGCGATGGGCTCGTCCTGCAATTCGATCATGTGCGGCAAAAAGTCGATCAGATCGTCTTGATCCAGGGACAGTTCATAGTGTTCGGCGCCGACTTGCTTGGCAATCATGCGGGCGTAATCAAATTCGTTTGTATAGCTCTGGTGTTCGCCCTTGTAGCCAATGCAAAAAGTCTTTACCGGCGTGTCGCTGTCTTCCGAAAAGAGCGCCGTGTTGGTGCTGGAATCGATGCCGCCCGACAGGAACACCCCGACGGGCACGTCGCTTTCCTTGCGGTAGCGTACGGCGGCGCGCAATTCTTCGCGAACGCGTTCAGCAATCTCGGCGTCTGATATGCCAGTAAGCGGCTCGGTGTGATCCCAAACGTCCCAGTATCGACGCTCGGTAACCCGGCCGTCGGCGGCAACGCGCAGCCAGGTTCCCGGCGGCACCTTGTGAATGCCCGAGAAAAGCGTACTGGGCGCCGGTGTGGCGACGAAGGAGAAGTAATGGAACAGTGCCGTTTCATCGACCTGGCGGGGTTGTTCCGGGTCGGCCAGAAGCGCTTTAATCTCGGATGCGAAGGTAAAACGGCCGTGATGCCGTGCGTAATAGAGCGGCTTCACGCCGATGCGGTCGCGCACCAGCCAAAGTTCCTTGCTCCGGCCGTCCCAAATGGCGAAGGCGAACATACCGCGAAACTTCGCCAGGCAATCCACACCCCACTTCAAGTAGGCACGCAGAATGACCTCGGTGTCGGAGTGGTCGGTAAGCCAGTTGCTTTCACCGGCGGACTCCAACTCCGCGCGGATTTCCCTGTGATTGTATATCTCGCCGTTAAACGTGATCCGGACTTGGCCGTCCGCCGCCGACATGGGCTGGGCCGCCTTTTCCGACAGGTCGATAATGGCGAGGCGCCTGTGGCCAAGGCCAATTCGCCCATCATCCGATATCCAGGTGCCGTCGCCGTCCGGTCCGCGCATGACCATGGTGTCGCGCATGGCGTCCACATAGGGGGCGGTGACCCGGAATGGGCCGTCACCATAAACCAACGCACCTACAATGCCGCACACAGGGCAGTCCTCCAGCGGTTTTGCCTAAGGTATAATGCGGTGAGGGCGCGCTGCAAAGCAGGCAGGTCGGCTAACCATTGACCTTTTTGATATGGCCGCTTTGGCTTATAAGGGGGGCAGGGCCGATACTTCGTCCAAGGTGGCGCTTGTTGATGGTCCTTAACCTGTTGTAATATATGATACTTCGATCCCAGCACCTTATGACGCGATGAACAATATATTGGAAAAAGAGGGCATATCCCAACCGGCGGCCTTGGGGCCGGCTGCATCCGCTGAAGTCGTCGAATTTGTCTCTTTTTCGGCCATCGTCGACTTCATCCGGGAGAATCTGATCGTTATTGCCGCGAGCGTCGGCTTGTGCTTCCTGCTGGGACTGATCGTCGTCAGGAATTCGCAACATATTTATGAAGCGTCGGTGATCCTTTCCGCTTCACAAAGCAATGCCGGGTTGCAGGGTGACCCTATCAAAAGCACGGCCTCGATCCTGCGGAATTTCACATTGGCCGGTGGCTCGGTTACCGGGCGGTTCACGTTGTTCCGGCAAAAGCTCCTGGCCATGGACGTTGCCCAGCGCTTGATGGCCGATTACGATTTCGAGTACGTGATCTTTCAGGACCAGTGGGATGAAAAGGCGCGAGCTTGGCGCCCGCCGACGGGTACCAAGGCGAGTTTCAAGAGGTTCGTTCGTGGGATACTGGGGCTGCCGGAATGGTTGCCGCCGTCGGAGGAAACCATGCTCAAATACATGGAAAGCAACATCGAGGCTATTCACGACACGGAATCCGACCTCTTGTTTCTCAGATATCGTCGTGAGGATCCGGATTTCGCTTTGAATTTCCTCAAGGCCTTGATAGCGACGACGGATGGGCTTATCCGCGAGGGTGAGCAGGCACAAACCGGGGAATACATTGGGTATTTGAATGGTCGCCTTGTAGAAACCGATAATGTTTATCTTCGTAACGCTCTGACCAATTTATTGGTGGAACAAGAACGCAAGATGATGTTGTCCCAGTCCACGCTGCCCTTCGCCGCGCAGACTTTGGACAAGGCGAGCGTGAGTGATTATCCGGTTTCCCCATCGATTACCAAGACCAGCATTGTATTCATTGGAATTGGGTTCATTCTTGGGTTTGTCCTCGGCCTGGCGCGCATGATGC
Organism: uncultured Alphaproteobacteria bacterium; assembly: GCA_964405515.1. Lineage (GTDB taxonomy): Bacteria > Pseudomonadota > Alphaproteobacteria > JAPYRI01 > JAPYRI01 > CAYOOG01. Next base: position 59 of record CAYOOG010000142.1, on the reverse strand, counting down.
TCGCCAAACGGAGGGGAAGCACTTTCAAGGCAGCATGACCACTCGGACCGCCGGCTACC
>CAYOOG010000141.1:0-5843 GCA_964405515.1 uncultured Alphaproteobacteria bacterium | reverse complement strand
GGCTGCCGGCTGCTGCAAGCGCGCCGAGCGGCGCGCCGACCACACCCGCGACGCATTCCGCATGGGCGTCGACGCGCTCACGTCAGAGCTGAGTGCGCGCCAGAACGCGCTCCGCGGTGCAGGCTCTCGCCGCCAAGGACGCATACGATTTTATCGGCTCGCCCGAGGGCGAGTTGGCCATTGCCCAATGCGTGATCTATCTTGCCAGCGCGCCCAAATCCAACGCCGCCTACAAGGCGTTAGGCCAGGCCACGCGTGCTGCGGGCGAGCACGGCTCTCTCATGCCGCCCAAGCATATTCTGAACGCGCCCACGAACATGATGAAAGACCTGGGCTACGGCAAAGGCTACGAGTACGATCACAACGCTGAGGAAGGCTTTTCCGGTCAGAATTACTTTCCCGAAGGCATGGAGCGCCAGGAATTCTATGCCCCCGGCGAGCGGGGGTTCGAGCGGGAGATCACCAAGCGTCTGACCTATTGGCAGAAGCTGCGCGCTGAACGGGAAAACAAAGACGAATGAAGGATCAGGAAAACGTGCCCGTCGGGTTGGACGACGACAAGATCCGCCTCGATCGCTGGTTCAAGCGCCATTTCCCGGCTTTGAAACACGGGGCCCTGGAAAAACTGTTGCGCGGTGGCCAGATTCGTGTCGACGGCAAGCGGGTGAAGTCATCCTTCCGTGTCGGCGAGGGCGCCATTGTCCGCGTGCCGCCGGAGGTGCGCCGCGCCGAAGCCGAAAAACCGCCCAAGCGCCGCGCGGAAGTCAGCAGCGATGACGCCGCCGCGCTTAGGGAGACTGTTCTCTTTAAGGATGATTATCTGATCGCCATCAACAAGCCGGCGGGACTTGCCGTGCAGGGCGGCAGCAAGACCCTACGCCACCTGGACGGCATGCTGGACGCCCTGAAGTTCGGCAAGAAAGAACGGCCGAAGCTTGTCCACCGCCTGGACAAAGACACCAGTGGCGTGCTGTTGCTGGCGCGCACCGCCGCCGCCGCCGCCAAGCTCGCCGCTGCCTTCAAGTCCCGCGAGACGCGTAAGCTCTATTGGGCCTTGGTCGCCGGCGTGCCGCGCCCGGCTCAGGGCCGTATCGATCTGGCCCTGGATAAGGCCGTTGGTTCGGGCAAGGAGCGCATGATCGGCGGCAGGACCGGGCACAAGGCGGTGACGCTCTATTCGGTTGTGGATAAAGCGGGTGGCCGGGCGGCCTGGCTGGCGCTCATGCCGCTCACCGGGCGCACCCACCAGTTGCGCGCCCACTGCCGGGCCATGGCGCATCCGATTATCGGTGACGGCAAGTACGGCGGGCAGGCGGCGTTTCTGGACGGCGTTGCGGGGCGTTTGCACCTGCACGCGCGGTCCTTGAGCCTACCCCATCCGGCCGGTGGCGTTTTCGAGATCATTGCGCCGATCGGCGAGCATATGGCGGAGACCTGGGCCATGTTCGGGCTCGACGCCGACAACACCGACGACCCCTTCGACGAAGCGGGGATTGCTTGAGCAATGGAAATGATATGAGCGGTTTTAGCCCCAAGAACCCGGAATTCCGGGATTGGATCGACAAGGCCTTCGGTCACACGCGGATATTGGACACCTTGGGCGCCACGACCGCCGCCGTGGAACCCGGTTATTTGGAACTGGCCATGCCCAACAAGACCGAGCTTCGGCAGTTCACGGGCGCGCTGAGCGCTGGTGTAATTACCGGCCTCGCCGACATGGCGGCGGGCGGCGGGCGGCGCGGTGGCAACCTTGCTCGACAAGAACGAGGCCTGTGTCACCGTGGAACTGAAGATCAATTTCCTCAGCGCCTGTACCGGCGAAAACGTCGTTGCCAAGGCGCAGGTTCTAAAGATGGGCCGCACCGTCTGTGTGGCGCGCTCAGACGTGGAAGCGGACGGCAAACCCATCTCCACGGCGCTGATCACACTGCAGCCGATCAAATTCGAGGTGCCGGGGGGTTAACCCCGGCCCCTATAGGGCGCCACCCCTTGGTCGGGGAGCCACAAGCCTTCGGGCGGCTCGCCGGTCTGGTAGAACACGTCAATGGGAATACCGCCGCGCGGAAACCAATAGCCGCCGATGCGCAGCCACTTGGGCTTTAGCGTGTCCACCAGCCGCTCGGCGATGTCGGTCGTGCAGGCCTCGTGAAAGGCGGCGTGGTTGCGGAACGAAGACATATAAAGCTTCAGCGACTTGCTCTCGATCAGGGTTTCGCCGGGCACGTAGTCAATGACCAAATGGGCGAAATCCGGCTGGCCGGTCACCGGGCAGAGGCTGGTGAATTCCGGGCAGGTGAAGCGCACCAGATAATCCAGCCCCGGCTTGGGGTTGGGCACGGTTTCCAGCACCGCCTTGTCGGGCTCGTCGGGCAGGGGCGTGGGTCGGCCCAGTTGGCTAAGGTTGTCTTCGCTCATGGCGTAAACCTAGAGTCTTTCCGACCCTAATGGAACCATTTGACCGGGATTAATTTGCGTCGTGACAAGGCGCGTTCAGCCATGCGATGTGGGGCATCGGATAAAGGACGCAACAAAGCCACTACGCAAAGAAAACCGGCCTTCGGTGGGGCAAATCGGCCCCTCGGGTGCGTTCTGGCACTCGTCCGATATGCCATATCGCACTTCGCGCCACGCCTTCCCGAAAAACCAATTTGCATCCATCAAATTGATTCAATTAGGGTTGGAAGGACTCTCTAGCATTATCCGGCCATTGTCCGGCATTTGTGAATATGCCAAGTTGCCGCCATGTTCAAGAATCGGCGCCATAGCTTTGTGGTCTTTGATTTTGACGGCACCCTCGTGGACAGCCAGCACAATATTTGCGGCGTTATGACCAAGGCTTTCAAATCGTGCGGTCACGAGGCGCCAAACCACGACGCCATCCGTCGTACCGTGGGCTTGCCTCTCGACGTTTCCGTTGCTGCCCTGGGCTCCGGCCTTCCGGACGATGATATCGCGGAGGTGCGCGGCGCCTACCGCGATCTTTACCTCGAACACCGGCAAAGGGAGGACTTTGACGAGCCGATGTTCCCCGGCACGTTTGAGGCTTTGGACGCCTTGCTCAGCGCCGGTTATTCCCTGGGCATCGCCACCGGCAAGTCCCTGACGGGTCTTCAGGCCAGCCTGGCGCGCCACGACCTTGCCGGATTCTTTATCTCCCTGGAGACGCCCGAAGGCGGGCGGGGCAAACCGTACCCGGATATGCTGAATCGCGCCATGGCCACCGCCGGAACCGAACCGGGCGATACTATTATGGTCGGCGACACCAGCTTCGACATGGCCATGGCGGAGAGCGCCGGGGCCTACGGAGTCGGTGTGCAGTGGGGTTATCACCCGGCGGAGGAGCTCATAGAGGCGGGCGCCGAGACCGTGATCGACCGTTTCGAGGAACTTCTGCCGCTCGCAGATTTCATGATGGGCGGCCGCGAGGACTAGGCGGTTCGTTGCGAAACCATCCGGTTGATATTCGCCGGCCCGCGCCTCGGAAATATCTCATAACGCATTGAATATAAACATAAAAATGCCGACTGACCGTAGGCGTTGAAGTTTGGCGGCATCGATGCTATGTCGTCCCGGCCTTGTTGCGGCGCAACGTAGGCCGTGTGTTCCAGCGGCGACCAATCGGATAAATTCATTCATGCCAATCCAAAAAGAGCTATTGGACCATCTTAAGGAGCGCCGGGAAGAAGCGCTCGCCGGAGGCGGCGCCGACAAGGCCGAGGCCCGCCACAAAAAGGGCCTGATGACGGCGCGGGAACGCCTCCAGGGTTTGTTCGACGGCAACGAATTTCAGGAAATGGGCCTGCACGCCCAGCATGACACCAAGCATTTCGGCATGGAAAAGCGATCCCTGCCGGCGGATGGCGTGATCACCGGGATCGGTCAGGTGGCCGGGCAAAAGATTGCCGGTTTCAGCCAGGACTTTACCGTTGCCGGCGGGTCGTTGGGCAAAGTTCACGCCGACAAGATTTGTGATTTGATGGATTTTGCCCTGCGCACCGGCATGCCCGTCGTCGCCTTTAATGACTCCGGCGGCGCCCGCATTCAGGACGGCGTCGAATCCCTGTCCGGTTACGGCAAGGTATTCCACAGCAACGTATTGCTGTCGGGCGTGGTGCCGCAAATCGCCGTGATCGCCGGGCCCTGTGCCGGTGGAGCGGCATATTCTCCGGCGCTCATGGACTTTATCGTGATGACCAAGTCCAACGCCAATCTGTTCATTTGCGGACCCGACGTCATTAAGGCGGCCACCGGCCAGGTCACCACCATGGACGAGATCGGCAGCGCCCACGCCCACGCCACGACCAGCGGTAATATTCATTTCGTTGCCGAGGATGACGCGGACTCCATCCGCATCGTGCAACGTCTGCTCTCCTTCCTGCCCGAAAACAATACGTCCGGCCCGCCGCATCTGCTGGATCAGCCGGTGGACATGGCCGCGGATCCGGGCATGGACGAACTGGTGCCGGTCAAGTCCCTGGAGGCGCTGGACGTTTTGGACGTAATCGCGCGGCTTGTGGACGGCGGTGACTTCATGGAAGTGCAGTCGGAATTCGCCAAGAACATGGTCATCGGCTTTGCCCGTATCCAGGGCGTGGTGGTCGGCATCATCGCCAACCAGTCCAAGGTCCTGGCCGGCACGCTGGATATTGACGCCTCCGACAAGGCGGCGCGGTTCATCCGTTTCTGCAACGCCTTCAATGTGCCTCTAGTAACCTTGGTGGACGTGCCGGGCTTTTTGCCGGGCGTGACCCAGGAAAAGGGCGGCATCATCCGCCACGGCGCCAAGATGCTCTTTGCCTACGGCGGCGCCACGGTACCGAAGATCACCGTCATCATGCGCAAGGCCTACGGCGGTGCTTATCTCGCCATGTGCAGCCGTGACATGGGCGCGGATATGGTCTTTGCCTGGCCAAGCGCCGAAATCGCCGTCATGGGGGCCGAGGGCGCGGTGAACATTCTATACCGTCGCGAGTTGGAAGCCGCCGAGGACCGGGACGCCAAGGCCGAGGAACTGGCCGCCGAGTACCGCGAACGCTTTGCTTCGCCCTATTTGTCCGCCGCCAGGGCTTTTGTCGCCGACGTGATCGAGCCGTCGCAGACCCGGGCCGCCGTCGGAACGGCGCTCAGGAACCTGCTCTCCAAGCGGCAAACCCGGCCACCCAAGAAACACGGGAACATCCCGCTCTAGCGGGAAGGCTGGTTTTTCACATGTCAGGACAACTGGAACTCATTTTGACCGGCTTTGGCATCGTCATTGGCGTGCTGGCCATGCTTTGGGGCGTCACCGCCGCGGTCGGCTTGGTGTTCCGGGGCTCCAACAACAATGTCATTCCCGCCACCGCCAAGCCAACCCCACTGCATTCCACGCCGGACGCCGCAAGCAGGGCGACAGCACCGGCGGCAACGGCATCTGTAGAGGGTGCGCCTGCCCATCATTTGGTGGTGATCGCCGCCGCCGTTTCAGCGATTCTGGGCGGTCGCGCCCACCGTGTCGTCAACGTCAGCCCCTCGCGTCAACAAATGCCGGTCTGGGCGCAGCAGGGTTTGTTCGAACACTTCGCTTCCCACCGAGCCAATCTGGCGAGTTGGGATAGCGGCAATGGCAATTAATGCCCCAGGACCGCCAACAATGCTGCCCATAACTCGAGTGAGTAAGCCATGAAGAAGCTGAGAATTACGGTCGAAGGCAAGGCCTACGACGTTACCGTCGAGGTTCTTGATGAAGGCGCCGCAGCCGCGGCGCCCGCACCCGTTGCGGCCCCCGTTGCCGCCCCCGCGCCGGCTCCCGCGCCAGCGCCCGCCCCGGCGGCTGCTCCGGCACCGGCGCCCGCAGCGGCGGCTGC
>CAYOOG010000140.1:0-5975 GCA_964405515.1 uncultured Alphaproteobacteria bacterium | reverse complement strand
ATCGCCAAGGACGTGTTCGAAATTATGTTCGAAAGCGGTGACCCTGCGGCAAAAATCGTCGAGGAAAAGGGCCTGAAACAGGTGACCGACACGGGTGAGATCGCCGGACTGGTGGACGAAATCTTGTCCCAGAATGCCGACAAGATCGAAGAATATAAGGCCGGCAAGGATAAGCTTTTCGGCTTTTTTGTCGGCCAGGTGATGAAGGCGACTCAGGGCAAGGCCAACCCCAAGGCGGTCAACGAAATCCTGCGCGAAAAGCTCGGCGGATAGAGCGTAATCGAGTCTCCGCAAGGCCCTGTTTTGCGATTCTAGGACTGTTCGGCCGGCGAATTACGACAGCAAATTCGTCAAAATGCATTGTAATGGATAGGCGCCTGCCCGCGGGCATATGGCATAGGTAATTGAAAACCAGCGGTTTTTCAGACTTTCCCTCACAGCCTTATCTTTCGTGTCCTCAGTTCGGCAACGTTAATTGAAAATTCAGAAAGCAAGTGCAATGTATTAGGGGTGGCGCGGTTCTTTTTGTTTGATCCGCGCATTCCCGGGGCAAAGAGTATTGGCATCGGTTGCCCATGGGAGTAGGCTTTGGATTGAAAGAGAGCGGAAATGGGACAGATTGATCCCGGATATATAGATGTGAGAAGAGCAGCTGCCGCATCTGGCGAAGCGGACGCCCTCTACGAACTCGGTCTGCTTTACTCCACCGGTCAAGGCGTCGACAGCGATTATATAGCCGCCCACATGTGGTTCAATTTGGCGGCGATGCAGGGCGACGAGGCGGCGCGCGAGGAACGGGCGGATTTGGCTCAGTTCATGAGCGGCGAGGAAGTAGCCGAGGCGCAGCGTCAGGCCCGGGAGTGGATCGAAACTCACTAGACCGAATTTTGTTCAACCAGTTGATGGTGGCGGAGCACCCCTTGGCGGGTGCTTTTTTGTGAGCTCGACTTGCCGCGCCCGCCCACAATGGATCATAATCCGGAACATGGAATACGCTTCCCCTTGGTTGGTGGGCTTTTTCGCAGCCTCCATCTTGATCGCCGCCGTGCGGAATGCCCGCGATAAGGGCTTGAGTCACAAAGTCACTTGGCAGTTGGGCTTGGCGGGCGGCGCTTTGGGCCTGGGCGCCCTGGGTCTGTGGCTCGGGACATAATTAGGTCGAATCCGTGCCTCCCGGCCTTGTTGGCCCCGCAAATCTTCGCTAAAACGGTCGACGGAGAGGTGGCCGAGTGGTCGAAGGCGGCGGTTTGCTAAACCGTTGTACGGGTAATTCCGTACCGTGGGTTCGAATCCCATCCTCTCCGCCATAAACCCCAGGCCCCCTTGCGGGGCCTTTGGTTTGCGTGGGCAATTGGGTCTAGGTCCAAGTTGCCGTGCCCTACCACGGCAGATCACGCCATTTCAGAGCGCCGAAGACATCCGAGAAATCGTCGGTCCAAAGCCCCGCGTCGGGTCGCGGCCGCAGCGGTGCCCATCGCGGATTATCGTCGAGCATGGCGAGATCTCGGGGGGTGCGTCCAATCGCGATCCATGTCGACGGCGAAAGGTACAGTGGCGTGTTCTGGGGATAATTTTGCAATGGCGTGTTCTGGGGTTCGTGTTCCTGCAAGCGTCCAACGAGCTTGGCGTCGGCGATGAGGTTGGCCAGAACCGACACCAGATCCAGGTATCTGTTGGTGGCGTGAAACATGAGAATGCCGCCGTCGGCAAGCTTCTCGAAATAGAGTTCCAGGGCCTCACGGGTGATCGTGTGAACCGGGATGGTGTCCGAGCTGTAGGCATCAAGAATGAGAAGATCGAAGTGATGCTCCGGCGCTTCTTCAAGCATCAGCCTGCCGTCGCCGAGTACCACATCCACGCCGTCTCCGCATTCCTCGAGGTAGTGGAAGTACCGTGTGTCTAGTGCCAGCCGTTCGATGGCGGGGTCGATCTCGTAGAACGTCAGCGTCTGGCCGGGGCGCAGATAACACGCCACCGTTCCAATACCAAGACCGACAGCGCCGATGTGATTCAGTCCGCCGCGCTGTTCGAGCGCCTCGAACAACTGTCCGAGCGGCCCCTCACTGCCATAATAGGTGAACGGTTGCCGCCAGTATCGGGGGTCGATGTTCTGCGCGCCATGGGTCGTGGTCCCGTGCCTGAGAAGATAGGACCCGGTAACGTCGTGCTGCTCCACGGTGTAAATCCCGAAAAAGCTGCGCTCTCGCGCCACTACGTCGCCGTTCTTGTCGAAGAGGATTCCGGCGAACAGCACAGCCGCAATGCCCAGGGCGTAGCGCAGCGGATGCTTGTCGAAAGTAAGCAGGATCAAAGCAACGGTGAGGAAGACGAACGCGCTGCCAACCGTACCGAAAAATTCTGGATCGATTTTTGAGTCGAGGTCGGACAGTATTCCGGACTGGCTGAAATCAATAACCACCTTACGCAAATCACGCGAGATATCGGTCCAGGTGCCGATCATCGTTGAGGCGTTCACATAGAGCACCGCCAACCCCGCCGGCAGAACCACGTCGAACAGCCGTTGACGCCAGCCCCTGCGGCCCTTTGCCGCCGGGCGCAGCAGGCACGCCAGAACCAGAACCAAGGGGTACTCCAAGGCTGAATTGAAGATGACCGGGGCGACGAGGGCGCTGAACATTCCGCCGAGCATGCCGCCAAACGACATCCACAGATAAAACTCCGTGAGGTGCGTGGTTGTCGGCCTCCGCTTTGCCAGCTCTCCATGACAGACCATCGCCGTGACAAACAGGGCCAGCAGGTGGAGCAGGAGAATCAGCCACAATTGAAGAGTATCAAAGAGCAGTACGAGAGGGATCAGCAGTATCGCCTGGGCATGAACCATCCATACATGTTTCAGCAGGGGCCGCCGAGCGAACACCAGGACGAAGCTGAGCAGGTAGATCGCCAGCGGTGCGACCCAGAGGAAGGGCGCTGATGCCACGTCGGTGCTGATATGTGCCGTTACGCCGAGAAGCAGGCTCGAAGGCGCGAACGCGAGCAGAATCCAGCGAAGCCGCAGGCGCAAGTCCACCTCACTGACCAACGCGTTTGTGCCCGCCTCGGGGGCGTGACGCTCACGCGGATTGCCGCCGCGCCAAGTGGCTAGGGCGCACAGACCGATCAGGACAACGAGCAGCGCGTAGCCGACGCTCCAGGTCCAGCTCTGCGTGCTCAACCCAAGCAAAGGCTCGATTAGCGTCGGATAACTGACCAGCGCCAACAGGCTGCCCAGATTGCTCGCGCCATAAAGAAAGTAGGGGTCCGCTGCCGAGGCGTGGCCACTATGGCTGAACCACTTCTGTAACAAGGGTGCGGTTGCCGAAACGGCGGTGATCGGCAAGCCAATCGACACCGTCAACAAGGCGATCAACCACGGGATGGGCGTGCCGTCCGTCGGCGGCGTCCAGCCTGCGGCCATCCCGATGGGAAGGGCCACGAAAGCCACCATCAGCAAGGCCAAGTGGAGCAGTATTTGCGCCTTGGCCCCCATGAACCTGGTTGTGAGGTGAACGTACAGGTAACCGGCAAGAAGCGTGGCCTGGAAGAAGACCATGGCGGTGTTCCAGACCGCCGGCGATCCGCCCAATAGCGGCAGCACCATTTTCGTGAACATCGGCTGCAGCGAGAAGAGCAGCAGCGCGCTTATCAGCATCGTCGCGCCGAAAAGGGGCAATGCGGCGCCTGTCTGTTTCATGGCCAAAGCCCTTCAAGGTCGTGCGTCGAATTGCGTCTTGAATAAACCAAAATATCCCAAGCAGCCCGGTTCCCGTCGTGAAATTACCCAAATTGCGCCGCCGTTGGAACGCTTTTCCGCCTCGGCCTCGGCAGGGATAGTTCAATTTCCGTTGGTTGGTGGTGCGTTGAAGCCCATTTGGCCAATCTTGAGGTGATCCAGACGAACCTCTCCCGTTGTTCCACCCCGTCGTGGTATTCCTTGTCCTACACCGAACCGAATCTTCGCCGCAGATCATCAATCGGACTTAGGATTCTACGGGGCAATCCCATTCTCTTGGTCAAGAGGTCCGCAAGGCGCTCAAATACGCCCGGGGGGCATTTTATTGTCTCAGAACTTCAAAGACTTAGCCTGGAAACCACGATGATCTTGACCAAAATCGAACGATCGATATAGTATGGCGAATCCGAGCGTAGCGGGGCGTTTGCGGATGCCCCTTGAGGCCTAATCTACTTGCCGCCGCCGACCGTTCTTGAACCAATTGGAGGGTGTCCCATGCGGCCACCGACAGACACCAAAGAAGAACTCTTGGAAGCGGCCATTGATCTTTTCGCCACCAAGGGCTTCGCCGGCACGTCGATCCGCGACATCGCGCGCTCCATGGGCATGAGCATTTCCAACATCTACCACTACTTCGGCAATAAGGAAGGCCTGTGGATCGCCATCCTCGAATATTCGGTCAGGGAAATGCCCGGTCAGTTGCGCGAAGTGGCTGCCATGGACATGGATCCCCTGGAGCGTTTCAGGCTGTTGATTAGAACTCAACTGTCATTCTCCAAGACCCATCGGCGGGAATCGAAGATTTTCTTCGTCGATGAAGACATGCTGACACGCGAGGGCAACGAGATTAACCGCAGACTCCAGAGTGAAATCCTCGATATTTACATGGAACAACTCACGGAATTGCACAAGCTTGGGCACCTGCGCAGCACGAACGTCAAGATACAGGCCTTCAACATCTTTGGCGTTCTGAACTGGGTGCTGCGCTGGCATCAGCCGGGTGGAAAACTCTCGGACGATGAAGTTTATGACGAGGTGACCGACTTCATTATGGGCGGCCTCACCGGGCCGAAAGACGAAGGGGAGACACAAGGCTGATGCGCGGGACCATCGACATCGACACGGGCGGCACCTTTACGGACGGCTTTTTCGTGCGCGACGGTGAGGTGCGGACGGTCAAAGTACCGACCACGCCCCACGACCTGACCCAATGCTTCCTCGATTGCATCGAAGCGGGCGCAAACGCCTATGATATGTCCGCGGGCGACCTGCTCTACGACACCCAGATCGTCCGCTTCTCCAGCACAATCGGCACCAACACCATTATTCAGCGGGACGGCACCAAGGTCGGGCTGCTATTTACAGCGGGCCGGGAAGATCTAGCCTTGACCGCGGGCGACGGCGAGCGCCGGCCCCTTGTTGAGCCCGGTATGGTCGTGGGAATTGCCGAAGAGGTTTCGGATTCCGGCGAGACGGTGCGCGAACCCGGCGAAAAGGAAATTCTCAAGGCGGCGCAAGGCCTTATTGATAAGGGCGCGCGCTGCCTTGTTATCGCCTTTCAAAATTCCGAATTGAACGCCGGCAACGAACGCGCGGCGCGGCGCATTATCAAGAACGAATACCCACGGGATTATCTGGGCTCGGTGCCGGTTTTTCTGGCCTCCGACCTTACGCCCCGCCCGGGCGACGAGGAACGCGTCAACACGGCGGTCGTGAACGCATACATTCATGCGCGGCTGACCCGGCTGCTCTATAAGGCGGGCGAAGACCTTCGCCAGCGCCACTATCAAGGCACATTGTTTATTGGCCACAACAACGGCACGGCGGCCCGGGTGGCCAAGACCCGTGCCATACACACCTATAATTCCGGTCCCGCCGCCGGGCTGCTCGGCGCCCGCTGGATCGGCAGCCTTTACGGCGCCGATGATCTTATTTCCACGGACATGGGCGGCACTTCGTTTGATATCGGTTATGTGCGGCGCGGTCAGGCGAGCTACGCGCTCAGGCCCGATGTGGAGGGCTTTGCCTGTAATCTGCCGATGATTTCCATCCGCGCCCTGGGCGCGGGTGGTGGCTCCATCGCCGCCGTCGTGGACGGCGCCTTGCAGGTGGGGCCGCAGTCGGCGGGCGCCTTGCCGGGGCCGGTCTGTTTCGACCTTGGCGGCACAGAGCCCACGGTGACCGACGCCAATCTGGTGCTCGGCATCCTTGACCCGAGCTTCTTCCTGGGCGGCGCTATGAC
>CAYOOG010000139.1:648-6162 GCA_964405515.1 uncultured Alphaproteobacteria bacterium | reverse complement strand
GCATTTGCCCTTGAAGCTCAATACAGCGGGCGTAATTCCGCCGATTTTCGCCTCTTCGATTCTTTTGCTGCCCATCACGTTGGCTAGCTTTAGCGCCGCAGGCGGTCCCGAATGGCTCACAACCGTGACAGCGCTGCTGGGACGCGGGCAGCCGCTCTATATGGCGCTCTATATGTCGGGCATCATATTCTTCTGTTTCTTTTATACGGCTATCGTATTCAATCCCGCCGACACGGCCGACAACCTCAAGAAATATGGCGGTTTCATTCCTGGCATCCGGCCGGGCGAGCGAACGGCGGAGTATCTCGACTATGTATTGACCCGCCTGACGGTGGTTGGCGCCATGTACCTTTGCGCCGTCTGTATTTTGCCGGAAATCTTGATTTCCCAATACAGCGTACCGTTCTATTTCGGCGGCACTTCGTTGCTGATCGTGGTCAGCGTGACCATGGATACGGTGGCGCAGATTCAATCTCATCTGGTGGCCCATCAGTACGAAGGCCTGATCAAAAAGGCCAAGCTGAGGGGGCGGCGATGAACCTTATTTTTCTTGGACCCCCGGGCGCCGGCAAGGGCACGCAGGCCAAGCGCATCGCGCAATCCCATGGCCTTGTGCAGCTATCCACCGGTGACATGCTGCGCGCGGCGGTTGCGGCCGGTACCGACGTGGGAATCCGGGCCAAGGCGATCATGGACCGCGGCGACCTGGTGGCCGACGAGATCGTGATCGATATTGTCGATGAGCGGGTCGATCAGGATGACTGCAAGAACGGCTATATCCTGGATGGCTTTCCACGCACCCTGGCCCAGGCGGAGGCCCTTGAAGGATTGCTGAAGGGCAAGGGTTCTACGCTCGATGCCGTCATCAATATCGAAGTCGACGACGAGATGCTCCTGGAGCGCATTACCGGGCGCTTTGCCTGCGGCGACTGCGGCGCCGGATACCACGATTTGTACCATAAACCCCAGAAAGAGGGGGTTTGCGACGAGTGCGGCGGAGCGGATTTCGTCCGTCGCCCCGACGATAACGCGGAATCGGTCAAAGTCAGGCTCGATGCCTACCACGGCCAAACGGCCCAATTGCTGCCCTTCTACCGTGGCTTGGGTCTGCTGCGGGGCGTAAACGGCATGGTCGGGCCGGACGAAGCGACCCAGCGCATAGAAGCCGCCTTGGAGGAGGGTTAAATGGTTGACTGTATTGACTTTAATCCTATAATCGCCGCTCCTTGGCACATTCACGAATACCCGGAAAACCCGCGGACGGCGGCGGCTGCGGCTGAGATCGGGCTAATTATCGGCATTAGGAGATAATGGCGTGGCACGTATTGCTGGCGTGAATATTCCCACGAATAAGCGGGTTGAGATCGCTCTCACCTATATTCATGGCATTGGCCGGACAAAGGCCAAGGAAGTCTGCGAATCCGCGGGTCTACCTTCGGAGCGACGAGTCAACGAATTGACCGACGCCGAGGTAATCCAGATTCGTGAAATTATCGAGCGTAACAACGTGGTTGAGGGTGATCTCAGGCGCGAAGTTGCCATGAACGTGAAGCGGCTGATGGATCTGGGCCTTTATCGCGGGCTTCGCCACCGCCGCGGGCTTCCGGTTCGGGGCCAGCGCACCCACACCAACGCGCGTACCCGCAAGGGTCCGGCCCGGCCCATCGCCGGCAAGAAGAAGTAATCAGACAAGGATAATCGGGCAGACATGGTCAAGGATAAGACAAAGGTACGGCGCCGCGAGCGCAAGAACATCACCGCCGGTGTGGCGCACGTCAGTGCGACCTTCAACAACACCATGATCACCATCACCGACGCTCAGGGCAATGCCATCGCCTGGTCCTCGGCCGGTGGCATGGGTTTCAAGGGCTCGCGCAAGTCGACACCCTACGCCGCCCAAATGGCGGCTGAAGATGCTGGGCGCAAGGCCCAGGAACACGGCATGAAGACACTGGAGGTCGAAGTTCGCGGTCCGGGATCGGGCCGGGAATCGGCTTTACGGGCGTTGCAGGCGGTGGGTTTTACGATTACTTCCATTCGCGACGTGACCCCCATACCCCATAACGGTTGCCGCCCGCCGAAGCGGCGCCGGGTCTAGCTATTCCCAGGGGCAACGCCCCCGGTTACAGACATAATGCGAGGTTAGAAACGTGATTCAAAAGAACTGGCAGGAATTGATTAAGCCGAACAAGCTTGAGATCAAGGGCGACAGCACCAGGGCCGCCAAGGCCGCGATCGTTGCCGAGCCCCTGGAGCGTGGTTTCGGCCTGACGCTGGGCAACGCGCTACGGCGTGTGCTGCTGTCTTCGTTGCAGGGCGCGGCGGTTACGTCGGTGCATATCGACGGCGTGTTACACGAGTTTTCGTCGATTCCCGGTGTGCGGGAAGACGTTACCGACATGGTCCTCAACATCAAGGGCCTGGCGATCGCCATGCATTGCGAGGGGCCGAAGCGCCTGTCGCTGACCGCCAAGGGCCCCGGAGAAGTCACCGCCGCTGATATCGGCGAAATGGCGGACATCGAGATTCTCAACCCCGAACAGGTGATCTGCACTCTTGACGATGGCGCCTCGCTATCCATGGAGCTGACCGTGGACACCGGCAAGGGCTATGTTCCGGCGGAACGCAACCGTCCCGAGGACGCGCCCATTGGGCTGATCCCCGTGGACTCGCTTTACAGCCCGGTAACCCGCGTAACCTATAAGGTGGAAAACACCCGCGAAGGTCAGGTGCTGGATTACGATAAGCTCACTCTTGAAGTGGAAACCGACGGCTCGATCTCGCCGGAGGATTCGGTCGCTTTTGCCGCTCGTATTCTTCAGGATCAATTGCGCCTATTTGTGAATTTCGAGGAGCCGCAGGCGGAGAAGCGCGAGATCGAGACAGCCGAGCCCGAATTCAATCGCCATCTGCTGCGCAAGGTGGACGAACTGGAGCTTTCAGTACGCTCGGCCAATTGCCTGAAGAACGACAATATTATTTACATTGGCGATTTGATCCAGAAGACCGAGGCGGAAATGCTGCGTACCCCCAACTTTGGCCGTAAATCCTTGAATGAAATCAAGGAAGTGCTTAGCCACATGGGGCTCCACCTGGGCATGGAAGTACCAAACTGGCCGCCCGAGAATATCGAGGACATGGCCAAGAAGTTGGAAGAGCCCTATTAGGGGCCTGACCGGACCGACGCGGAGACCGAAGATATGCGCCATCGCCTAAAAGGCCGAAAACTCAACCGTTCGAGCGCCCACCGCAAAGCCATGTTCGCCAATATGGCTGTGTCGCTGTTGAAGCACGAGCAGATCAAGACAACCTTGCCCAAGGCCAAGGAGTTGCGGCCCATCGTTGACAAGCTGATTACCCTTGGCAAGCGGGGCAGCCTGCATGCCAGGCGCCAGGCCCTGTCGCAGTTGCCCGATGACGACGTCGTGGCAAAACTGTTCGAGGACCTTGCGGAACGCTACGAAGACCGCGCCGGAGGTTACACGCGCGTCCTTAAGGCCGGTTTCCGGTATGGCGATTCCGCGCCCATGGCCATTATCGAGCTGGTTGACCGGGACCCGGAAGCCAAGGGGCAGGACTCCGGTGGTGGTGATGATTTCGACATCGACAGCCTGGAGCCTTTGGCTAGCTAAGACCTGCCGTAGGCTGGAGTGGAGATGATGGGGCAGCCAAGGGGCTGCCTCTTTTGCTATAATGTCGAACATGAATGATGAACCCACAAGATTGAATCGGCGATTGCCACACCGCAATATCCTCGCCTTTGGCGCCATATTTCTTGCCGCTCTTGCAGCGTGGATTCCGGCTGACGCCCAGCGCCGGGTCCCGGAGAGCATGGAACAGGTGCAACTGTCCTATGCGCCGATCGTCAAGCGCGCGGCCCCGGCGGTAGTCAACGTTTACACGCGCAAGGTGGTCCGCTCGGTAAGGCGCTCGCCGTTCCAGAACGATCCGTTCTTCCGGCGTTTTTTCGGCGAGAACTTTGGTTTTGGCGCGCCGCGCGAGCGGGTAGAGAATTCGCTGGGCTCGGGCGTCGTTGTGCGCTCGGACGGTATTATCGTGACCAATAATCATGTCATCAGGGACGCCGATGCGGTCAATGTCGTTCTATCCGACAGGCGCGAATTTAAAGCTGATCTGATTCTTGCGGACGAGCGTAGCGATCTTGCGGTGCTGCGCATTGACACCGAGGGAGAGGTTCTCCCTGTGCTGGAATTCGGCCAGTCCGACGACCTGGAAGTGGGTGACGTCGTTCTTGCCATCGGCAATCCGTTCGGCGTTGGCCAAACGGTGACCAGCGGCATCGTTTCGGCCCTGGCGCGCACCGCCACGGGCATTACCGACTATCAGTTTTTCATTCAAACCGACGCCGCCATTAATCCGGGAAATTCCGGTGGCGCCCTGGTCGACATGGCTGGTCGGCTGGTCGGCGTCAATTCAGCCATTTACTCGCGCTCCGGCGGCTCCAACGGCATTGGCTTTGCCATTCCGGTGAGCATGGTACGGACGGTTGTCACCGGCGCTTTGGGCGAAGGCCGGGTGGTGCGGCCCTGGCTCGGCGCCGGTGGGCAAACGGTAACCGGGGATATCGCCGAAGGGCTCGGTCTTGACCGGCCGAACGGTGTGCTCATCAACGCGGTTCATCCCGGCGGCCCGGCGGATCAGGCGGGGCTTAAAGTGGGCGACGTCATTCTCAAAATAGAAGACCAGGACGTCATAGACCCTAAAGGCATGCAATTCCGCATCGCCACGCTGCAAGTTGGTAGCCGTGCAAAGGTCAATATTTGGCGCGATGGCAGGATCAAGACCCTGCGCCTACCGTTGGTGGCGCCGCCAGAGGTTCCAGCCAGGAATGTGCAGACTATTGCCGGAAACGTCCCGCTCGCCGGGGCCACGATCGCCAACCTCTCTCCGGCCTTGGCCTACGAAATGTCCATGCCGTTTGGACAGCAGGGCGTTGTTGTTATGAGCGTTAATCAGCGTTCAACGGCGGCACGCATGCGCCTTAAACCGAGGGACATCATAGTTTCCGTCAACGGCCAGGACGTCGAGGAAGTTGAACAGTTGATGAAGCTTCTGAACCAGGACAGAGGTTCTTGGGAAATTGCCATTCGCCGGGGCGGCCAGATTATCACCGTACGCGTGAGCGGGTGAGCAATCTCTTTGAGGCCGCGGGGTTGGATGATGGGGCGCCCCGGCCCCTTGCCGACAGACTGCGACCAAATGACCTGACAGGCGTTGTCGGCCAGGATCATATCCTCGGGCCTGATGCTCCCCTTGGCCGCATGGTCGGCGCCGGGCGGCTGGCCTCGCTCGTACTTTGGGGTCCGCCGGGCACCGGCAAGACCACAATCGCGCGCCTGCTCGCCGACCATGGCGGCATGGCGTTCGAGCAGTTATCCGCCGTGTTCTCGGGCGTGGCCGACCTTCGCAAGGTCTTCGCCGAAGCCGCGGCGCGGCGTCAGACAGGGCAGGGCACGCTTCTATTCGTGGATGAAATCCACCGCTTCAACCGCG
>CAYOOG010000139.1:0-638 GCA_964405515.1 uncultured Alphaproteobacteria bacterium | reverse complement strand
CCGATTTAAGAAAAGTATTCGATGCGGCCAAAAGCCGGCGGAAAGCCGGGCGGGGAACCTTATTATTCATTGATGAAATCCACCGCTTCAACCGCGCCCAGCAGGACGGCTTCTTGCCTTACGTGGAAGACGGCACGGTGGTGCTGGTGGGCGCAACCACGGAGAATCCCTCATTTGAACTGAACGGCGCGCTGTTGTCGCGTACCCAGGTGCTGGTCCTGAAGCGCCTTAACGACGGGGCCATGGAGACCCTGCTGGACCGCGCCGAGGCGCTTGAGGAACGGCCGCTGCCCTTGACGCCCGAAGCCCGCGCCGCCCTCTGCGCCATGGCCGATGGCGACGGCCGGTATCTTTTGAACATGGTCGAGGAGCTTTTCGCCTTGGGCACGGACGCGCCCCTCGACAATGCCGGGCTGGTGGAGGCGGCGCAGCGCAGGGCCCCGCTTTATGACAAGGGCCAGGAGGAGCACTACAACCTCATCAGCGCCCTGCACAAGTCCCTGCGTGGCTCCGATACCGACGCCGCGCTCTATTGGCTGGCGCGTATGTTGGCCGGGGGCGAGGGGCCGCTTTACATCGTGCGCCGCTTGGTGCGGTTCGCCTCGGAGGACATCGGCCTCGCCGATCCGCAGGCCCTG
>CAYOOG010000138.1:0-6201 GCA_964405515.1 uncultured Alphaproteobacteria bacterium | reverse complement strand
GGATTCTGCCTATTCATCGCTTCTACCTCCTCTCAAGAGCTTAGACTCTGGCGTTCCCGATTTTGACGCGATTCGATTCGAGGTGCCGCTCAGCTGTCTTTTTTGAGGCCTCAGATCGTAGAATCTGGGTTTGAGAGCGTCCCGCACTCCTCAATTTGGGTCCTGGAGGGTCTGATTTAGGGGAAAGAGAGCCCAATTTGCGAGAAAAATGGATTTTGGGGCAATTTTTCGCCTGGCCGACAAAATATTACCGTAACCGTTGAAAACAAAGGGATTGGGGGCACGCCTATCAGCCCTCAAAACACAAAACAGTCCTCAATTTGCACGCTGGAGCCCCAAAAAAGCCCTCTGGGCGGCTGGGACCACGCGATTGGCTATGATTTGCCCATCGACGACGCCACGTAGTGAAAACAGAGAGAGGGCATCATGTACATCAAGGCAATTTTCCAGGAAATTCTTTCCAACATTCTGGTCAGCCGTAAATGCGTTCGTGTAGAGCGCCGCGCCATGATCAATGGTCACGGAGTACGCTTCTAGAGCCTAAGTTCTAGAGCATCTGTCCAGTCCAATAATCACAAGAAAAAGCGTCGAAACGGAAAGATGACCAACAACACCAAAACCCAAGTTTCAAACTTTGATAGCCGGGACCTTGATTCTCACATGGCGGTCCGGCTTCTCACCAGCGCCTAAAGCCCTCCAGGAGGCTTGTCAGGCCCCTCTAAAGACCCCTCCTTCTCGCCCCCCGGGCACAAAACAAACCTCAAAAATCAAAATGACACGAGACCTGATGGCTTAGGCCATTTGGGCCGGTTTCGCGCAATCTCGGCGCTTCTTCCCGGCATTTATCCTGTACCGAGGGACAGCGGGTATGGAAGGCGCATCCGCTTGGCGGGTCTATGGGTGACGGCACGTCGCCTTCCAAAACCTGAGCCTCTCTCTCGGCCCGGGGATCGGGCACCGGAATCGCTGAAATCAAAGCCTTCGTGTAAGGGTGCTTGGGGTTGTCGTTGACCTCATCTGCGCCGCCGACCTCGACGATCTTGCCCAGGTACATGATCGCAATACGGTCGGAGACATGCTTCACCACCGCCAGATCGTGGGCAATAAACAGGTAGGAAAGCGCCAAATCCCGCTGCAAGTCCAACATCAGGTTGAGCACTTGGCTTTGAATGGACACATCCAGGGCCGATACAGGCTCATCACAAACGATAAGCTTGGGACTGAGGGCGATAGCCCGGGCGATGCCAACACGCTGGCGCTGGCCACCGGAAAACTCAAAGGGGTAGCGCCCCGCCGCCTCCGCCCCAAGGCCCACGCGCTCCAACAACTCCAGAACCTTGGCCCGGCGTTCGGCACCACGACCCAACCCATGAACGATAAGCGGTTCCTCAATGATATCGCCGACGGCGTGGCGGGCGTTGAGGGAATCCGCCGGATCCTGGAAAATCATCTGAATATGCCGCCGATGGGGCTTCATGGCGCTCCGGCCCAGGGGCACAAGATCCTCGCCCTCAAAGACGATTTCGCCGTCCGTGGGATCAAGCAGGCGCACAATGCACTTGCCCAAGGTCGATTTTCCGCAGCCCGATTCTCCCACCAACCCCAGGGTCTCGCCGGGCATGATGGTGAGCGATACATCGTCCACGGCCTTACACTGGGCCTGGGCGCGCAGGAGCACGCCTTCACGTACCGGGAAGTACATTTTGAGGTCCTTGACCTCAAGGAGCGGTTGTTGCCCGTTCATGCCATGCGCTCCCGCCAGCTATGGCAACCGACCCTGTGCCCGTCCTTCTCCGCGGCCGCCAGTTCAAGGGGCGGAGCGGCCTGCCGGCAGATATCCGAGGCATGGGGGCAGCGGTTCTCAAAGCGGCAGCCATCGGGCAGATCCATCAGGCCGGGCACCATGCCTTCGATGGTGGCCAGGCGCATCTTGCGCGGATTTTCGAGCCTTGGGATGGAGGCGAGCAACCCTTGTGTATAGGGGTGCCTGGGCCGCTCAAAGACGTCGTAAACGCTTCCCTGCTCGGCCACGCGCCCGGCGTACATCACCACGACCCGATCACAGGTCTCGGCGATCACGCCCAGATCATGGGTGATGAGAATCACCGACATACCCATTTCCCGCTGCAAATCCTTCATCAGAGCCAGAATCTGCGCCTGGATGGTAACGTCGAGGGCGGTCGTTGGTTCGTCGGCAATGACCAGGGACGGCTTGCAGGCCAACGCCATGGCAATAACCACGCGCTGGCGCATACCGCCGGAGAGCTGATGGGGATATTCGCCCACCCGGACCTCGGGCGAGGGAATGCCGACCCGGCCCAACAACTCGATGGACCTGGCCATGGCGTCGTCAGGTGAAATATCCTTGTGCAGCAGGAAGGCCTCTGCAAGCTGTTTGCCGACACGGTGCACCGGATTTAGAGCGGTCATGGGCTCCTGAAAGATCATGCCGATGCGGGCGCCGCGCACTTGCAGCATTTCTTCGAGCGGCAGATCGACAAGGTTCTGACCCTCAAACACGATCTCTCCACCCAGTATCTTGCCCATGGGTTGAGGCAGCAGGCGGATGATCGACAGCGCGGTAACACTCTTGCCGCAGCCCGATTCGCCAACGATCCCCACGGTCTCTCCGCGCTTCACGTCAAAGCTCACGCCATCCACGGCGCGCACTTGCCCGGCGTCGGTGTCAAAGGCCGTCACCAGACCGCGAACATCGAGAAGTGGGTCGTACATGGTCGAAGTCCAGCGCTAACTCAAATGGCCTACTGGGTCTTGTACTTGTCGTAGGCCATGACAGAGGGCGTGAATGAAGTGCCTATGCGCCTTGCCTCCAGGGTCTCTTCCTTTCGCGCCTCATCCAACCAGTGAACCCAATGAGTCCACCAATAGCTGCTGTGCTTGGTGCTGTAGTCAGCAGGAAAGCGCACCCAGCGCCAATAGCCGGTGCGGTAGAAGGGTTGAATAAAGCCGGGGACGAAAGAGGCGTCCTCGTAGAGCATTTCCTCCATCTGATACGCGAGGCGGATCATTTCATCGGCGTCGTCGGAGTGATCGTATTTGACAATCAATTCATCCAGCTCAGGATCAGCCAAGCTTTGCAAATTATTGGTCTGGGTCTTCAACTTGCGCTCCAGATTGACTGATCCGTCTTCGAGGAACGCCTGATCGTAGGCATTGGCCGAATGGTATGTCTCCCAATAGCGAGGGTAGAGTTCCAGTGAGTTGTTGAAGGCACTGAAATGTATATCGTGCTTTTTCTCCTGCACTTTTTTCCACGCTGCCGTGCTATCCAAAACCTCCAAGCGGAATTCCAGGCCAGCCTTGGCAGCCTCTTCCTTGAGAATAGTGAGAACATCTTTCAAGGATTCGTAACCTGTGCTCAGAGTGAAAGAGAGCCGCTGGCCCTCGCCGTTGACCAGAATCCCGTCCGGGCCGCGTTTCGTGAATCCGGCCTTGGCGAAGGATTCCAGCGCCTTGTCAATATCGAATGGCCTCGCCTTCATGGTTGGGTGCGTAAATGGGCCAAAGCCATCGGCTGTGGTGCGCATGCGGAAATAATCACCGCGGAAGAATTTGTCGATCACGAGCTTCCAGTTACTGGCGTAATTGATACCAACACGAACGTCGCGATTATCAAGAAGGAACTTGGCTTCATTGATCCACAGACCGTAGGTCGGGCGTGGCTTTATATTATAGAACTGCGCTTTGTGAATGTAGCCGTCTTCGACATCCGGATCGCTGTTCGGCAGTTTATCGTACCAATACTCTGAAGTGTTCAGAGTAATAACGTCCAGTTCACCCTTCTTGAAAGTCTCGAAGGCCTTCGCCACGTCGCGGATGACGGAGATGTGAACGCGGTCCGGATTATAGCGGTAACGCCAGAATTTCTTGTCCTTGGCCCACCAATCCTCGAGCCGCGTCAAGGTGATGGAACGGCCTTTTCTAATATCCTCGGGCTTGATGATGTAGGGCCCTGTCGTGGGCATGAATTTCCACTGATAGCGATCCACATAGTCGTCACCCAACTCCTTGAAAAAGTGCTGGGGTATGGGCGTAATATCAAGCGCGCGGTAGTCCATGTCCGGCCGTGCTTCGGGCAGGCTAACGGAATAGGTAAGATCATCGTACTTGGTGATGTTGTCGAAGGTGACGTTGTAATAATTGTTATACCAGGGCGCGACGATGTACTTCGACTGATAGAAGAAAAACGAAAACAGTATGTCATTGGCGGTGAAGGGCACGCCGTCCGACCAGCGGGCATCCGGGTCTAGCCTCACATAGACGGTCTTGCGCTCCTTGGACACGGCCCATTCCTTCGCCACGCCGGGAATGAATTCGAATTTGTCCGGATGCCGATGGCCGGCGAACAGTTTTGTGTAGTCCAAAATGTAGGGCCGGAAGGAGCCGTTGGAATCCGGCCCAACATGGCGGAGTGTACGCGGGAAGTCCCGTACGTATTCATACTGGGTGCCGCCCTTCTTGGCATTGGGTGAGCCTATTTCGGGCAGGTCCATATTATTGATCCAGACCAGATCGTCCGGCAGATCAGCCAAGGTCTTGAAGGAGAAGAATTCAGGGTTAGCGGCGTAGTAATCAAGCACTTCCTGGGTGTTGTCGCGCACCTCAGCTTGCTCTTCCTGACCGCAACCGGAAAGGGACACAAGGGCCGCCAGCAAGAACGGCGCCGTGAGAGATTTCCAAGCTTTGTTCATCTTCAACACCTCATTGATAAGTGGTGAATTTCTTGGGGTCGAAGGCCTCTCGCACGGCCTCCCCGACAAAAGTGACAAGGGTCAACAAGACCACCAGCGCGCCGAAGGCCGAACTGACGATCCACGGCGCGGTCCTGAGTGTTGCCGTGCCCTGCTTTAAGAGTTCGCCGATGCTCGGCGTTGGTGGCGGCAGGCCGAAGCCCAGAAAATCCAGCGCCGTGATGGCGATTATGGCCGAAGCCACTGTAAACGGCATGAAGGTCACGATGGTCGAAATAGTGTTCGGCAGAATGTGGTGAAATATGATCCGCCCGGTGCCGGCGCCGATGACCCGCGCCGCCGCCGTGTAGTCGCGCTCTTTTTCCCGGTAGGTCGCGGTGCGCATGTAATAGGTCATGCCGGTCCAGGAAAACAGCACCATGACCAAAAGCAAAATCAGAATCCGCGCCGGAATTGTGTAGGTGGCTGGTATTACCGAAAAGACGATAATCACCATGTAAAGGAACGGAATGTTCGACCAAATCTCGATCACGCGTTGTACCACCAGATCAAAGACGCCGCCAAAATAGCCCATGGCGCAACCAATAGTGATACCGATCAAATACACCGCCGTCATGAAGGCCATTGAAAACATCAGCGCAATGCGAATGCCGTAGAACAGGCGCGCCATAATATCCCGGCCCGTGGTGTCGGTGCCGAGCAGGTGCCCGTCGGTAAGAGACGGTGCCGCCGGCTTGAACACGCCGTCCACGTCATCGTTTTCATAAGCGTTGTATTTAAGCAGCGGCATCAAGACCCAATCGCCCTCGTCCGCGGCCGCAAACTTCGCCTGAAGCGCCCTATAGTCAGTTTCGTAGCTGTAGTCTTGGCCAAAGTCGGCACCGGCATGAAAGGCGCCGTAGGTGGGAAAGAAAATCTCTCCCTGGTAGCTGACCACAAGCGCGCGGCTATTGATCAGCATCTCGCCACCTACGCTGATCAGCAGTAAAAGCATCAACGCCAGAAAAGAGTAATACCCGCGCTTGATGGCGCGGAAGCGCCGCAGCTTTTTCACCGTCATGGGGTTAAGGTGAATCACGACGAGCGGGCTCCTACCTGAATCGAATGCGCGGGTCGACGATGGCGACCAGAATGTCGGAAATGATGTTGCCCACCAAGAGCAACAGGCTGCTCAGGAACACCACGCCCATGACCACGGGATAGTCGCGGTCCAATATGGCGGTCAGGCCCAGCAGCCCGAAGCCGTTAATGTCGAAAATGGTCTCGATAAGAAAAGAGCCGGTGACCAGCAGCACAATGTTCTGGCCAAAGGTCGTGGCAATGGGGATCAGCGAGTTCCTGAGCGCATGGCGCAATACCGCTTTCTTGAAGGACACGCCCTTGGCAATAGCGGTGCGGATATAGTCCGCGGCTAAGTTGTCCATAAGGTGGTTCTTCATCAACAATGTGACCAGGGCAAAACTGCCGATCAGGTAACAGATCAGCGGCA
>CAYOOG010000137.1:0-6322 GCA_964405515.1 uncultured Alphaproteobacteria bacterium | reverse complement strand
GCGTCCGACCTGGCCGCACATCAGCGCCAGCGAAATAAGGCAACGGGCGTTATCGGTGCCGTGCACGTGCTGGGAGACGCCCATGCCCCAAAAGATCATGGCCGTGTCGGCCCTGCCATAGGCCCGCGCCGCGGCCCTAATGGTTTCGGCATCGACGCCGCATATGGGGGCCATGGCCTCCGGCATGAATTCCGCCAGATGCGCTGCCAGCTCGTTGAAGCCCTCTGTATGAGCGGCAACATATTGCGTATCCACAAGCTCTTCGGCGACGATCACGTTCATCATGGCATTAAGAAGCGCCACGTCGCTGCCCGGTTTTTGATTGAGGACATGGGTGGCGTCCCGGGCCAGACCGACGCCACGCGGGTCGATGACAATAAGTGTCGTGCCCGCGCGCGCGGCATTTCGCATGAAGGTCGCCGCCACCGGATGGTTGGACGCGGTGTTGGTGCCGATGACGATGATCACGTCGGCATTGGCCGCTTCGGCGAAGGGCGCGGTCACGGCGCCGGAGCCAATGGTTTCCATTAGCGCCGCCACGGACGAGGCGTGGCAAAGCCGCGTGCAATGGTCCACGTTGTTGGTGCCGAAGCCGGCGCGAACCAGCTTTTGGAAGAGATAGGCCTCCTCGTTGGAGCCCTTGGCGGAGCCGAACCCGGCCAACGCCCCGCCGCCGTCCTTGTCGCGGATCTCGCGGAGGCTCTTGGCCGCCACGTCCAGAGCTTCTTCCCAGGTGGCCTCGCGAAAGTGACTGAGAGGCGTCGAAGGGTCGACCGCTGAATCCTCTTTCTCTGCGTCCTCGAGGCGGATCAGGGGCACGGTCAGGCGGTGGGGGTGGTTGACGTAATCAAGTCCATAGCGGCCTTTGACGCAAAGCCGGCCCCGGTTGGCCGGGCCCTCGCGGCCGTCGACATATAGAATTCGGTTGTCCTTGACGTTGAACGTGAGCTGGCAGCCGACGCCGCAATAGGGGCAGACGCTGTGGACCTGTTTGTCCGGCTTGGCCTTCAATGCGCCGCCCGTGGGGGCGAGCGCCGCCGTCGGGCAGGCCTGCACACACTCGCCGCAGCCGACGCAACTGCTTGCCCCCATGTCGTCGCCCAGGTCAAAGACAATCCGCGCCCGGGCCCCGTGGCCGGCGATGCCGATTACGTCGTTGCCTTGAACCTCGCGGCAGGCTCGTAGGCAAAGCCCGCAAAGGATGCAGGCATCCATATTGACGGCAATGGCCGGATGGCTGTCATCGGGGGCGGGCCGCTCGCCTTCGCGGGGGGGTAGGCGGCTCGAAGCCAGTCCCGCCGCGTCTGCCGTCTGCCAAAGGTGGCTCCCGGCGTCGTGGGCGTCGGCCCGCGCGGGCTGGTCGGCGAGAAGCATTTCGACAACAAAGTTCCGCGCCGCCACCGCGCGCTCGCTTTCGGTGTCGACCACCATATTCTCGGTGGGCTGGCGAATGCATGAGGCAGCCAGAACGCGCTCGCCTTCTATATCGACCATGCAGGCGCGGCAATTACCGTCGGCGCGATAGCTTGCGGCGGGACTGTGGCAAAGATGCGGTATATCCACGCCCAGGCGCTTGGCGGCTTGCCAGAGGCTTTCTCCGGGCTTGGCGGTGACCTGTTTGCCGTTCAGCGTAAACCGCGTCATGACATGGCCTCCGGAAAGTACCGGATCAAGGATCGCAAGGGATTGGCTGCAGCGTAGCCGAGGCCGCAAATGGACGCTTCCGCCATGCAGTCGGCAAGTTCTTGCAGTATGGCTTGATCCCAGTGGTCCACCGCCATGAGCTGGGCCGCTTTTTCCGTGCCGCTGCGGCAGGGCGTGCACTGGCCGCAGGATTCATTCTCGAAGAATTGCATCAGATTGAGTGCCGCTGCCTTCAAATCGTCGGCGTCCGACAGCACAATCAGCGCCGCCGAGCCGATGAGGCAGCCGTGCTCTTCCAGGGTGCCGAAATCGAGGGGGACATCAGCCATGCTCGCGGGCAGGATGCCGCCCGAGGCCCCGCCCGGCAGGTAGGCCGCCAGGGTATGACCTTCCGCCATGCCGCCGCAGTACTCGTTGATCAATTCTCGTGCGGTGATTCCGGCGGGCGCCAGCTTTACGCCTGGGTCGTGCACCCGGCCGGAGACGGAAAAGGAGCGTAATCCCTGCCGCCCGTTGCGTCCCTCGCCCGTGAACAGTTCGGGGCCTTTTTCCACCAAGTCCCGCACCCAATAAAGTGTCTCTATGTTGTTGATCAGCGTCGGTCGGCCAAACAGGCCCACCTGGGCCGGAAAGGGCGGCTTGTGGCGGGGCAGGCCGCGGCGGCCCTCGAGGCTCTCAAGCATGGCCGATTCCTCGCCGCAGATGTAGGCGCCCGCGCCCCGGCGCAGGTGAACCAACGGCCCCGCGCTGCCTGCGTCCTCGTACTTGGCGAGGCCCGCGCCGGCCAGTTTCGCCAGCTCATTTTCCAAAATACCGCGAACATCGGCGTATTCGTCGCGAAGGTAGACGTAGATTTCCTCCGCGCCAGTGACCCAGGCACCAATCAACATGCCCTCCAGCACGCGGTGGGGGTCCTTCAGAAGAAAGTGGCGGTCCTTGAAGGTGCCGGGCTCGCTTTCGTCGCCGTTGACCGCCATCAGCCTGGGGGCGGATTCCGCGGCAACCAGTTGCCACTTGCGCGCGGTCGGGAAGCCGGCGCCGCCAAGTCCGCGCAAACCCGAGTCTTCAAGTGCCGCAAGGATATCCTTCGCCGCGCGCTTTCCTTCCAAACAGGATCGCAAAAGCCCGTAGCCGCCGTCGTCAAGGTAAGCCGCGTAATCAGCGTAGGCGGGCAGGGAAGCGTTGCCGGCGGTTTGGGAGGCGGCAATGCGGGCGCTTTCAGCGTCGGTGTTTTCCAAATAGGTTGTGCCGTGGCGAACCACTGGGGCGCCGCCACACCGGCCCATGCAGGCCGCCTTGAGTACGCGGACGCCGCTGCCTTCCAACTTTTGCGACAGCTCCTGATAGAGCTCTTCGGCGCCGGCGAGGGCGCAGGGCAGGCTGTCGCACACCCTGAGCACGGCCTCGGGCGTGGCCTCGCTGTCGTCACGGGTGACTTCGAAGTTGTGGTAGAAGCTCGCGACCTCCCAAACCTCGACTGCGGGAAGGCCCATTTCCTCGGCCAAGGCGACAACATGGGAGGCGGTTAGAATGCCGAAACGATCATTCAGCAGATGCAAATGCTCGACAAGCAGATCGCGGCGCCGGGGCCGGTCGACTAATAATTCCCGCACTTGTGTTAGGGCCTCGGGCTCCACCTGCCGGCCTTTGGGAAAGGCCCGCGCGCGCCGTCCATCGCCCAATCCAGCGCCCGATACGGCCCCAAACGCCGGAGTCCCTTTTCGGGCGTTGATTTCTCCCGATTCACTCATAATCGTGGAAATTTCCCCTGCGGTGGCGAACCACCATCAGCCGCGAGTTTAGCGGTCCTGAGAGGCCAGTGCCAACCGTTCCCTTCAGCCGGTGTGCCCTGTCTCCACTACTTCCAGATCAATCACATCGGCATTAATGGTCCGCTTACCGGCATGCTCAAAAGACACCGTGACCCGGTCGCCGTCTACGGACTGAATCTGGCCTAGTCCCCAGTCTGGCTGGGCCGGGTGGCGCACGAACATTCCCGGTGAAAGAGGTTCCAGCATCCTAATTTCCTGTTTCTTAACGGCTTCGGGCTACAACGGTAAGTGCCATTGATTTTATTTTGAAAGAGAGATGGGGCGTGAATAAACTGTTTTCAGAGCCGGTGGGCGAAGCGCGAGCCGATGATATGGAACAAAATGAAGGTGTCTCGGCAAGCAACCCTGGTATTATGCCGCCGAATTCGGCGAATGCGGACAGGAACATGAGGGGCATGGACGACCTTGAACTTGGAGCGATGCTTTGCTTCCGCTTGTGCCACGACCTGGTCAGTCCGATTGGGGCGCTGGCCAATGGTGTCGAGATTCTGGAGGAAGAAAGCGACCGGGAGATGCAACGCCAAGCGCTTGTGTTGCTCAGCCACAGCGCCGAGGAAGCCTCGCGCCGGCTGCAATTCTACCGTGTGGCCTTTGGTGTTGCCGGTGGGCTCGGATCGACAATCAACCTACGCGATGCCCAGCGCACCGCGGAATCCTTTTTCGAAAGTGGCAAGACCGAGGTCGAGTGGAACTCACCCGACCAGAGTGTCGACAAGACCATCGTTAAACTCCTGCTGAACGTAATCCTGACAACTTCGGAGTGCCTTGCCCGGGGCGGCAAACTCTTCGTTATTGTTGAGCCACAGGGCGAGGGGCCGAATAGCACTGTTGATATCAGTATCCGTGCCGAGGGCCGGAACGCTGCAATCAGTGACGAGACATACGACCCGCCGCCTATTCCCCGCGATGGCGCACCAACAGTAATAAAGAAAAGAAAGACTCAAGGTGGGAGAATGATCATGAGCGTGGCGCAATTTGACACCACCCTGACAAAATCAGATCGTCTGTTCAGCCGTGTAATCGAGCATTACAAGGCGTTTCCGCGGGCGCATCCGTCGGCCGAATTTATCACCTGACGTCGGGCAGTATTTTTCAAAATAGGAGTGAGGTCGTGAATATAGAAAAGGTAGATCGAGTTGTTTTCGGCATTAAGGATTTCGACAAGGGCATGGCGTTCTTTGCCGATGTCCTGGGGCTTGAGATGGAAGAGATAAAAAAGCCCGAGATGGTGGAAATGGGTGTGCGTGTCGGCCTTAGTTTCAAGCATCAGATTGAGCTCATCTCCCTTACCAAGCCGCCGACGGACCAAATGCCGCCCCATCTCGCCGGACTCGCCGGAAAAATCGGGGACAGTGAGGATGCCGTTATCGTAGCGGTCTCGTTCAAAGTGCCGGACGCCGATGCCGCCATTGCCGAATTGGAAGGCAATGGGGTTGGTATCATAGGGCGCATGGCGGAAGACAAAATCTCCAACCAGGGCATCGTCGGTTTGGACGAATTTTTTCTCAAAGCCGAGGATGCCTTGGGCTTGGGGATTACCATCGCGAAATTCGATTGGGCGAAGGCTGACTGATTTCCGGGCGCTCACACCGGGGATACTGAACTGATGGATGCAAAGGGCGTTGCGGCGATCATTACCGGCGGCGGCACGGGCATCGGCGCGTCGACGGCGGTGCCCGCGTACCCTACAGCGTTGGACCCCCGGACTGATCGCGTCGTGCCGCTGCGCCTTGCCCCGCAGCCCCGAGCGCCTATATTGAGGCCATGAACAGGGACATCAAAGCTGGCCAGGAGACTGAGTCCGATCTGGGTATGGATCTGCCGGGCAAGCCCTCGGCCACGCGAGTGGTCGTGGCCATGTCGGGCGGCGTCGATTCCTCGGTCACGGCCGCGCTTCTGGCCGAACAGGGTTACGACGTGGTTGGCGTTACGCTTCAGCTTTATGACCACGGTGCCGCCGTGCCGCGTGCGGGCAGTTGTTGCGCCGGCCAGGATATTCACGATGCGCGCCGCGTGGCCGATCAAATCGGCATTCCCCACTACGTGTTGGATTATGAATCGCGATTTCGCGAATCCGTCATGGACGAATTTGTCGATAGCTACTTGGCGGGGGAGACGCCCATACCCTGCGTGCGTTGCAATCAAACCGTGAAGTTTCGGGACTTGGCGAGCGCTGCACGCGATTTGGGTGCCGCGGCCATGGCCACCGGCCATTACGTGCGGCGTGTTCGCGGGGCAGGGGGCGCGGAATTGCACTCGGCCGTGGATGCCTCTCGCGACCAGAGTTATTTTCTGTTCGCGACGACCAAGGAGCAGATGGACTTCCTGCGCTTTCCCTTGGGTGGCCTTGGTAAGAACGAAGTACGCGCCCTGGCGGCGCGGTACGCCTTAACGGTGGCGGAAAAGCCAGACAGTCAGGACATCTGCTTCGTGCCCGAGGGCGCCTACACCGACGTTATTGAGAAACTCCGCCCGGGCGCGGCGCTGCCCGGCGACATCGTTCACCTGGATGGCCGGGTGCTCGGCCGCCACGAGGGGGTGATCAATTACACGGTGGGCCAGCGGCGGGGTTTAGGCGTGGGTGGTGGAGCGCCGCTCTATGTCGTGCGGCTGGAGGCCGAGGCGGCTAGGGTGGTCGTCGGCCCCCAGGAGGCCTTGATGGCACGGGAAATTACGCTCCGCGAGGTCAATTGGCTGGGCCCTGCCGGTCCGGAGGAGGGGACAGGAAAAATTGATATGGAAGTCGCTGTAAAGGTACGCTCGACGACACCAAGCGTGGCGGCCCGGTTGCGGCACGCGGCAGGCAACTGGCGCGTGGAACTGGCTGAAAACCAAGCCGGCGTGGC
>CAYOOG010000136.1:0-6460 GCA_964405515.1 uncultured Alphaproteobacteria bacterium | reverse complement strand
AGCACAACGTGTTGAACGCCCGCTACCACGAGCAAGAAGCCAGCATAATATCCCAGGCCGGGCGGCTGGGCGCCGTCACCATCGCCACCAACATGGCGGGCCGGGGCACCGATATTCAGCTTGGCGGCAACGCCGATATGCGGATCGAGGAGGAGACGGCCGACATCAAGGGTGACGGCCAACGCACGAGGGCAGTGGAAAAAATCCGCGAGGAAGTGGAGGCGGAAAAGGCCAAGGTCATTAAGGCGGGTGGGCTGTACATCATAGGCACCGAGCGCCACGAAAGCAGGCGCATCGACAATCAGCTGCGTGGCCGTGCCGGCCGGCAGGGGGATCCTGGTAGTTCCAGCTTCTTCTTGTCCCTGCAGGACGACCTGATGCGTATTTTCGGTTCGGAACGCATGGACACCATGCTGCTCAAGCTTGGGCTTCAGGAGGGCGAGGCTATCGTCCATCCCTGGATCAACAAGGCGCTGGAAAAGGCCCAGCAGAAAGTCGAAGCGCGGAACTTTGAAATTCGTAAGAATTTGTTGCGCTACGACGATGTCATGAACGACCAGCGCAAGGTCATTTACGAACAGCGCATTGAGCTAATGGAAGAAGAGGACGTCAGCGATACCATCGCCGATATGCGCCATGAAACCATCGCCGATCTGGTGCACGCGCACATCCCGCCCAAGGCCTATCCGGAACAATGGGACGTCGAGGGACTGCAGCGCGAAGTGGAGCTTACCCTGGGCCTGAGCGTGCCCGTCACCGAATGGGCGGCCGAAGAAGGCATCGCCGAGGATGAAGTTCTGGAACGGCTGGATTCGACCATGGACCGCAAGATGGCGGAGAAAGCCGCCAATTTCGGTCCCGACGTCATGCGGTATATCGAAAAGAGCCTGCTCCTGCAGGTGCTTGACCAGCATTGGAAGGACCACCTGCTGCAACTGGATCATTTGCGCCAGGGTGTGGGGCTGCGCGCCTACGCGCAACGGGATCCGTTGAATGAATACAAGACCGAGGCCTTCGGCATGTTCTCGACCATGCTGAACAGCCTGCGCCGGGAGATATCCGTACTGTTGGCCCGGGTCGAAGTGCGAGCCGATGAAGAGTATGAATCGCCACGGCTCAGAGCCCCTGCCCAGGAAATGCAGATCGCTCACCTCGACCCCTTGACCGGGGAAAATCAGGCCGACCTGCCGCCGCCCTTCACCAAGCAGGATCCGTCAAGCACGCGGGCGCCCATGGGTGACTTCGATCCGGACGACACCAGCACCTGGGGCCGCATTCCGCGTAATGCTTCCTGCCCCTGCGGTTCAGGCAATAAATTTAAGCACTGCCACGGCCGAATGTAATCAACCGGGGCGGCAACCTATTTTTTCAATGAAATATCAATAAAAACAACGGGTTAACGATTTTGTTCCAGTGCGTTTCCCGTAAGTGGTTGAAATCATTCAATATTCTACCCGGGCGGGGCAAATTACGAAACGAACCCAATTACAACTCTAGCCCTTGGTAGCCAAGGGTTTGCGGCGGATTTTTCGAGCCCAAAAAATAGCCCGAGTTAGCCGAGCCCGGCTTTTCCGATATCGAGGAATTTGTCGCGGCGCGCGGTGCGTAAACCGGCAGCGCCCAGACCTGAGAGATCGTTGAGCGCCCGACCAATGTGATCGCCTAGAGTTACGATCACTTCTCCGGGCGCCCGGTGGGCGCCGCCAAGGGGCTCGGGCACCACATCGTCGGCAACACCAAGTTTCAACAGATCCTGGGCCGTGAGTTTCAAGGCGGAGGCGGCCTCCTGCGCCTTCTCGGAGCTGTGCCAAAGAATAGAGGCACAGCCCTCGGGCGAAATCACCGAGTAAATCGAATGCTCCAGCATCAGCACCTTATTGGCGGTGGCGAGCGCGACCGCGCCGCCGGAACCACCCTCGCCGACAATAACCGCAATTAAGGGCACGCCGATCTCGAGGCAGGTATCGGTCGAGCGCGCGATGGCCTCTGCCTGGCCCCGTTCCTCGGCACCGACGCCTGGGTAGGCGCCGGGGGTGTCGACAAGAGTAATCACCGGAAGACCGAAACGGTCGGCCAGTTTCATCAGCCGCACCGCCTTGCGGTAGCCCTCCGGGCGCGCCATGCCGAAATTGTGGCGCAGGCGGCTGTCCGTATCCTCGCCTTTCTCGTGGCCTATAATCACTACCGAAGCGCCGCGAAAGCGGCCCAATCCGCCGATAATGGCGCTATCGTCGCCGAAATAGCGGTCTCCGGCCAGGGGCGTGAAATCCTCGATCAGGCCGGCGATGTAGTCCTTGAAGTGTGGGCGCTCGGGATGGCGCGCAACCTGGGTTTTTTGCCAGGGTTTGAGCTTGGCGTACGTATCGCGCAGCAGATTTTCGGCCTTGGCCTCAAGCTTGGCCAATTCCGCCACGACTTTTTCCGTATCGCCGCTCTCAAGCTGGCGCAAGCCCTCGATCTTGCCTTCGATCTCGGCGATGGGTTTTTCGAAGTCGAGAAAACTGATCATGTCACGGACCGCTGAATGGACCAGATGCGCTAACCGCCAATGGCGTCCGCTTGCGCCACCAGCGCTTCGGCCTGCTTGATGGAAGCAATGTCGATCAGGCGGCCGTCGAGCGCCACAGCGCCCTGCCCTTCCCGCAGCGCCTCTTCCATGGCTTCCAGAATGCGCCGCGCCTTGGTAACTTCCGCCTCGGAAGGCGTGAAGACCTCGTTGGCCAGAGTCACCTGGCTGGGATGAATGGCCCACTTGCCCTCGCAACCCAGAACACCTGACCGGTTAGCCTGGGCGCGAAAACCGTCAGCGTCGGAAAAGTCACCAAAGGGTCCATCAATAGGGCGCAAACCATTGGCCCGCGCCGCCACCACCATTCGGGCAACGGCATAGTGCCACATGTCGCCCCAGTGAACATCGCGGTTGCCCTCTTCGTCGGCATCCGTGAGAACCGCGTAAGCGGGGTTTGGCCCACCGATCTGTGTTGTCCGCGCCTTGGTCGAGGCGGCGTAGTCAGCCACGCCGAAGTGCAGGGATTCGTTGCGACTGCTGGCGCCGGCAATTTCGTTCACATTGGCCATGCCGAGCGCCGTTTCGATAATCATTTCGAAGCCAATGTGCTTCTCGGCGCCCTTGCCTTGCTCAATTTGCGTGACCAGCATATCGACGGCGTAGACGTCCGCCGCGGTGCCCACCTTGGGGATCA
Source organism: uncultured Alphaproteobacteria bacterium (assembly GCA_964405515.1). Lineage (GTDB taxonomy): Bacteria > Pseudomonadota > Alphaproteobacteria > JAPYRI01 > JAPYRI01 > CAYOOG01. The sequence continues at coordinate 3,257 of CAYOOG010000136.1, read as the reverse complement.
TGATCAGGTCAAGCCGCCCATTGGTCTGTTCCAAGACGTCGACCACGTCGCGGTACATGTAATGGGTGTCTAAGCCGTTGATGCGAACCGACAGGGTCTTGTCACCCCAGTCAATATCGTTGATCGCCTCAATGACGTTCTTGCGCGCCTGTTCCTTGTCATCAGGCGCCACCGCGTCTTCCAGATCGAGGAAGACGACATCGGCCTCACCCTGTGCCGCCTTCTCGAAAAACTTGGGACTGGACCCAGGCACCGCCAACTCGCTGCGGTTCAACCGGGCAGTGGCGGATTCAATAATCGTGAAGCTCATGATGCATCCTTTGTCGGTGTTGACTGGGCCTCTGTAGGCATTGACGGGCGCAAACTAGAGCATTTTCCGATGAACTGAAATCAATTTGATGCGTGTAAACCGGTTTTTTTGGCGCTGCGGAATAGGTCGATTTTCCCATCTATTCGCCTTTTGAATCAAACCCTTGAGCCAAGGGGTGATGGGCCTCGACCAGAGCTTTCATGCGTTCCTCCAGCACGTGGGTGTAGATTTGTGTCGTCGAGATATCGGCATGGCCCAACATCTGCTGCAGTGAGCGCAAATCGGCGCCGTGGGCTAACAGGTGGCTGGCGAAGGCGTGGCGAAGGACATGGGGCGAGACCTTGTCTCGGGCAATTCCGGCAAACACCGCAAGTTCCTTGATCATTTGCTCGAACCGTTGACGCGTCAGATGCCCACTGGCGCTCCGCGACGGGAACAGCCACTTCGATTCTTTGTCCGCCGTAAAGAGGCGCCTGATCTCGAGATAACCCGCCAGGGCTTCGCGCGCCGGTTCGCTCAAGGGCACAAGACGTTCGCGCCCTCCCTTGCCGCGCACAGATAGGATTTCCGGATCACCACGGACAGCCGCCAGGGGCAGACCCACCAGCTCTGAAACCCGCAGGCCTGTAGCGTAGAGAACTTCCAGCAGCGCCACCAGCCGCCGGGCATCGGCCTGTTTGGACGCCGTTGCGTTCAGGTCATCCGCCTTCGCGTAGGCCTGGTTCAATAATTTTCCAACATCCTCTTCGCTTAGCACTTTCGGCAGGGTCCGGGCGCAGCGCGGACTGGCAAGGGCGCTGGATGGGTCATCCGCGCGGATACCTTCGGCGAAGAGAAAGCGGAAGAACTGCCGCAAAGCCGACAGGCGGCGGGCCGTCGTCGACGGCGCCAGACCCGCATCGCTCAGCTTCTGAAGGTAGGCGCGAATGCTGTCGGAGTCGGCGGTCTCGAGTGACTTGCCGGAGGCAGACATATACCCTGCAAAATCAGACAAATCCCGGCGGTAGGATTGAAGCGTATTGATCGCCGCGCCCCGTTCCGCCGCCATCATTTCAAGAAATGATTCCAAATGCCGGGCTCCACCCCCGGTGATTTTGGCGCCCGGTGCGGCTGTGCTCACAGCCCCTGGCCGTAAAGCGCCTCCAGGGCGAGCGCCCTGGCCTCGGCCTCCAGCCCGACGGCCCGCAAGGCCCGCAGGACGGCGGCAAGCACAACCGGGTGACAGCCCTGGGGCCCGGCGCTACCCAAAGCCAGCAGCGAAAACAGCACGGTCTCGCCCAACCGACCATCCTGCGACGCCTCTTGCAGCCCACGCCACACCGGCGCCAGAGGCACCGGCGCCTCGCGCCGCAGATCTCCGTCCATCAGGCGCCGCCAGTTCTCCTCCGGCACGGGACCCCAGAACACTTCAAGCAGGGTGTAGACCAGCCCGGCACGTGCCGCGCGCTGACCCGCCGCCAGGTCCGCCAGATTGGCCCACCACTGGTCGAGGATATCATCGGGCCAGGTCAGGCGCTGCTCGGCGTCGGCGATGACGAACAGCGGCCATAGGGGAAGAAAACCATCGGGCACGCGGTTGGAGCCCTGAGGCAGGCGCATACGCAAGACCTCCAGCCAATCCATGGCCAGCGCCGGATCGCCGCCAATCAACAGGGCTCGTGCCGCGGCAGGCGCCAGCCAGGCAAGCCCGACGGCCGGTTCCAACTGCCGCGTCGCGGCCAGATTGACGCGCGCGATCATGGCGTAATCGCCCTGCTCCTCCGCCACCCGCCAGGCCGTCTGCATGACTTCGGCCAGGGCCGCAGGCACTCGCTGGCGCAGGGCCACTTGATAGAGCAAGGCGTTGGACCGGGAGCCGGGCCTTGTCTTGGCCACGGACAAAGCGCTCCCTAGTTCGTTTGGCGGAAAGGCGATGGCGCCGAAGACACCGCCCAAGTCCTCGGACGACATGGCGCCGTACATTTCGGCCCGTTCAGCCGCCTCGATCCTGGCATCCAACTCCAGGCCGTTCAGCCGCGCCACAACGGGCAGAATGGCAAGGCTCGCCTCCTCCACCGCCGCCACGGGTATGGGTTGTTCGGCCGCGCGCAACATCGCCAAATAGAGCGGGTCGAGGCTGTCCAATTCGACACCGTCCACAACGGCTTCCCCGGTTAGCGAGTCAACCAGATCAAAAAAAGCCTGATCCTCCTCTCCGCTCTCCCGCAAGAGTTCAACCGCCAGCCCCGCCCCGGCCACGTTGCCGTCCAGCGCCCGGCAGAAGGTCATCACCTTTAGCCAATAAGACCCGGCGTCCCGGCGCAGCATGCTGTCGGCAACGGAACAGGCCGTCAGGGTATCACCGGTCAGGAGCGAAACGTCGGTCAGGGCGCGGGCCACTGTTATGTCATCGCCCAGATTTGCTGGACGGCCGAGAAGCTCGGCCACAGCATTGATCTGCCCCGCCGACACCAGTCTTTCCACACGCTGCCCCAACATGCTGGGAACCGTGGCCGGGCCCTCCGGCACCGCCGCCCGCGTAAGCAAAAGCCGCCGCATCAGACTCTGCATGGCGGGCGATTCCACTTCCGCCGCTATCGACGGCAAGAGCCGCTCTATCAAAGGCCGCTGGCTGCCCGCCCACATCTCGGCGGTAAAGCCGCCGTCCATTTCATCCAACAGACCCACGGCGGAGGGATCCAGCGCCTCCAATTGTCCGACAACGACGCCCTCCGCGGCCTCGGTTAGGAGATCGGGCGTGACCGCCTCCTCCGCCGTAATTGGCTCCTGGGACAGGATGTCTTCAAAATCCTCAATCGTATCGACGGATACCGGCTGGGCAGCCGCCCCGGCGATGACCATGGCAACACCCACTACCGCCGAGGCCAAGGCGCCAAAGACCGGGGCAAAGGCCCACGCCACAGCAACGCGGGGCGGCTTCAGGTTATTTCGGGAAACGATCATCCGG
>CAYOOG010000135.1:0-6474 GCA_964405515.1 uncultured Alphaproteobacteria bacterium | reverse complement strand
TGCTGAAATTCTCCGATATTTGCCCATCCAGAACCACACGACCGGCCAGGCTCTTTTCGTCGCCCATATCTTCACGTTCATCTCCGCTGGGAAAATCGAGGCGATGGCCATAACCATCCCGATTGCTGGTCAGTCCTGAAATCTTCATCGCAAATTGATCGTTGGACAACGGCACACTTATGCTGGCCTTTGCGTCGATCCGGTTAAAGCGACCCGTGGTCAGCTTCACACCACCGGACAACTCAGGCGATGGCCCCGCGGAAACGATGTTAATCGCGCCGCCGATAGTATTGCGCCCGAAAAGTGTCCCCTGCGGACCACGAAGAACCTCAATCCTTTCCAGATCAAGAAGGTCAAAGTTGACGCCGTGCATGCGGCCCATATAGACGCCGTCCAGATATATCCCGACCCCTGGATCGTTGGTCACTTCCGGGTCATCCTGGCCGACCCCACGAATGTAGGCCATGGGGGCACTCCGGCCCCGCGATGCATTGTTAAAGAGAGTTACATTGGGAACAAAGTCACCGAGATCCGTCAAACTGTCCATTGACCGCGCCTCAAGGTCATCAGCAGTCAATGCAGTCACCGAAAGCGGCACATCCTGAAGAACTTCCTTCCGTTTCCGGGAAGTTACGACGATTTCTTCGATTCCAACTTCTTCGTTTCCTGTGACCACATCCTGAGCCGCGACAACTGCCGGCGCCAGAAGTGCGCTCACACAAAGCGAACCCACAAAATTGGTCCTTGTAATCCTGCCCATAGTAATCCTGCCCATAATTTGCCTCTCCCTACACCCAGTCCGAACCGATGAAAAGTCCAGTTGAGGAAGTGTATGCCTTGCGAGCGTCATGAAAAAATAGGAGTTCCCTATGGCAGAATCGCCAAAAGCTATGGGCATGAAAACGCTTTGTTTGTCTATGGTATCCCAGAAATTACAATTGACTAGCCCTCGGGACGATGGCCTGGAGACATTGAATGGACGTGACGCAGCGGTTTGTAGAGTATGCCCTGACGGCAACCTACGACGATCTTCCCGCTGAAGCTCTTGAGGCTGCCCGGCTTCAACTCTTAGACACGCTTGGCGTCGGACTCGCGGGCGCCGCACAGGCTGGTGTTCCGGAAATGCTGTCTTTGGCTGCCGAATTGGAAGGTGCGAAACAGAGTAGCATACTGGGCCATGATCGAATGCTAACGGCCCCGGACGCTGCGCAGATCAATGCGACGATGATTCATGCGCTCGATTTTGATGATGGTCACATTCGCGCGCTAATCCATGCAAGCACGATCACAGTGCCAACAATCTTTGCCGCTGCCGAGCGGATGGGAGGCATAAGCGGGCGCGATTTTCTGACTGCTCAGGCCGTTGGGTCCGACGTTATATGCAGATTGAGCCTGGCGTCAAAAAGTGCGGAAAGGCGCTCCCTGCAAGGGTGGCATCTCACGACACTGTATGGCTATCTAAGCAGTTCGATCATTGCGTCAAAGGTGTTCAACCCTAGTTTGGATCAAGCGGTAAACGCCTTCGGCATCGCCTACCATCAATGCGCTGGCAACTTGCAATGCGTTGCGGACGGTGCACTTACAAAGAGACTGGGGCCGGGCTTTGCCGTGCGCGGTGGAATAATGGCTGCCCTGATGGCTGAACGAGGCATCACGGGTGCCCGACATTCGCTTGAAGGTGAGCTTGGACTGTACAAACTCTATACCCGCAGCGACATTGATGAAGACGTTCTCCTGGGCGATTTTGGCAATAAATTTCACAGCGCTGAGATTTCGCTAAAACCCTACCCCTGTGGAGGCCTGATCCATCCCTTCATTGATGCAGCGTTGGAGCTTCTCCAGAGCGACGACGTTCCGGTGGCGGAGATCGAGAAGATTGTTCTCCATCACGGTGAAGGGACCTCGCCACTATTTCATCCCCTTGATAGCCGAAAGGAACCGCGATCCGCCGTGGACAGTCAGTTCAGCGTGCCCTGGGCGGTTGCGGCCGCATTCGCAAAAGGAAAAGTCGATCTAAACTGCTTTACACCCGAGGCAATCACGGATGAAAGCATCCTGAGTATTTCCAGAAAGGTCGAGGAAAAACTCGATCCAGAACTTAACCGGCCCACGGGACCGGAGCCCGGCAGAATTGATCTCCACCTCAAGAACGGCAATGTCTTGTCACAACAGAACGAAAACAGACATGGCAACAGGGAACACGTCATGAGTTTCGACGAATGTGTCCAGAAGTTCTTATCCTGCGTCGATTTTTCACCGCTCGAGTACTCGCAATCTACTCTGGAAGAAGTCATCGACAAAATCAGAAATCTGGAATCGTTGTCGAACGCCACCGAGATCGTTCACCTGCTTTCTTGCAGAGGCGAATGAACGACTGATCCCAATCTGATCTCAAGGAAAAAAAGGCGCCCCGATGGGACGCCTTTTTCTCTGGGAGAGGCTTTCCAACCCGACCAGGGCACACTCACACCGCCTCGTACCCCAGCATTGGGTCCCAGTGAGAGCGTTTCTTTACCAAAATAGTTCTCTCTCCCGTGATCAGCGGTTCATCCTTCTGGTTATATCCTTCGAACCGATAGCGGATCAGCCCGGCATCTTCGCGGTCCGCGCTTTCTTCAACAGCCAGAATCTCCGAGCGGGCATAGATCGTATCGCCTGGAAAGGCGGAATTCAGCACCCTGATATTGGTGTAGCCAATGTCCTGAATGGCGTTTTCCGCCACGTCAAAATTCGTAAGCCCCATCACGAGACTGATTGTAAAACCACCGTTCACCAACCGCTCGGGAAAACGCCCGCCCATGTAGCCTTCCATCTCGAACTTGTCGAAGTGGGGAGATGCCGTGTTCATGGTCGTATTGGTGAAAAAGGAATTATCAGCCGCTTCGATCGTCCGGCCCCGCCGGTGCTTGAATTTGTCACCGACAGTGAAGTCCTCGAAATAGGAATCATTTGCGGTCAGGGTCATGCCTCATCTCCTTCCGCTTCGGCGGCGCTCTTAAAACGTACAAGATTGGTTTTATCAAATTCGATGACCAGTTCGCCTCGCTGGTTGTGCCCGCGGGTGCGCCAAGTCACTATTCCCCAACCAGGCCGGCTATCGGAAGGTCGACGCTCAATAATCTCGGAAGACGAGGTCACCGTATCACCCGCGTAAACCGGTTGGTTCAGAGTCAAATTCTTAGTGCCGAGGAAAAGCCCCCCGCCTTCGGAAAGATCTTCCACGCTCATGCCGCCGACCACGTTCATGATCAACATGCCGTGCATGGGAATATCGTCGTAACCGATCTTCTTAGCGTACTCCACATTGAAGTACATGGGGTTGTACTGAAGGGTTAGGCTACAGAATATGCGGTTGTCGCATTCCTGAAAGGTGCGCCCCCAGTGATGAGGAAATACGCGCCCGACCTCAAAATCCTCGTAATAATGTGCTTTCGGGATGATAGCCATCGAATCCTCCGACTATCTTTCGTTAAGGAAGCGGCGCGCGATAATTTCCCGCTGAATATCGCTGGTGCCCTCGCCGATGACGCCAACAGCCGAATCCCGCCAATATCGGTTAACCGGGAAATCAGTGCAAAAGCCATTTCCACCATGAATATAGAGCGCGTTGAAAGCGTGCTTGAGCAATACTTCCGAACAGAACAGTTTCACCATTCCGCATTCCAAATCGTTCGTGAGGCCGGCATCGTGTTTCTCTGCCACGGAGTAGAGGAACTGGCGGGCGGCCTCTATGTCGGTCGCCATATCAGACAATTTGAACCGCACCGCTTGGAACTTGCTGATGGTCTGGTCGAACTGCCGACGATGCAGAGCGTACTCCCGTCCAGCATCCAAGGCCGCCTGCGCGACACCCAGAACAGTCGCGGCCGCCCCGATGCGCCCAGGCTCATACCCGGACATGAGCTGATTCATGGCTTTGCCTTCGGGACCGAGACGGTTTTCCTCCGGCACCTCCACATCATTTATCTGGATCTGGAAAGTGTGCATGCCACGATACCCGGCCATTTGCAGATGAGTGCCAATCATCTTGGGCTCATCAAATCTGCCTCGTGGCTTTTCCACGATAAAGCAACTGATGCCCTTGTGCTTTGGCCGAACTTTGGTATCGGTCTTAGCATACAGGAATATGGCATCTGCTTGGTCGGACATGGTGATGAACTGCTTGGTTCCGTTCAGGATGTACTTGTTTCCCTTTTTGACGGCGGTCGTCGAAATACTGGCAAAATCGGACCCGGCTTCAGGCTCGGACGCACCGTTGGCGGTGCGGAATGATCCGTCGGCGATTCCGGGGAGGTATTTCTTCTTCTGTTCCTCGGATCCAAACTTGTTCAGTAGATCGCCGTTCATGAGATTGCGGTGGATCACGCGACCCACACTCATCATCCCGCGGGCTAGTTCTTCGGTAATGAGCACCGTGGTCAATGTATCCTGAGGCGTGCCCCCATATTCTTCGGGAATGGTCATCCCGAAGTAGCCCATATCCGCCATTTTCTCTAGCAGATCATCCGGAATCAGTGAATCATTCCGATCAATATCGCGGGCGAGCGGCACCACTTCTTTTTCCGCAAATTTTCGCGCCTGATCGCGAGCGAGTTCTTGTTCCGGGGACAGAATCGTCATTTCTTCTTCTCCATCTCTACCAATAAGTTACGTCGAGCCGCCTGATGGCGGCCTAGTTGTTTCGTTTCTTCGCCAGGATGCGTTCCGCCTTTCTGGCAACAGCGTAATCGATCATTTCGCCATCAACGGCGAATACGCCCACGCCCTGAGCTTCTGCCTTCCGGAATGCTTCGAGCGTACGGTTCGCCCACTCGATTTCCTGTTGGGTGGGGGAAAAAACCTCGTTCACCACCGGAACCTGCGCCGGGTGAATGCAGATCTTTCCGGCAAAGCCAAACTGGCGGCTGCGAACTACAGCGGCGCGAAATTTGTCGAGATCTCGAAACTCTCCGTGCGGCGTATCAAGGGGCGGCTCAAGGCCGGCAGCCTTTGATTCGAGCAGAACCTGGGAGCGGACGGCCTGAAGCACGAACTCATCTTCGGTCCATTCCCAGTCCATCTCGCTGGTCAGATCCCCGGCCCCATAGGACGCCATTACCGTGCGCGTTGAGGCACGCATAATTTCCCGCATGGCAGCAATGCCGGCAGCGGTTTCCATCAGGGGAATGATAAGGGTCGCACCCTGTTCACTCCCCGCCCGCCGTTCGATTCGGGTGAGGCACCAATCCGCAGCAGAGACTTCGACGGCGGACTCCACCTTGGGAATGAACATGCCGTCGAAGCCACCGTGGCCGATGGCGGCCACATCCTCGAAGAAAAAATCGCCGGAAACCGGGTTTGAACGGACCAGTACAGGCACGGGTCGATCTTTTACGCCGCCCAAGACCTCCCGGGCACGCTCCTTTTCCGAAATGGCGACCGCGTCTTCGAGGTCGATTAGAACCGCATCGGCATCTGCCTTCATGGCCTTTTCGATAATGTCGGGCTTATCACCAGGCGCCATGAGCACGCTACGATACATGCTCGCTCCTCCTCTGGCCGGTTCCAGGCGTCATTGCACAACGCCTTTTGCGCAGAGGGCCTCAACTTGCTCGGCCGTGTAGCCAAGGGTGTTCAGAATCTTGTCGGTGTGCTCCCCGAGATCGGGGGGACCATATTGCCATTGGTGTTCGGCCTCCGACATGCGAACCGGATAGTCGACCATCTTGATGGGACCACGGGCTGACTCCACATCCACATAAAGGTTCCGGTGAAGGGCCTGGGGGTGCTCCAGGGCCTCGGCCAGCGTGTTCAGCATGCCGCAGGGAATTCCCGCCTCGTGAAATTTCTCGATCCAGTATTCCGCCGGATGAGAGCTCAACGCCTCTGTGATCAAGCGATCGAGTTCCTTACGATTGCCAATGCGCGTTTCATTGGTCTCAAAGCGCGCGTCATCGGCCATCTCCGGAGCCTCAACGGTGTTGCAGAATTTCACCCAAAGTGCCCGCGCACCGCTACCGCCCGATACGATAATACTGCGGCCGTCACCAGCCTTGTAAGTGCCGTAGGGCGCCATGGTGTGATGCTGAAGCCCAACCCTTTTTGGAAGTTCGTTCTTGTACCAATGCATGAACGGGAAATAGCCCATCCAGTTCATGATGCAGTCGAACATGGCGACATCCACGTACTGGCCGACACCATGTCGCTCGCGATACAAAAGTCCATTCAGCACACCCTGTGTGGCGTACATGCCCGCCGCAATGTCGCAAATGGAGAGCGATACTTTTGCCGGCTCTTCCTCCGTGCCGTTGGTCATGATGAGACCGGATTCACCCTGAATGATCAGGTCAAACGCCGCACGTGTGGCAAAGGGGCCATCCTGGCCGAATCCGGAAATGCTGCAATAGACCAGGCGCGGGTTAATAGCTTTCAGGGACTCATAGTCCAGACCGAATTCATTGACCGTGCCGGGCACGAAATTTTCGACAAAGACAT
>CAYOOG010000134.1:0-6695 GCA_964405515.1 uncultured Alphaproteobacteria bacterium | reverse complement strand
GCGCCATTCCCTGGCCGTTCGTGTCTATTTCGAAGACACCGACGCCGCCGGCATCGTCTATTACGCCAATTACCTGAAGTTCCTGGAACGTGGCCGCACGGACATGATGCGCCTATTGGGCATCCGCCACACGGACTTGATGAACAGTATCGGTAATGGCGCCGGCAATGGTGATGGCGGGGCCTTATTTCCGGTGAAGAAGCTGGAGGTGGATTACCTGACACCGGCAAGGCTCGATGATGCCCTGACTGTCACGACGTCGGTGGAAAAAGTGTCGGGCGCCAGCATGACCATGGATCAGATTATTACGCGCGGCAGCGAGGAAGTGTTGCGCGCGCGCGTACGCCTTGCCTGTATTGGGTTAGATGGACGTGTCAGGCGGCTGCCGGCGGCGGTGCGTGACGCGGTTCAATCGATTAACGGTGGTGAAGCCGGAGTAACATAATGAATAACGATCTCATAGATGCAGTGGCGCTCGGCGGTTCGGTGCCCGATTTCTCAATGTGGGGCCTGTTTACCGAGGCCGACCCGGTGGTCAAGGGCGTGCTGCTGTTGCTCGTTCTGTCCTCGGTCTGGTGTTGGGCGATCATTTTTGAAAAGTGGATTCGTTTGCGTGGGGTCCGCAGCAAGGCGGACGTTTTCGAAGAAGCCTTTTGGTCCGGTAGTTCTCTCGATCAACTGTATCAGCGGGTGGGCGACAGGGCGGACCATCCCATGGCCCTGTTATTCAGTTCGGCCATGCGGGAATGGCGCCGCTCTCACGAGAAAGGCCTGGTGGACTCCGGACTCAATGCTGGCTTGCGCGAGCGCGTGGAAAAGGTCATGCGCATCACCGTGACCCGCGAAGTCGAGAACCTGGAGCATAACTTGGGCTTTCTGGCGACCGTGGGCTCGACGGCCCCCTTTGTCGGCCTGTTCGGCACGGTTTGGGGCATCATGAACAGTTTTCAGTCAATTGCGCTCAGCCACAACACCAGTCTCGCCGTTGTCGCGCCCGGCATTGCCGAGGCCCTGTTCGCCACCGCCCTGGGGTTGGTCGCGGCCATCCCCGCGGTCATCGGCTACAACAAATTTACCGGTGATCTTGGGCGCTACGCCAACAGGCTGGAAGGGTTCGCCGATGAGTTCTCGGCCATCCTTTCACGCCAGATGGATGAGAGGAGCAACTGATGGCCGGACATATTGACAGCGGCTTCTCGCGCCGGGGGCGGAGCTACGCGCCCATGAGCGAGATCAACGTCACACCTTTTGTTGATGTCATGCTGGTTCTTCTGGTTGTTTTCATGGTCACGGCGCCCTTGCTGGCCGTGGGCGTGCCGGTGGATCTGCCGAAGGCTAAGGCCCAGGCGCTGGATGAAGACCAAACCCCGCTGGCCCTGAGCGTTGACGCCGAGGGCAAGATCTACATTCAGGAGACGGAGGTCAGCTTGACCGATCTTGTGCCCCGGCTGCTCGCCATTTCCGATGCCAAGACCGATACCCGCATATACATGCGTGGCGACAAGGACGTGGATTATGGCCGCGTGCTTGAAGTCATGGGCGCCGTGAACGGCGCCGGTTTCAAGAAGGTGGCGCTGGTGGCCAAGATGCCCGCGCCACGCCACTAGGTCTTTTGAGAAGCCAACAGGTGGACCATCAAATTGCGCTTCAGTTTAATCATCTCGCTTCTCTTTCATGGGTTCGTCGTCTTGGCGGCGACCTATGGGCTGCCCTGGATCATCACACCGCCCTTGGTGATACCGGACGCTATTCCCGTGCAGTTGGTCAGGGTGGCGGAAGAGACGACACCGCCAAAGCCGAAGCCGGCGCCCAAACAGAAGAAGAAGTTTCCACCTCAGGCGGTCGCGCCACCGCCAGCCTCGGAAGACCGGGATGCGGTGCCGCTGCCCTCGCTCAAGCCAAAGCCCGCGAAGCGCGTGGCCTATGCCGCCCCACGCCCGCGCCAAAGACCGCCCAGCCGTCACAAGTTCGACAAAAACAAAATCGCTGCCCTGCTGAACAAGAGACTGTCCAAGAATGCGGCCGAAACGCCGGTGGAAAAACTGCCGGACACGAAGTCAGCGAAGGTCGAGCCGGCGAAAGACCTGCCCATGACGATCAGCGAGCGCGATGCGCTTCGGGCGCGGCTTGCGGAGTGCTGGACGCTGCCCGCGGGCGCCCGGGAGGCCCAGGATCTTGTAGTCAAGATTCGCGTCAACTTGAACCCAGACGGATCCCTGGCGCGGCTGCCGGAAATCGTCGATCAGGCGCGCGTCAATCAACCGGGCCAGGAATTCTATCGCGCGGCGGCGGAAGCCGCTTTGCGCGCCGTCATGAAGTGCGAGCCCTTTACCATGCCGGTCGGCAAGTATTCTCAATGGCGCGCAATGGTATTAACCTTCAATCCTAAAGACATGTTCGGGGGATGAGTGACAAATGAAACGTAGTAAATTGCGATATCGGTTCTTTCCGGCGCTCCTGGCAATGTTAGTCGCACTGATTGCCCAGCCGGCCTGGGCAGTGCTGGAAATCGATATTACGCGTGGCAACGTCAATCCCCTTCCCATTGCCGTGCCTGACTTCTTCGGTGAACGTGATCCGGCGACCGAGCGGTTTGGCGATGCCGCACTGATCGGCCGGGATATGACCAAAGTCATTTCCGCTGACCTCGGGCGCTCGGGCTTGTTTCGCCCCGTCGACCCGCGCGCATTTATTCAATCGCCCGCCGCATTGCAGGTGCGGCCCCGTTTCGCTGATTGGCGCATTATCAACGCCCAGGCGCTGGTCAGTGGCAAGTTGGAGTTACAGGCGGACGGCAGGCTGCGCGTGGAATTTCGCCTTTGGGATGTCTTCGCGGAACAACAGATGACCGGGCTGGTCTACGTGACAACGACAGACAATTGGCGCCGCATTGCCCACCTGATTGCCGACTCTATTTATCGGCGGCTCACCGGTGAGGAAGGCTATTTCGATACGCGCGTCGTCTATGTCGCCGAAAGCGGCCCGCAGCAAAACCGCACCAAGCGTCTCGCCATCATGGATCAGGACGGCGAGAACCACCGCTTCCTTACCAACGGAAAAAATCTGGTGCTCACACCGCGCTTCTCGCCGACGGCGCAGATGATTACTTACCTGTCCTACTTCAGCGACAAGCCGCGGGTGTATTTGTTCAACATTGATACCGGCAAGCAGGAAGTGTTGGGTGATTTCCCCGGCATGACCTTTGCACCTCGTTTCTCGCCGGATGGCAACAAGGTCATTATGAGTTTGGCGCGCGATGGCAATTCGGATGTCTTTGTCATGGATCTTCGCACCAGGGTTACCGAGCGCCTTACCAGTCACCCGGCAATTGACACATCGCCGTCCTACTCGCCGGACGGTAAGCAGATCACCTTTAACTCCGACCGCGGCGGCCGCCAGCAGATTTACGTTATGGACGCTGACGGCGGTAATGTGCGTCGTATCAGCTACGGCGAAGGCCGCTACGCGACACCGGTCTGGTCGCCCCGGGGGGACCTCATTGCCTTCACCAAGATGCGCGGCAGCAAGTTTCATATTGGTGTGATGCGCCCGGATGGTAGCGGGGAGCGCCTCTTGACCGAGAGTTTCCTTGATGAGGCCCCGACTTGGGCCCCAAACGGTCGGGTTTTGATGTTTTTCCGGCAAACTCCTTACAACAAGAAGGGTCTGGGTGGGCGGACTCGCCTGTGGTCCATAGATCTCACTGGATACAATGAGAGAGAGATTCTGACGCCAATTGATGCATCTGATCCGGCGTGGTCACCCTTGATTCGTTAATCGCCCGAAAGTATAGTTCCGGCTCGCTGTTCAGACGGAATTTGCGTTTAACAGCCGTAATTTGCTGTTGTACGGGTATGCGGTTCGGTCTACCGTAATTAGTCGCGCCGCCGCGCCTAGCGTGGATTTTCGCCCAGCGGCACCGAGGGATGGGAGTTGAGTTCGATGATCAATAAGAAAAACTGTTTGAAAGTGACGGGTCTTGTCGCCGCCATGTTTATGCTGGCCGCGTGTGAAACGAGCCAAGAGGGTGATACTGAGGTTGTCGCCGAGGTTGAGGCGGCGCCGGAAACTTCGGTAGCACCTGTAAGAACCGGGCCCGAGCCCGGTACGCAGGAAGATCTGGTTCTGAATGTTGGTGACCGGGTTTTCTTCGATCTCGATAAGTACGACCTGAAACGCAAAGCTCGCCGTACGCTTGAAAATCAGGCCGCCTGGCTGAACAAGTATCCCCGGACAAAGATTGTCATTGAGGGCCACTGCGACGAACGCGGCACTCGTGAATATAACTTGGCGCTGGGTGAACGCAGGGCAAACGCCGTGAAGAATTATTTGGTCGCGCTGGGCGTAAATGAATCCCGGATATCGACCCTTAGCTACGGCAAGGAAAGGCCCGTTGCCTTGGGCTCAAACGAGAGCGCCTGGGCGCAAAATCGCCGTTCCGTCACTCTGGCGCAATAGCCGCCCGGCTATTCAATATCAATCCGAGTGGTTAAGAGCGATTTCCGCCTGGATAGAAACAATTTGATGGATGCAAATCGGGTTTTCGGGTAGGCGCGGCGTGAAGCGCGATATGGTATATCGGGCGAGCGTCGCAACGCACACGAGGGGCCGAGTTGCTCCACCAAAGGCCGGGTTTCTTTACACCGTGGCATTGTTTAGTCTCTTGGCCGATGTTCCCTATCGCCAGGCAAGACGCGCCTTGCCACGGCGTAAATGAACTCCGGTCAAATGGTTCTATCCGGACGGAAAGCGCTCTATGCGGACTGATGGGCGGTCCGGCGATGGGTAGCGGATTCGGTTTCGAGCGGAGAGTCAACATGAGGCGAAGCAGCAGCGCCCATCACGGATTTTCAATGAGAGCCTGTAACAGAGCCTGTAACCTTGTGCGACGGCATCTATTTGTCGGGGCGCTACTGGCCGCCACCGCTCCGGCCTTGGCGGCGCAGGGAGCCGGTTTGCTGCCCAGCGGCGGCGAAACGGTAAATCGGGCGGAGGTTCCGCTCATGCAGTTGGCGCAATCCCGGTCCCAGGCCCGCGAACTGGAAGCCCTGACCAAATACGTCAGGCGTCTGGAGCGCCGTCTCGATCTGTTTCAGAACAAGTTGGACCGTAAATCCGCTGCCACGCCGGCCACGGGAACGCTTGCCGCCAATACGGAAATTCGCATGACCGAGCTTGAAACCGAGTTCATGCGGTTGACGGGCGAGGTCGAGAGACTCTCCCATTCAGTGGGGCAGGCGATCCAAAATCTGGACAAGCTCGCCGCGGACGTGGACTACCGATTGCGTGCCTTGGAACAGGGCGGTGCGCCCGTTGCTTCCGCGATTGGTGACGAGTTATCCGAAGGCGACGGCATGCCGCCTATTGCCGCCGCTCCCGCCGCAACTTCCGGCGTTCAGGTCAGCGGGCTTGATCAGGGGGGACGCCAACCAGGCATTCTTGGAACGATCTCGACCCGGGATCTGGCGGCGGTCAAGCGGTCTTCGAAACTTCCGGTTTCCGGCGGTGAAGATTCGGCTGTTGCGCCCGCAGGTGAGATCGTCGCCGCCCTGCCGGTTGGAAACCCAAAGGAACAGTACGACGCCGCCTTCAAGTTCCTTGTGCAACAGGATTTTGTGCGCGCCGAAGGCGCCTTCAGGGCGTTTGCCCGGCAGCACGGGGACCACGCCCTTGCGGGGAACGCGCAGTACTGGCTGGGCGAGACTTTCTATGTTCGCAGAGTTTACGACCGAGCCGCCAGCACCTTCCTGGGCGTTGTCGAGCGATATCCCGACAGCCCCAAGGCGGCGGACAGCATACTCAAGCTTGGCATGAGCCTGAACGCGTTAGAGCAGAAAGAGCAGGCCTGTGCCACCTTCGCCGAATTAATCTCGCTCTATCCGGCGGCCTCGCAAAACACGCTCAAGCGGGCGAAAAAAGAGCAGGTCCGCCTCTCCTGCAACTAATGGCCGGGGAAAAGCCCATCAGGGTGCGGGAGTTCGCGCAACTGATGAAACCCCTCGGGCCGTTTGAGAAAGCACCGGTGATCGCAATTGCCGTCTCGGGAGGCGCCGACAGCATGGCGCTGGCGCTGCTCGCCTATGACTGGGTGGCAAAGCTTGGCGGCAGGGCAACGGCGCTTCACGTCGATCACGGGCTAAGGGCTGCCTCGGCCGGCGAAGCACGGCAGGTTGCCGCCTGGATGAAGGCGCGGGGAATAAATCACGCGGCATTGAAATGGCGGGGCGCGAAACCCCGTAGCGCCATTCAGGCGGCGGCCCGGAAGGCGCGCTACGGCCTGATGACGGACTGGTGCCGCCGCCGGAAAGTTCTGCATCTGCTGTTGGCCCACCACCAGGAGGATCAGGCGGAAACCTTTATGTTGCGCCTCGAACGGGGCAGCGGCCTCGATGGGTTGGCCTGTATGGCGGCATCCAGCGTGGCCCCGGGCGGCGGCGCGGCTGACCTGCGGCTCTTGCGGCCCTTGCTCGATGTGCCCAAGGCGAGGCTCCGGGCCACGCTCGGGGGTCAGGGGCAAGATTGGATTGACGATCCAAGCAACCGGAATCCCGCCTACGCCCGGGTCCGGGTGCGCGGGGTGTTGCAGGAACTGGCCGAAAGGGGATTTGGTGCTGGTCATCTTGCGGGGCTGGCGGCGCAAATGCGCGGCACCAGAGATAGTCTTGAGGCCGTTGTCGTCGATGTTCTCGTGCGCG
>CAYOOG010000133.1:0-6846 GCA_964405515.1 uncultured Alphaproteobacteria bacterium | reverse complement strand
AATGCGCCAAATCCTCTCTTTCGTCCCGGACCACTTTTAAGGGTGCAGGTCACAGCGCCATAAGACATCGGTTTGACGATTCTGGGGGTAATAGGAGCGACCCTCATGGCGGCTCCAGCATCGAGTCCAGGATTGCGTCTAAGAATCAACTAGTTAGAAGATATTTCGCGATTCTGCAGTGCGGAGAGAGAAGCCACTAAATCCCCTAGGTCATTGACTTCTCTGGGATTTACGCTACATATCCCCCATACGTGATACATTCGATTTGTGCTACCTAAAAAATCGGCACGCCGATTAGCTTGGTTATCCCCTGACAATGTGAGCGTTAAATTGGCCGCGCCCTTACATGGTGTGAGGCGCGTATTCTAGAGAATTGTTAGAGGAACTAACTATGACTACTGGTACCGTGAAATGGTTTAACCCAGCCAAAGGTTATGGATTCATCG
The DNA here is from genome assembly GCA_964405515.1 of uncultured Alphaproteobacteria bacterium. GTDB lineage: Bacteria > Pseudomonadota > Alphaproteobacteria > JAPYRI01 > JAPYRI01 > CAYOOG01. The sequence continues at coordinate 6,400 of CAYOOG010000133.1, read as the reverse complement.
AGCCTGAAGATGGTTCGAAAGACGCATTTGTCCACATTTCGGCCGTCGAGCGCGCCGGACTGAGCTCGCTCAGCGAAGGGCAGAAGGTCTCCTACGAACTTCAGCCCGGACAGAACGGCAAATCTTCCGCCGAGAATCTGTCTGTAATCGATTGACGACGTAAGACGCCGCCTCTGACTTCTGTCGGGGGTGGTGGCGGTCGCTCGCCTTCAGCGGCGCATTGTATGGCGATCGTTAGAGGGAATGAAGGATATGGGCGGACTGCTCCGCAACCATGCCTTCGACCCTAGTCAGTATACGGAAATATTAAGAGCGGCGCATGACGCCGTGGCGTTGCCGCGCGGGTTTCGGGCCGTTAACCGCCTACCTCGCGCACAGCGATGAAAATCTGCGTGTGAAGCAATTCACACAGTGCGGCGGAAATGACCCTCAATCTTGTTTTGGAAGCCCGCTCATGAGCGCCGTCTGGGCCGCCCGGCCGTGCAGTGTGGCTGACCGGGGCCACCAATTCGATGACAATATTGCCGCTTGGTCTCCACATCCCTACAATGGCATTGTCGACCGCCCCCATGAATGCGTCCCATGGGTGCGGCGCGGTTGCTTGTAGGAGAACGCCGTGGACAAGTTTGAGAGACGAACAGGAATCGTGGGGGAGGATATTGCCTTCCTCAACAAGGTGCCTTTGTTCGCCGATATTGACGATGAAACAATCCGTGACATGCTCTCGGATTCTGCCGCGCGTCATTATCCCAGAAACACAGTCGTATTCGTGCAGGAGGAAGAAGCCACACACTTCTATGTCGTTCTGGAGGGCCTAGTGAAGCTGTTTCGTCAGACGGAGGACGGGCACGAAATAATCATTTCGATCATGACCCGGGGCGATGTCTTGGCACACGCGGCCATGTTCGGTGGTCGGGAATTTCCCGCAACCGCAACGGTTGTTGATGATGCGCGGCTGATCAGCATTCCCGCAGATTCCTATCGGAGCAAAATGCGCAGCGGCAATTGCGATGTCTGCTTTTCGACCATGTCCATGATGTCGAACCGCGTGCGTCAACTGATGGAGCAGGTCGAACAGCAAAAGGTGCGCTCGTCGTCGGAGCGCGTGGCGGATTTCCTTGCCGGTTCATGCCCCGAGGAAAGCGGACCCACGACGGTGGAGCTGCGCCTGGATAAATGGCTGATCGCCGGGCGCCTTGGAATGCAGCCGGAGACCCTGTCGCGGGCGCTTGCCCGATTGCGTTCAGTGGGCGTCGAATGCATAGGCAACGAAGTCACGATCGAAGACGTGGGCGCACTCCGCGACTATTGCGAAAGCAAGGAAAAATAGACTCTAAGCGACCTTTGCTTCACTCCGCCGTTGCTGGCGCCAAACGCTCAAGCGCTGGTCCAGGACCTCATGAACCAGATAACTGGCGGCTTGCTCCGGTACCCTCAAGCCTTCTTCCGTAAGCGCGGATACATATTGCGCGCCGTAGGTGTCGGGGCCAAAGATGCCATGGGATCGCTTCTCGTTCTCGGTCAAGGCACGGCCGGATGTGCAAATCTTTTCCAAGATGACTTCGGTATTCAAACTATCAATGATTCCGAGTTCGATCACCGCGGCGATCCAGGTGGCGGCCTCGGCCTTGACTAGGCCCTGTTCCTCGCAGGCCGTCTCGACCAGCGGCCACAACGGCGACAGACGCTTTGCCTTGGCGGTACGGATCTGGCTCTGTGCCGCCGCCGTGCAGTGGACATTCCGCGATTGATCTGGATTCCTTGTTCTTCCGAACCAATTCTGCAACGTATTGATCAAAAACATGTCTTACCCCTCAGTTTCCCTGGGCCCAAGCTGGTGCCCTTCGCTCAGGCAAAGGTCGCAAATTGAGGGGGAACAGGCTGTAATGCCGGTCACACCGGCAAGCGAGGGGACAAAGAGTCTAGCACAGTTGTGACGAGTGTCACGGGCTCGGGCATTTCAAGCCAAGAAAGCGCTAAAATCAGGGCTTTTCGGGGTCTTTCAGGCGGGGCGCATCAGGCTCAAAATCTTCTGCCGCGCCGGGCGGCTGTCGCAACGGGCCCGCCAGGCAACGACTTGCGGATATTCGTCCAATTTGATCCCCAGCATGTCGCCGCCGCTGAGCACACCGGCAACGTTAAGGTCGGCTATGGTGAAATCGTTTCCGATCAGGTAATCGCGGCCCTCAAGGTGGCTCTCGAGAACCTTCAGTCGTTGATGGAACTCGCTTGTGGCGGTTTCCACGGCGGCTTGGTCAGCACCGTCCTTTTTCATGACCGATTCGCGGAACAGCACGGTCAGGCGGGGCTCGACCTCTGTCGCCGCCCAAAACGACCACTGCAACACGTAGCTCTGATCCACGGCGTCCCCGGGCATCAGGTGCGGGGCGTATTTTCGCGCCAAGTGAAGATTAATGGCTTGGGATTCAAACAGTATCAATCCGTCGTCATCCAGGGCCGGGACCTTGCCATTGGGGTTGATCGCGAGATATTCCGGCGTCTTGTTCTCTCCGGCATGCTGATCAATGGGAATGTGCTCATATTCCACCCCGGCCTCTTCCAAGACCCAGGCACAGTACTGCGCGCGCGAAAAAAGCTTTCCGTAAAGACGTATCATAAGGCGTCTCTCTGATTAGCCGCTGCGGTTCAGCCGGGAACCATATTGCAATTCATGACCCGTCGCCAGGAAAGGGAACCATCGTTGTGTTCCTGAAACCGGGCGACCTTACCGTCCTTGACTTCATAAAAAAGGAAGTACGAATTATTGTAGATTTCGCCTTCAGCGTTGACGCCCCGGCCCAAGCAAATGGCCACTACTTTGTTGCCCTCGCCAATAAATTCCGTCGGGTAGACACCGCCTTTGGCGCAGTGGGACATACGCCCCTCCGTCGGCGCAAACGCGGCGCGCAATTCGTCAAATCCGTTGTAGGTGCCACCCCAGGGGAATTGCCCGATCACCTTGAATTCCAGGTTTTCATCCAGGCCGGCGAACAGGTCGGGCGGCTCATCACCGGTTGGCGGGCGGGCGGCTTGGTTAATGCCTTCCATCGCTGCCTCGACAGCACCTTTGGTATCGTCGTCGATCAGCTTGGCCGTTTCCTCGTCGATTCTCACGCTCATGACATCTCCCCAAGTAGTCGGTGCGTTTGTCGTAAGACTCCAAACCCTATAGGGCGGGCATGGCCCAATCAAGAACGCCCACGCGGATATTCGAACAATTGAAAAAAAGTGCGGCGGATAGAAGCCCGAGGATTGACCTTATTAGCCGGCCATGGTCAGGCCGCCGCTGACGCTAAGCACCTGACCAGTCACAAAATCCGAACGCGAGCTCGCGAAGAACAGAATGGCGTCGGCGATTTCCGACGGCTTGGCCAGGCGCCGCAGGGGCGTGGCGCGGACAAAGGCCTCGTGATACTTCTCCGGCACCGCGTCCATCAACGGTGTTTCGGTCGGGCCCGGACAAACACAATTCACGTTGATGTTGTAACGCGCCGACTCCCTGGCCAAGGATTTGGAAAAAGCGATAACCCCGCCCTTGGCGCCGGAATAGACCGTCTCGCCAAGGCTGCCGACACGCCCGGCGTCACTGGCGACGTTGATAATCCTGCCCGACTTTCGCTCCATCATTGAAGGTAGGAAAGCGCGCACGACATTGATAGGCCCTACAAGGTCCAGGGCGATAACCTTCTCCTGAAACTCCGCCGTATTGTTGATGAACGGCTCATTCCGGCCCCAGCCCGCGACATTGGCTATCGCATCAACATGGCCTTTCCCATTAAGCACGACCTCGGCGAAACTTTCGATGGACTCCTGATCCGTCACGTCGAGCCGCAAGAATTCCGCCTCACCGCCCTCATCGCGAATTTGTGCGGCGGCCTTTTCCCCATTTTCTTCAGCGATATCGGCCAAGAAGACGTATGCACCTGCTTCGGCAAAAACCCCCGCCGTGGCAAGGCCGATCCCCGAAGCTGCGCCGGTAATGACCGCGACTTGATCAGCGAGCTTCACGGCCTAATTCCTTTGTCGAACGGGTGTCGGTTGCCGGGGCAGGGCGCTTGCTGGTGCGGTTGAGGAAACCGGTCACGCGGTCCCGGGTCTCCGGGTCGTCCAAAAGGGATCTGGTGCCCGCTAATTCACTCTCGAATCCATCCTTCTCGAAGTCGGCCGCGTCGAGCAGGCATTGCTTGGATTTCTGCAGGGCCGCTCTGGGCAGGGAGGCGATGCGCGCCGTCAAGTCCCAGGTCCAGGCGACGAGGTCGGCCTTCGGCACGGCCCAATGAACAAGGCCGAGCGCTTCCGCCGTGGTGCCGTCAATGACTTCGGCACCCAAAATCAAGCGCCGCGCCACGCCCGGCCCACAAAGCTGGCTCAGGCGCTGTGTGCCGCCGGCGCCCGGTAGCAGCCCGATGGAGACTTCCGGCAGGCCTAAAGTGGTCTCCTGGGCTGCCACACGCATGTCACAGGCCAGCGCCAAGCCGCCTCCCATGGCGGCGCCACCCATTTCGGCAATGGTCACCTGATCGAGACGCTCTATTCGAGTGTACAATTCCTGCAACCTGCCGACAGCAGCGACCATGTCTTCGGGCCTTTGCTCGCCGGAAGAACAGGCGCGGACAATTTTCAGGTCGAACCCGGCGCAGAACACATCCTGATCGCTGCGGATCAGCAGTGCCGAAACCTTCCCCTTTGCCGATATGTCGTCGAGCGCGCCGTGAAAAGCGTCAATCCAGGCATCATCGATCGCGTTGACCGGCGGCGTCGCCAGGGTCCAGACCGCTATGCTGTCTTCGCGAAAAAATTCAAGCATGATTCCAAGTGCGGGCAAAAAGCCGTGAGCGCGCAAGCCGCCGCGATGTGCATATGGTCAGGGACCCACGAGCCCGATCGTCTCCTACTCTAGGAAGAAGTTTGTGCCATATCTTTGATTGAGGTCAATACCGGCGCCTTGGCGAACGATCTCGCTTCATTGCTGGGGTGCTGCGGGTGCAATGCCACGCGGTCGCCATATCGCCACGTCAAGGTTAGAATAGTGTTTCCGGATTTAGGCAATGACGAGGTTGGCCATGAGTCCCTTCGAAATAACCGATCGCACCAGGGTTAGACGCATCCATGAGCTTGCAAGCTACGACCGCGATGTGGTTCATGCCATACTTGATGCCGGGCTGATCAGTCACCTCGGCTATGTTATCGACGGTAAGCCCTATGTCACGCCGACCAGCCATTGGCGCCAAGGTGACTTCGTCTATTGGCACGGCTCTTCGGCGAGCCGCATGATCAAGGCGCAAAAATCCGGAATCCCGGTCTGCCTGTCGGCCTCGCACCTGGACGGCATCGTCCTTGCCCGCTCGGGCTATAATACCAGCTACAATTATCGCTCGGTTGTCGTCTATGGCGACGCCGAACTGGTCGTCGATGAAGAAGCCAAGCTGACGGCGCTCAGGGACTTCATGGAGCGCCTTGCCCCGGGCCGCTGGGATACCTTGCGCCCACCCACCGTGCAGGAAATGAAGGCAACCGCGGTAATGCGCATGGAAATAAGAGAGGCTGCCGCCAAGGTGAACAATGGACCTCCAGAAGACGAGGAGGGTGATCTGGACGCCCCGGTGTGGGCGGGCGTTCTACCCTTGAGAGTTGAGGCAGGAGCACCCGAGCCCGACATGGGCGTGCTGGCTGACATGGAGGAACCGGACTATCTCCATCGGTCCCCGGTGCGCTGATGACCTCACTTCTCCGGCCCTGAACGGCGGGTGAAATTAGCTACGGAGGTCTTCCTGGTCCACTTCCCAGTTATATTCGTGCAGCAATTCCTCGCCCTCGGCGATATCCCTTAAGGCGATTTCGATCAGAATCTTCTTCTTCTTGAGGACCGTGAATTCGCAATTCGGTTCGTCCGAATGATTGATCAGACTTCCGTAGCCAAGCGATACCGCCGTGTACTTATCGTTTACATCAAAGACGTACTCGCGAAGGATGCCTTCGGAATCGCTGGCTAATTCGTTGTCCCGGAAGACCAGCAGGTGATCGCTGTAGATCACCGCGCCTTTTGGAATGTCCTCACCGGCAAAGACGCCTCGGCCCTTTTTTCGTGTTCTTTTGACAATCAACTTGTAACTCATGGAATCTTCCAGGAATAGAAGGTGGAGTGGCTTGCGCGGCGCTTGAAATATACCGTCGGCGGCGGAAATGCAAGATTTGACCAGCCGGCGCCCGCCTCAGGCCGCCTGTTCACGCGGATCTGTCCGATAGTCCCAGATTCCAGTTGCATCCTCCCGCCCAAGGCAACATGATCGGCGCCAATCGAGGGGCGGTAACGCCCACCTTCAGGGAACGGCTGAAATTCGTATTCGGCAACAACATCTTGGCCCTTTTGGCCCTCATTGAGCGGTGTATCGGACCTGAT
>CAYOOG010000132.1:0-6972 GCA_964405515.1 uncultured Alphaproteobacteria bacterium | reverse complement strand
GGGGCTCCGCCCGGTCTGGAACACGGCGAGCAAGCGCCCCTCGGTCGAGATGAGCTGCAGCAGCCTGGCATCCTTGTAGTACTGGTAGAGCTCTCTGAATTCATTGATGAAGACAGGCGCGTCGAGGCATCCCGGGACATGGTTGCCTGGCAGCTGCGCCACATCGAAGCTCTCCTCGGTCTCCACGAAACGATGCAGGCTGAATACGTCCCCGACCGCCGTGTCGCTCTTGAGCCCGATGAAGACGTTGAAGCCGAAGAGAAGTGAGCCGCCCGCGTTGACGATGTCTCGGGGGATGCAGTTGTTCTCTGTCCGGACCCTTTCGTTACCCACCACCTTGAGCTCGGTGCCACCGAAGAGCTCTTGACGATGTCTGTTGAGGCGATCCAGGCGCCCCCTGAGGTCGTCGCCCAATCCCGCGAGGCGACCTCGGATCACCTCATAATTGCCGGTGTCTAGGCTCTCGCCGGTGCCTACATCCTCGCTGGAGGCGCCGTTATCTTCTGGATTTTCCGCCATGACGCGTGGTCCTCGGTGGCTAACCTAAACCGAGCGTGTCGACGCCTAGCTCCTTAGCTTTCTCAAGAAGCGAAACGATCTTCTCCTTTGTGCCCTTGTCGGCGCCGAGCATCATTCGGCCCATCAGTGCCGAGAGGGTGAGTTGTTGAATCGCTTCACTGTCGAGGCGCGGTCGCGCCAACACCTCGCGCAGGTCGTCCGGGAGGCTTCGGCTACCGTCGAGGTATCCACTCAGCGTGGTGGACAAGGTCTTGCTGCTTTCGATCGTGCCATCGATCGATTTGCCGACCGAGATGGCGTTGATGAAGCGTTCGAAGAAGCCTCCGTCGCCGCCGACGCGTCAAAGCCCGGCTCCGCCGCGCCCGCAACAGCAGCCACGCCAAGGCAGGCCACGAATGCCGACGCTGCCGTCAGATAAAGTCTCGATCGCGATCCAATCATGATGGGTTCTCCGGAGCAGTCTGTATATTAAGACGAGCGTTTCAAAATAACATAAAGCGCGCCCTCGCCACCCTGGCGCGGGTGGGCCCGCTCGACTGCCGCCACGCCCGCCCGGCGCTCCAGCCACAGGGGCACCTTAACACTCAGGCGCGCGCGGCTCTCTATGTGGGTCTCGTCGGGCCCGCGCCCGCGCCCGCCCTTGCCGGTAATGACCAGGAGCCGGGTCTGGCCCGCCCCACGGGCCCGGTCGATAAACTCGTCCAAGGACTTGTGTGCGGCGTCCAGGGTCATGCCGTGCAGATCGAGACGCGCGTCCACGGCCGGCCCCCCGCCTCTTGTGCCGCCGCCGCGACGCCGCGGGGATTTGGGCATGCCGGCTGCGGGGGCGGGGGCGGTCTCAGGGATTGACTTTGGTTTTTCATGATCGGCGCCGGCCTCGCCAATGGTTCTCTTGAACAGGTCGAGTTCCTCGGGCGTGGGCCTGCGCGGGGTCTTGCGGTCAGCCATGCTCACTCGTCCTCGACCAGGATAATGTGCACCTGGCGCGGCCCGTGGGCGCCTAAAAAGATCGTGGCGCCGATGTCCGCCGTGCGCGAAGGCCCGGCGACCATGTTGACGGCGCGGGGGCTGCCCGGGTGGTGTGCGCGGAAGCGCGCCCAGGCTTCTTCGACCACGCCGACCACCCGCGAGGCCGGCACCACGGCCACGTAAACGTCGGGCGCGAAGCCGATGGTCGTCGGATGGCCGGGGCCGGAGGCCAGCATCAGCGATCCGGTTTCGGCAATAGCGGCGAAGGCTGTGGACAGCCCGACGTGGGTCTCCCGGCCCGCCGCGCCGTAGCTAATTTCAATATTGCCTTGCGCCTCCCAGGGGATAGACTTGAGCCAGCCGTCGGGCGCCGCCGTCACCTTGCCGTCGAGAGCTTCCCGTTCACAGAACTGCGCCAGCGCCCCCGGGACCATGTCCTTGTTCCCAAGACGCGTGACGCTGGCCGCCGTGGCCTCGGCCATCTTGACAAAAAGATCAAGGCGGGCCGCCGGGTCCAGCTCTGCGCGCGCCGGAACGGTGTTGGGCTTGTGGGCCGCGAGGCGGGCATCCAGGGCCCGTGCCCCATCGCCCCCCACCGGGCCGCGGCCGAGCGACGCCCGAAGCCGCCCCATGATGCGCTCGCGCGAAGTCTGGCCGGTGCTGCTCATGACCGCAATTTCCACATCTCGATGAACGTACGGCCTTCGGGCGCGGGCAAGTGGCGGCCCTGGGTCCAGGCCCCGGCGAAGGGCAGCCAGCCGAAGCGGCCGCGCCAACCCAGGCGACCCAGCAGCCGCACCATCAACCCGCAGAAAAAGCGATAGGCCGCCGGGCGGCGGGCGAGCCAGCCCCAGACCTTGAGGCCGACGCGTTCGCGCGCGCCCACGGCGCCGGTCGCCATCGCCCGCCGGCGCCAGCGGCGCATCAGGCTGGGCAAGGGTATGTGCACCGGACAGACGGCTTCGCAAGCGCCGCAAAAGGTCGAGGCCGCCGGAAGGTCGCGGGCTTGGGCAATACCGGCAAAGTGCGGCGTCAGCACCGCCCCCATGGGTCCCATGTAGACCGAGCCGTAGGCATGGCCGCCCACGGTGCCGTAAACCGGGCAGGCGTTCATGCAGGCCGAGCAACGGATACAGCGGAGCATGTCACGGAACTCCCCGCCCAGCATGTCGCTGCGCCCATTGTCCAGCAGCACCACGTGGAAGGCCTTGGGGCCGTCCAGATCGCCGTCGCGGCGCGGTCCGTTGGCGTAGGTCGTGTAAACGGCGGTCTCCTGGCCCGTGGCCGAGCGCGCCAGCAGCCGCAGCAAGGTCTCCGCGTCCTCGAGGGTCGGCACGACTTTTTCGATGGAGCTGACGACGATGTGCATGGGCGTCAAAGTCTGCGTCAGGTCGCCGTTGCCTTCGTTGGTGACGATGATGACACTGCCGGTTTCCGCCACCAGGAAATTGCCGCCGGTGATGCCGACGTCGGCGGCGAAGTACTTCTCGCGCAGCACATGGCGCGCCTCGCCGACCATGTCCCGGGGCTCTTCGGGCGCCTGGGTGCCCGTCTCGGCGCGGTGGGCGGCGTGGAATTCATTGAACAGCGCCTTGACCTGATCCACGGTCTTGTGGGCGGCGGGGCCCAAGAGGTGGCTCGGCGGCTCTTCGGCCAATTGAATAATGTATTCACCAAGGTCTGTCTCCTGGGGCTCGACGCCGTGGCGCTCCAGATAGGGGTTGAGCCCGGTCTCCTCGGTAATCATGGACTTGCCCTTGGTCACCAGCTTGGCGCCCGCCGCTTGGCACAGCTCCAGCACCTTGGCGTTGACCTCGCCGGCGCTTTCGCACCAATGGACCTGGCCGCCGTTTTCGATCACGCGCTCTTCAAAGCGGGCGAGGTAATAGTCCAGATGATCAAGGGTATGGTCCCTGATGTCGCGGGCCTCGCCGCGTAGCTGCTCGAATTCCGGCAGGCGCGCGGCGGCGGCATTGCGGGAAGCGCTGAAACCTACCTTGATGCGCTGCATGGCGCTCTGCAGATCGGGGTTCGCAATAGCCCGGCGCGAGGCCTGGCGAAAGCGGCGGCTGGTCACTTCCATCGCGCCGCCCCTACTTTGTGCGCCGGGCTATGGCAGGGCCGTCAACGCCCGCCAAGACCTCGGCCACATGGCGCACCGAGATATCGGAGCCTTCGCCCGAGAGCCGCCCGGCCAGGTTCATCAGGCACCCCATGTCACCGGCGAGAACGGTGTGGGCGGCGCTGGATTCAATGTTCTTGGTCTTGGCCGCAGCCATGGCGACGGAGACTTCGGGGTACTTGACCGAGAAGGTTCCGCCGAAGCCGCAACAGGTCTCGGCGTCGAAGACCTCGACCAGCTCCAGGCCGGCAACGCTTTGTAAAAGTTTGCGCGGCTGCGATTTAATTCCAAGCTCGCGCAGGCCCGAACAGGCGTCGTGGTAGGTGACCTTGCCCTCAAAGGACGCCTCGACACCGGTCATCCCCAATACATCGACCAAGAAGGATGTCAGCTCATAGGTGCGGCCCGCCAGCTCGCGGGCTTTCTCCGCCGTCTCGGGCTCGTCCGCGAACAACCCCGGGTAATGCAGGCGGATCATGGCGGCGCAGGAGCCGGACGGCGCCACCAGGTAATCAACGTCGGCAAAGGCCTTGATGACGCCACGGGCCAAATCCCGCGCGAGATCATGGTCGCCGGCGTTGTAACCGGGCTGGCCGCAGCAGGTCTGGTTTTCCGGAACCTCGACGGTGCAGCCCGCGTCCTCTAAGAGTTTCACGGCGGCGAAGCCGACGCTGGGCCGGAATAAATCCACCAGGCAAGTGGCAAACAGACCAACGCGAGGGGGGGAATTGGTGTTCGAGGGCATGATGGCCCCGACTATATCTCAATCCTGCCGGGCAGCCACCGCATTGGGCAGAAGAAGGAAATAGCGGCCCTGGTCGCTCATGCGCCCGGCGATTTCCCCGGCCGCCGCACCGGAGCCCCAGTACACATCACCCCTGACCGGGCCCTTGATGGCGCCGCCGGTATCCTGGGCCACCATGAGGCGACGTATGTCTCCGGCCTCGAGCCACAGGGGCGCGCCGAGAGGCATGTAGCGGCGGTCCACGGCCAGGCTGCGCTCCGGCGTGAGCACCGTGCCGCCAGCGCCCAAGGGGCCGTCACCCTCAAGCTCGCGGAAAAAAACGTAGGAGCCGTTCCGCGCCATGACCGCCCCCGCCTCGTCCGGGTGGGCGCCAAGCCAGGCGCGGATGCCCTGCATGGAGAGCTGCTCACCTTCAATGAAACCCTGATCCGCCATGTAGCGCCCGATCGATGTGTAGGCCTGACCATTGGCGCCGCCGTAGCCGACGCGCATTTCACCGCCATCGGCCAGCGCCACCCGGCCCGAGCCCTGGACGTGCAGGAAAAAGGCGTCCACCGCGTCGTCGAGCCAGACCAGTTCAAGCCCGCGCCCGGCCAGGGCACCTTTCTGAATATCGCCGCGCCGGGCATAGGGCAGCAGGCGGTGGCCTTCCACGCGCCCGGCAATGCGGCGGCCTTTGTAGTCGTCCCGGAAAAGCCCTAAGTCGACGCTCACCAGATCCTTTGGGCGCCGGTAGAGCGGCACCGTGTAGGCGCCGCCCGGCGCACGGGCGCCACGCACTTCAATTTCGTAATAGCCGGTGAACAGGCCCTGGACCTGGTCGTTGTTGCCGACGGCAAAGGGCGTGAAGTTTGCCTCGAAGAAATCCCGCGCCCCTTGGGCGTCGATTTCCACGGCCACGGCGCACAGGGGTTGCCAATCGGCGGCGGTCCCGGCCACGCCGGAGGCCAAGGGCCGCGCCGCCGGCAAGCGGTTGAGCCGGACGCAGGAACGCTGGAAGGCGGCCAACGCCGCCCCGTGGTCATCCCCCCGCCAATCAGTGAGGTCGGTGAACCGGGCCGGTGTCAGGACCAGCCGGTCCGGAGCTTCGGGCACCGGCAGGCGGCCAATCCAAATGAGCGCCGCCAACGAGAGCAGCAGCAGTCCAACCAGCCATATGGATTTTTGGGAAAAAACTCCGGGCGCGGCTTTATCGCCGGCCCCATCCGCTGCCATTAATCAGTGCTACGGGTCGCCACCAGCGCCCAGTTGGGGTCGCGGCTCGACGGGTCGCGGGCAAAGGTCCAAACGTCGGTAACCTCCTGGGACACCGTCGGGTGCCCATCGATGATGCGGCCTTCCCGGTCGTTGATGACGCGCAGCAATTCGCTGACAAACTTGATGGTGATCTTCGCCAACCGCCCGTTCAGGGTGGCGCCGACGATGTCGGTAGAGGTTGCGGAAAGAACCCTGGTTTCCGCGGTCTCTTCCGCTTCCTCGCGTTTTTCGATGGCGCTGGCGAAATCTCCATAGACCTTGTCATCGAGGAGCGGCCTGAGAGCTTCGGTATCGCCCTTGGCAAAAGCCGTGACGATTATCTGGTAGGCCTTGCGCGCGCTTTCGAGGAACCTTGTGGTATCAAAACTCTGATCGCGGGCGGCGATTTCCCCAAGTGCCGCGCCGAGAGGCGTGTCGGCCGCAGCCAGGGCTTCGGCACCCTGCTTATTCAAAGCCACAACCTTGCCCTCCTGCCCACCGTACGCTTTGACGGCGTCCGGCGGATGGTGCCGTTCGTTGCCGGTGCGCCGGCCAAGAACGCTGCGCAGACGCAAGCCGATAAAGGCCGCCAGCATGGCCAGCAGAATAATGTCGAAAAACTGAAAACCTTCGCCCATGGACTATTAACCCGTACCTTGTCCGTCTTGAAAAGTGAGGGATCAGCGCCTATTTGAGGCCAAATAACCCTATCGCCCAGAGCCCCGGCGGACTACAAACGATGTTCCAGCAGACACCAAAGCGATTTAGAAAAGCTTAACCCTTCCTTCCTGCCGGGTCCAGCGGTGTCAACAAGCCTGGAGCGGCGCCGAAACCGCCCTAACCAAGCAGCTCCGGCCCGCCTTTTATGTAATGTTCGAAGGCCTTCCTGACAATGCCCGCCGCCCTCATACTGCTGATTCTATTCCTGGCGACACCGCTCATTGAAATTGCGGTTTTTATCGAGGTTGGCGGATATCTGGGCCTTTGGCCCACCCTGGGGCTGGTTATTTTCACCGCCGTGGTCGGCGTGGCCCTTCTGAGGGCCCAGGGGCTGGCCGTGCTTTTGGAGGCCCGGCAACGGTTGGACCGGGGCGAATTGCCGGTCAAGGCGCTGTTCGACGGCGCCTGTCTGCTGCTGGCCGGCGCTTTGCTCTTGACGCCCGGTTTTGTCACCGACGCCCTGGGCGGCAGTCTGCTGGTGCCGGGCGTACGTGACATGTTGCGCCGCCACCTTGGGCGGCACTTGGTCGTCCAGGCGGCAATGGCCGATGGGCCCGGGAATGCCCCCGGCGCCCAAAGACCAGAGGGCACGATCATCGAAGGAGAGTACCGCGAGGTCGGCGACGACGAGGGCGCCGTGGTCGCCCTGTGTGACATCGGC
>CAYOOG010000131.1:0-6986 GCA_964405515.1 uncultured Alphaproteobacteria bacterium | reverse complement strand
AGAATGCGCCAAATCCTCTCTTTCGTCCCGGACCACTTTTAAGGGTGCAGGTCAATCCGAGTGATTGAGCCAGGTGTGGCTGACGCCGCCCTGGACCACGAAATCGCCCGGTTTGACTGTGATTTCCTCCTTGTCCGTCACCAGAACCAACTCGCCTGACAGCACCAGTTGATAGTCGATGGAATTGGTGGCGTGCATGGTGGGGTGAGCGCCCTTATCGCCGCGCGAGATCGCATCTGCGCCGTCGACACCGGTGAACGCCTCGGCCATCTTCTCGGCGGAATCCTCATTTTGGGGCTCGATGACGGCGAAGCGGAAGGTCGCGGAGTTCGACCCCGGGTCCAGGGGGAAGGGCGCATCGATGACCATGTCTTCGACAATGGGAATTTCTCCCGCTTCGCCGCGGGTCATCCACAGGTCGTAGGCGGTCACGACGCCGGGCACGCGATCGGCGACATTGGGCTCTGCGCTGGTCAGCACAAAAGATTTACCGTCCTTGTCTTCCGCCGTGACAATGCGGCGCAGGTTCTCAAACATTCTAATCTCCTATTGGGCGGTGTAGCCGCCGTCTACAACAAGCCGCGTGCCGGTGAAGAGGAGAAGATCGCGGTCACGATAGCGACTTTGTCTTGTACCTTGCCCATAATTTGAACCCCCAAATTCAGCCCGTCCACACCATATATTCTTACCGAACACTCGTCTGCGAACATTCCGCAGCCCAATGTATGCGAAGATTAGCCGTCTGATAGGAGAAAAATCCGGCTTTCCGGGCCGTGGCCCGTGATTGGTTCTGGCCCCCGGGCGTTCCTAGTGATAACTAGAGCCAGTAGTGCGCCTCAGCGGCCCCAGGTTAATTTTGATTCCCATCAAGGACTCCGACTATCACCCGCCACAAGCTATCCTGAACGTGGTTTATCATTAAGAAGATTGTGGATATATGCACGAATTGCGAATACACGGTCGGGGCGGACAGGGCGCGGTACTTGCCTCCAAGATTTTGGCCAAGGCGCTGGTCGAGGAGGGCAAGTACGTGGCTGCCCTACCGGCCTTCGGGTTCGAACGCCGGGGGGCTCCGGTGGTTGCCTACCTGCGCTACGACGATAAGGAAATCCGCGCCGTTACCAACATCTACCATCCGGACTGCATCGTATGCATCGATCCCACGGTGTCGCGGGCGGTGAACATTTTTGATGGGCTTGAGGACGACGGCACGCTTATTCAGGCGACGGCCAAGGACCCGGATGAATTGGAAACGCCAGATAGCCTGGCCACTCTGGCCATCTGCGACGCGGTGGGCATTGCGCGGGAAATCTTCAAGCGTCCCATTACCAATTCCGTGATGCTGGGAGCCTACGCCAAGGCTGCGGGTACGGTAACGCTTGCTTCCCTAAAGAACGGCCTGGAGACCGCCAACTTCCGCGATGCCGGGCTGGAGCAGAACATGGCGGCCATTGAACGCGGCTACGAGGAAACCCGGGTCTTCACCCGCAATGGCGGAGGCTGGTCGTGAGCAGCGACGACACCCGCTTCCCAGCGCCGGATTATGACCCGTCGCAACTGCCGGACGACCTGTGTGCCACGGTGACGGTGCTCAACCCCATGCTGGCCGGGGATTGGCGCGCCGAGCGACCGGTTGTCGACCGCAACAAGTGCGTCAAGTGCGCCGTCTGCTGGACCTATTGCCCGGTGCAATGCATCGTCGAGAAACCCGCCTGGTTCGACATCGATCTGGCAGCCTGCAAGGGTTGCGGCATTTGTGCCTTTGAATGTCCACAGCGCGCCATCGCCATGATTGAGGAGGTTGGCAAATGAGCCCGGTAAATGCGGCCGTGAAAACCAGGAAAAAAACTATCGTTTGCGACGGTAACGAGGCCGCAGCCTGGGGCGTGAAGTTGTCGCGTCCAGACGTGCTCGCCGTCTTTCCCATCACACCGCAGTCTTCGATGGCCGAATACGTCGCCCAATTCATCGCAGATGGCAGCCTCGACGCCGATCTCGTGGATGTGGAGGGGGAACACGCTGCCATGTCGGTGCTGCACGGCGCCTGTCTGGCCGGCGCGCGGACCTTTACCGCCACTTGTGGGCAGGGCCTGGCATTCATGTTCGAGCCTTATTTTCGCACTCCCGGCCTGCGGCTGCCCATCGTCTCCTCCATCGTCACCCGCGACGGCATCTCGCCGCAGTGCGTCTGGGGTGGCCAGCAGGACGCCATGACCGTTCGCGACGCCGGATGGATTCACATGTACTGCGAAACCGGACAGGAGGCGCTGGACACAATAATCATGGCCTACCGCGTCGCCGAGGACCACGATGTCATGCTGCCGGTCAACGTCAACATCGATGGCAATTACCTGTCCTACGGCATCTCGGCGATTTCGCTGCCGGCCCAGGAGGAAGTCGACGAGTTCCTGGGCGAGAAGAACACCAACTGGCACGTGGCGCTGGACCCGGAGCGGCCCATGGGCGTCGACCCGCTGGTCGGCGGCTCGGGAGGGTCGGGGCCATCTATGTTCGTTAGGTACCGCAAGAGCTTGTGCCGAGGCATGCAGAGTGCGCTCGGTGTGATCGAACAGGCGCACGACGAATGGGCGGAACGTACCGGCCGCCGCTATGCGCCCCTGATCGAGGAATACAAGCTTGACGATGCCGAGTACGCCATCGTCACCATCGGCAGCATGTCCGGCGCCGCGAAGGACACCGTGGACGCGGCGCGGCAGCGCGGCGAAAAGGTCGGGCTGATCAAGGTCAAGACCATGCGGCCCTTCCCGGTCGAGGCCATGCGGCAGGCGCTCGGCAAGGTTCAGTCCGTGGGCGTCGTCGACCGTGCCGTCAGTTACGGCTGGAATAGCGGCCCCGTGTACCAGGAGACCTTGGGCACCCTGTACCAGTTGGAAAACCGCATTCCGGCGGTCAGCTTTATTGGCGGTCTGGCCGGCGCCGACATTACCGGTGAGCATTTCGAGCGCGTCATAGAGACCACGGCCAAGGCTTCGTGGCGCAATGATCCGACCGAGCCCATCTGGCTCAACGAGAACGATTGAGCGGCAATATGGCTGGGGTCCAGACTCATAGACAGGATCAAAATGGTATGAGCCAATTTGTTCGGATAATAGGAGCAGGTCCGCCGGAAGCCCCCCCGGCTTTCAAGGGCCTGGGACGCCTTAGGCGGGCAAATTGGCCATATCCGCAGGACGCGTGGAATCGCTTCAAGCTGCTGTGTCGAAGGGATCAACCGGGCGGCCAGCCCGCTTTTCACCCTTCTCCTTGCATCTTTTTGCGATTCGCAGCGCCATTTGGACCCTGTCTATGAGTTTGGACCCTAACCAGGAAACCACATACTTCATTGCCGGCAGCAGCCACGCCGCCCTGGAAGCGTTGCATGCCATCCGTATGG
This sequence comes from uncultured Alphaproteobacteria bacterium, assembly GCA_964405515.1. Lineage (GTDB taxonomy): Bacteria > Pseudomonadota > Alphaproteobacteria > JAPYRI01 > JAPYRI01 > CAYOOG01. Next base: position 3,592 of record CAYOOG010000131.1, on the reverse strand, counting down.
TCGATCAGGAGGGCAGCCTCGTTCTGGCCACCAGGGATTCCCATATGCCCTATTCGCCGACCGTCTTGCCCTACGTGGTCTCCGGCCGTTCGCGGCCCGATAACATTGCGCTCAGGGACGAAGGCTATTTTGCCGATAATCAGGTCACGTTTCTGCGTGGCGACGGCGTGGCGAGCGTCGACCCGGCGGACCGCGTGGTCACGCTCGAGTCGGGCGATTCCTGGCGCTATGACAAGCTTCTCCTGGCCACCGGCGCGACCCCGGCCATTCCGCCGGTCGAAGGCCTGGACGGGGTCGAATACCACGTGCTGCGCACCCTGGACGACGCCACCGGTCTAAGGCAGGCCATGGGCAAGGCCAAAAGCGCGGTGGTGCTGGGCGGCGGCCTGGTCGGCATGCACGCGGCGGAAAACCTGGTTGAAGCTGGACTTCAAGTGAGCCTCGTGGAAATGGAATCCCGGGTTCTGCCCGCCTACTTCGACGCCGATGCCGCGGGCGTAATACAAGAGGCTTTCGACGGCAAGGGTGCGCGTATGATGCTCGGCCGCAAGGTCACGGCGGTGCGAGAGGACGGCAAGGACAAGATCGTCGTTCTTGACGGCGGCGAGGAGATAACCGCCGATCTGCTGTTGGTAAGTACCGGCGTGACGCCCCAATTCGGTTATTTGAACGGCGCCGGAATCGAGACCGACCGGGGTATTCTGGTGGACGACACCATGGCGACCAGTGCCGAGGGCGTCTGGGCCGCCGGTGACGTAGCCCAGGCGCGCGGGTTCTATTCCGCCGACAAAGTGATAAACGGCATCCTGCCCGAGGCCGTGGAGCAAGGCCGCCTTGCCGGCATGGCCATGGCCGACGATCCGGCGCTTGGCGCCTATCCCGGCGGCGTGCCCTCCAATACGTACAATTTCTTCGGCCAGAAGGCGATTTCCGTGGGCTTGGGCGGCTCTGGCAATGGCGAGGATGACTTGGAGGTGCAGAGCGAATTCGATTCCAGCGCCGGCCGGTATCAGAAGATTCTCATGCAAGGCGATCGCCTGCTCGGTATCGCCACGGTCAACCAGCCCCTGGATCCGGGCGTTATGTGGCAGCTTATTTTGCGGCAAGTCGATCTCGGCCCGGTCAAGGACAAGTTCATCGCCGATCCCCTTGGCGTCGGACGAACGTTGATGTCGGAGGGCTGGCGCTAATGGGTATCAGCCACGGCACTATCGCCTTTCGCCAGGACCGATGCGACAGCTGCAACGATTGCATCAGCGCATGCGCGCGCGCCAAGTCGGGCAGTGATGACGCCGTTCACTCGCGTATCCAGATCATGCCGGGCACCTCCGACGGTTCCTTTGAACTGGCGCTGTGCCGCCAATGCGGCGAGCCCAAGTGCGTCATGAATTGCCCTTCGGGCGCCTTGACCAAGGACCATGACAGCGGCGTTATTCCCTGGGACCAGGAAAAGTGCATCGACTGTCTGCTGTGTACGGTGGGCTGCGCCTATGCCGGAATCACCTATAACGCGGAGATCGGACACGTCATCAAGTGCGACATGTGCGACGGCGACCCGGCTTGTGTCAAGGCTTGCCCCCAAGGCGCGCTGGAACACAGCACCATCAACCGCATTTACAACGACTACGGCGCGCGGGAAGACCTGTTCGTCAAGGGCCTGTCGGCCTGCCAGGGCTGTAATTCCGAGCTTCTAATACGTCACACCTTGCGCAAGATCGGCCGCAACACGATTCTGGCCGCGCCACCCGGCTGCATCCCGGGCATGGGCTCGATAGGGTACAACGGATTGCTGGGCACCAAGGTGCCGGCGTTCCACCCGCTGCTTACAAACACGGCGTCCATGCTGGCGGGCATCAGGCGGCAATACAAGCGTCAGGGCCGGGACGATATTCTCATGCTTGCCTTGGCCGGCGACGGCGGCACCACCGACGTGGGGTTCCAGGCATTGTCCGGGGCCGCCGAGCGCGGCGACCCGATGCTCTATATATGTGTCGATAACGAGGGTTATATGAACACGGGGATGCAGCGCTCCAGCGCCACGTCTTATGGCTCATGGACTTCGACCACGCCCGTGGGCGAGACACAAAGCGGTAAAACTCAGGACGCCAAGAACATGCCGCTGATCATGATAATGCACAACTGCGATTACGTGGCCACGGCGTCACTTGCCTTCATGGAGGACTATTACGAAAAACTCGAAAAGGGCATTGAGGCGGCGAAACACGGCATGGCCTACATTCACGTCTACTCGCCCTGTCCGTCGGGATGGCGCTTCGCGGCCGAGGACACCATCGACGTCTGCCGCAAGAGCGTCGAGACGAATTTCGCCACGCTCTGGGAGTTCGAGCCGGACACGGGATTGCGCTTTACCCGATCGCCCAATGACCCCCTACCCGTCGAACGTTACCTGGAGATGAGTGGAAAATACCGCCATCTGGATGCGGCGCAGATTGACCATATTCGCGCGGCGCTTGACAAGCGGATCGACCGGTTGAAAGCATTCATCCGGGAATAGCTCTAGGGCAGGATCGTTCGCTCTTTCGGAAAACGCAGCGTTACCTTCGTGCCGGCGCCCAATGAACTTTCCAATTTCAGGCTGGCATCGTGGAGTTCCGCCAACGACCTGCACAGCGGCAATCCCAGACCGGTGCCCTCGTATCTGCGGCTCAAAGAACTATCTATTTGATAGAAGTTTTCCCAGATATTGTCTAAATGTTCCGGAGCGATGCCGACGCCCGAGTCATTCACAAGAATACTTACGCGTGCGTTCCGGCCAACCTTTCCTTCAAGGGTAACGGCGCCGCCTTTCGGCGTGAACTTGACCGCGTTCGTCAGCAGATTGATCAATATCTGTCTTACGCGCCGTTCATCAGCGTAGAGCAAGACGTTCTTCTTTGGCTTCTTCACCTTGAAATCAAGCTCCGCCATGTTTGCGCGCCCGGCGATTAACCGCCGGCAGGACTCAATCAAGGAATTTACGCTAAACTCGTGCTCGTCCAGTGCGACATTACCGGACTCGATTACCGATACGTCAAGAATGTCGTTGATAAGGGAAAGAAGATGGTCGCCGGACGACTGGATGTCATCCGAATAATCCCTGTATCTGGAATCGCCAATCGGTCCAAACACCTCTTGCGACATAATTTGACTAAATCCAATGATCGAGTTGAGCGGCGTACGCAATTCGTGACCCATGGTGGCAAGAAACTCTGACTTTGTGCGGTTTGCGGCCTCGGCTACCTCCTTTGCCGCAATCAAATCGTTCTCCGCCTGTTTGCGCTGGGTGATGTCTTGAAAAAACGTATTGGTGGCGACCGGGGTGCCCTTGTCGTCCCGGATGAGCGTTCCCGACAAGTTTGTCCATACCACACTGCCATCCTTGCGTATCCATCGAACTTCCGCCGAGATGGTTTCAAATTCACCGGCCAGAAGCGCGGTCGACAATTCAATAAATCTCTCGCGGTCATCCGGATGCACCATGTCATAGCCCAACACTCTCAAGAGTTCGGCCCGTGAATATCCCAATAACTCGCAAAGGGCGTTGTTGACAGAGAGATTAACTCCTTCAACTTGCCTCAGAGTCATGCCAACA
>CAYOOG010000130.1:0-7046 GCA_964405515.1 uncultured Alphaproteobacteria bacterium | reverse complement strand
GGTCCTGCAGATGGTCATTCAGAACAGCGAATGAGCGCTTCAATTTCTCGCCGGCTTCCTGCTTGATGACTTCGTGCTGGGGTTGCTCGGGCGGACGTAGATTCTCGCGGAACAATTCGATCAACGGCGCTTCCAACTCGGTCAAGGACCAGATCGTCCACTGCTGCACCAATCCCTGATCCCCGAGAGAGTTCGGTCATAGACTGCTTTCGTACTTCTGCGCCAAATAAAGATTGATGGCCATGGACTCGAACAATGTGACGTCGCCGTCCTGGAGGGCTGGAATCTTGCCGTTCGGATTTACCGCCAAGAAATCCGGCGCCTTGAGGTCATCTTTGCCGAAGCCGATGGGCAGGTGTTCGTAAGTCACATTGAGTTCCTCAAGCAACCACAAGCAATAGATCGCCCTGGATTTCGCAGAGCCGTACAGCCGGATCATGTTGGTCTCCAATTCGTTAATGAAATCAGACACTACTTCGGTCCCGAGTCTCTAATCAAGGCTGTTGATTGGCTTCACGGCGCGAATCCCCGAAATACAGCTGACATTAAGGAAATTTCTGCAAACTCGGAAAGACTCTAGCGGCTGCCCGACGTAATGCAGCGTTAACGATGTTGTGGAATACTTGAACTAGGTCCCGGTCTCGCAGCGACCTCGGACCACGCGGATATCTGGGTTGTACCTATCCCGCCCGGTTATCCGCGTTCGTCCTATTGGCGGCGCTTGGATAATACGACCCGGGCGATCGTCGATGGGATTCAGTCAATTGCCGAGCGACAATGTTGAGCACAAGTACGACTGGATTCAGCACCCAAAATGCATTCTGAGACATGCCCGATTTGCCTCGGGCAGGAACCGTTGGCCGTGACACGTAAAATTGACTGCAGAAGAACTTTCGGCATGCCACGCCCCATAGCTTGGGCGAACATCACTTGCAGTTAACAAACGTTAACGCGCGAATCAATACGCTTCCTCGAATTCTCCCGGTCGCTGAGAAATCGCGCTCCGAACAGCGCCGATTCGACAATGACGAGCGCCATTCCTCAACTCGGTAAATTGAGCTAACTCATTGCCCCAAAAGGGTAATTTGAGGAGTGTCGAGCCTCTTGAGGCGGCAAACCTATGGCGGCTGCGATCATTCTCCGATGGTTCCAGCGCTGCTTACGCGGCGTAGGAGCAACCGAGGACTTGAAGAAAGTAATAGGAAGATGTTCAACAAAGTAATCAGCCGCCTCAATAGATCACATGCCACCTCCAATCTGCCCTCGCGTTCCTTGCGCGTATTGGCGGGTAGTTCCCTCTTCATGTTGACCGGCGCCGTAGCAATGACATCGCTTGCGTCTTCCGCCTTTTCTCAGAACTTTTCTGGAGACGTCGGACGGGATTTTGGCAATTTCCAGAATCTTGCGGGTCTTCCGAATTCGGCTGGCGAGGATGATACCGCTGGCCCAGGCGACGAAACCGACGGGAGTGTTGATGATTCAGATAGCCAAGATCATGAAGAGTTTCATGCCCGTCTCGAAGAAGAATTCGAGTGGATTGAAAACAAGTACGAAGAGCTACAAAAAGAAGCCGAGCGTGGCATCGCCATGGCCGAAAAGCGTCACGAGGGAGATGTTGCTGAAATCGAGGAGTATTTCGAGGAGCGCCGCGCTGATCTCGAGGACGAGTTAGCCTCAATTGACGAAGAACTAGAGAAACGTCTCGAAGATTTCCTGAAGGAGATGGAAAGTAACGACGACACCACCGACGAAGATCTCGCGCAGTTCGAGGCCGATTTGGAGGCCGAATACGAGGAAGTTCATCAGCGGTTTGAGCGTGAGTTCGAGGAGCTGGATGAGCACGTCAAAGCCAAATTCGCCGAAGCCGATGCTGAACTTGAGGCGGCCCTGGAAGAGATCGAGCAGCACCGTCGTGAGGAGGTCGAAGACCTGGAAAGGATGGAAGCCGAGCTGCACGAAGAGCACGAGCGCGTTCATGAAGAACTTGAGAAGGACTTCGCCGAGACGGATCACGATGACAAAGATCACGATGACGAAGACTTCGACGACGAAGATGGTCACAAAGATCACGACGGCGAAAAAAAGAGCCTCGTTCTTGACCTTGGTGATGACATGGGTCTTTGGGCCGTGCGCTTGGGTGGTGATGAGCCCCAATGGGTGCAGGTCACCGAAAAATCACCCAAATTCATGGTCTCGGCGCGCTTGTTCGACGGGCCGGAAGAGTTGGTCCTCGACCTGGGCGAAGGTGGCATCGTCGTTGCCAACACCATGGAGCCGCCCGAGCAGATTTTGGACAAGTCCAGCGAAGGCCTTCATGTGGCCGACCTGGATGGAAACGGCAAAGACGAGGTTGTGGCCGATCTTGGCTCGACGGAAGGACTATGGGTCTTCTCCGGCCATGGCGGTTGGGATCAGTTGTTCGAGAAGTCTCCGACTTTAATGACCATCGCCGATGTGGACGGCAATGGCCAAGACGACATTCTTGCCAGTTTTGGCGCTGGTTTCGGAACCCTGTTGTTTCTCAACGGCGAATGGATGGAGATATCCGAGAATTCCGCATCCGGAATGCTGGTTGCCAAGCTTGGCTTTGAGGACATTGAAGACGAAGAGTAGCTCTCTGAGTATCTTGCGCCCGATCGCTGAGTACATGCGGCGATGCCTCCCCGGGCCCGAGATGAGAGTGGGAAACGCGGTCTTCGGGCCGCGTTTTCTTTTTTGCTTTCGAGTGCGATGGCTCTATCTCGCCACTTGCCGTAACGGTGATAGTATGGACGCGGAGTCGGCGGAACTCACGTGGTCTTGCCCTCGGCCCGCAGCCAGTTGATGAAGGTTGTGACGGGTTCACGGCTCAGGCTTTCCGATGTGTAGACGAGATACGTGCTCCATTCACCTTTGATCGTGGCGTCAAAGGGCTTGACCAGCCGTCCAGCGGCGATGTCCGCTTGGACCAAGACTTCGAAGGCCAGGGCCACACCCTGACCTTCGATGGCTGATTGAAGTTGAACATTGGAATCCTCGAGAATAATGCTGCGGCCAAATTCGCTTGGATTCTCACCGACCATCTTGAGCCACGCATCCCACATGCTTTTGGTTGTGTCATGAATAAGAGTGATCTCTTTAAGGTCGGCGGGTGTCCGGAGGGCATTCGGCCCCTCAAGCAGCGAGGGCGAACAAACCGGCTGAACCTGCCCGGAGAATATCCTTTCCGAGAGCACTCCCTGCCAGTTGCCCTGGCCTTGGCGAATGGCCACGTCCACGCCATCGCGCTCAAAGTTTGCCAGGGCGATGCCCGTGCTGACGCGCACCTCGATTCCCGGCGAAGAATCATGAAATTTTTGCAGCCGCGGCACCAGCCAGCGGGCGGCAATAGAGGGGACGGTGCTAATGGTGACAATGTCCTGGCCCCGCTTGGCCTTGATCTGATCCACTGCGAAACGCAGTTCGGCGAAGGCGTCCCGGGTTGCGTTGGCGAGGATGTGGCCTTCGCCGGTTAGCCGCAGGCCCCGGGGCAGGCGGATGAACAGTTTGCAGCCAAGGACTTCCTCTAGTTGCTGTACCTGTTTGCTGACCGCGCCGTGGGTGACGAAAAGTTCCTCGGCTGCACGGCTGAGGTTGCCAAGCCGGGCCGCGGCGTCAAAGGCGCGTAGGGCGTTCAAGGGCGGCAAAATCGCCATTCCGGCTCTCCTGGTATGAAAATATCTCACAGTATAGGTGAGAAATGATCGATATTCATCCTAAATTTTCGCCGTATATTCAGACTAGAGACGTGATTATTACTCACACTAAGGAAACGGAAGGCAACTTCCTCGAAATGGATATGTGGAACATCAGATCGACTGACGATTTGCACGGCGTTTCTGCGCCGGGCTTTCGGCAAGTGAGGGCGCTTGCGAGGGACGCAGAACGAAGGCTTCCAGAGCAAGACTCAATCAAGCGAATAGGAGAAGAAAATGACAAAGCAACTGTATAGACAAGCCGGACTAGTGGCCGGATTCCTGATGGCGGCGACCATGTTAGGTGCACCCGCTACGGCGCATGACGTCAAATCCGCCGCCCTGACCGACGTAGCGCCGGTAGGCGAACTCGTTGGCACCCCGTTGAACCTGACGCGGGTCGGCGCCAGAAGCGTCGTGCGGCAGTATCTAAAAGACCTTGGAAAGTCCCGTCTGCGGGTCGGCGATATTCAGAATTCCCGCGACGGTTGGAAAGTGACCGTAACTACCTTGCAGCGGCTTCCCGTCAAGAAGTACCTCGTCAACAAGGACAGCGGCAAACTGAGCGCCTTGGACTAACCCTGATCATGGCTGCTCAGCGGGGCGGGCACCTGACCCTTCAATCAAATGCCCGCCCCATTTTATTTCAGAAACATTGTTCATCGGCATTCTTGGTGTGGAACTCGCCACGGCGGGGTGATAGTTTCCTGGGATTCGACCAATGGGTTTTTCCATGAACTTTGAACTTTATTTCGCCTTCGTGGCGGCGACGGCGCTGTTGATCATTATGCCGGGGCCAAGTGTAACGCTGACCATCGCCAATAGTATTTCCGGTGGCGTGCGTTCAGGGCTGTTGACGGTTGCCGGGGGCAGTTCGGCCATCGTCTTGCAGCTTGCCGTTACCTGTATTGGCATGACATCGTTGATGCTGGTTCTTGCCAGCTGGGTCGAATTGATACGTTGGTTCGGCGTGGCTTATTTGGTTTATCTTGGCGTTCAGTACTGGCGCCAGCCGCAGCAAGAAATTGACTTGCCGGCGACAGGCGCACCGGGCAATGGCCGGCGCTCCTTTGCGCAGGGGTTCATTATTGCGGCCACCAACCCCAAAACCCTGTTTTTTTATGCCGCCTTTTTTCCGCAGTTTGTCGATCCGACGTTGCCGCCGGGCCCGCAGCTGGTGCTCTTAAGCGCAACGTTTTTTGTCGTAGCGGCGTGTCTCGATAGCACCTACGCCGTATTGGCTGGACGCGCCCGCCCGTTTTTTGAAGGGAATGGTCGTGGGAAGGCGGCTCGCCGCTTCACGGGCACGATGCTTATCGGTGCCGGACTGGGTTTGGCTCTGGCCCGGAAGAGTTAATCGATTATCCGACTGGCTCGGCCCGCGCCGGGTCCACAAGTCCCTTCATGTCCGTTTCCGCCGTTCGGATCTCGCGTCAAGTAGGTGATTGCGCCGCGTCGCCCAATACGCTGTAATGGTGATGTAAGTTGCGATGATAGGGTTTCACGCATGAAAACAATTCGATCCATGCTTCTTGTTCCGGCCAATCAGCCCGAGGCGCTCGATGGTGCCGTCGGACTGGGCGCGGATGCAATCGTCATCGATCTTGAGGCGAGCGTTCCGGACAAAGACAAGAATATCGACCCCAAAACCATGGCCAGGATCATCAAAGCCATGGGTGCCCAAGGGTCCGATGTGCTGCTGCGTATTGAAAACCGTGATCCGTTTGTGATCGGCGGTTTGGACGCCGGTGTGCAACCCGGGATTTCCGGCATCATGTTGCCCAAGGCCGAAAGCGCGGCCGATGTCATTTTCGTCGACCGCTACATGGGTCATCTTGAGGGCGTTCGTGGCATGGACGTGGGCTCGACTCCGCTATTTGTACTTTTGGAATCAGCTGCGGGAATCATCAACGCGGAGGAAATTGTTGCGGCCTCGCCCAGAATTGAAAAAATTTCTCTCGGCGTCGGTGACTATTACCGGATTATGGATCTGGTCCCGAGCGACAATAAGAGCGAAATCCTTTTTGCCATGTCCCGCATTGTGAACATTGCCAAGGCAAACGGCTTGGGGGCCTGCGGCCTGGTCGGCCAACCCGAGGACTTCATCGACCCGGAAGGATACGAAAAAGCCCTGATCAGGGCCCTCGGGCTGGGTTGCGAAGGCGCGCCCTGCGTCCTGCCGGAACAGGTGGCCGTCGCGAACCGCATTTTCTCGCCCAGCGCTGAAGACATCGATTGGGCTCAGCGCGCAGTTGCGGCCTTCGAGGCGGCCCTTGCCAAAGGCGAATCCGTTGCTCACGTGGACGACAAATTTGTGCTCGATACGGTCTACGAGCAGGCCCAACGCACATTAGCCAAAGCCCAGGACTTTGGTTTGATCGACTAGGGCCGGAAAGACTCTAACCCCAAACCTCCTCGGCCACTTCCACGGCCAGGGATAGTTTGCGCCACTGGTCGTCCTCAGTCAGCGGGTTGCCGCCGGCGGAACTGGCAAAGCCGCGCTGTGTGCTGATGGCGAGGTTTTCGAGCGGCATGAACTTCGAGGCCGATTTCCCGCTGGCGGGCCACGGCGTCACGAACGGCGGCGTCCTGGGCGGCGTGAAACCCGGCCTCGTCCAGCTTGCCTTCATTGAACGCGCGAGCGGCTTTTTTTAGGGCCGCCGGGCGCAAGAGGCTGCCCACCTGATCGGCCCGGAAGGGCGGTAATTCCTCTGACATGGCTCTCCCTTGAACTTGCCGGATGGATTAGACAGGATGCTCATTGGGCTGTCCATGCCCGACAAAATGGGCAGTTGCGCGCCGCAGCGCCCAGAACGTCCAGGCCCCAAATGATGTCCGCTTTGTACCCCAAAGCAGACATGCCCTACTGCTCCAGCTAGAGGTCTGCTTATGACCCAAAGCAGACATAGGCGCTCGTACACTGATGGGGATAAAGGCCCGAGCGGGCAGCAACGATGGCGAATCTGGCCATGCTAAACTATGGGGAAGCCGCCCGCTCTTGCACCGGCGGCCCCAAAGGGGCGGCCCTTGTTAATCTTGGTTAATAAATTGTTAACGAACACGTACTACCTTGCCATACGAGGGGTAATGGACTGATTCGGTGTTCTGGGGAGGACGATGTGCCTACTGCCCTTCTGGGACCGCGGATATTCTCTGCGACCCTTGCACTCACGTTCTTTGCGTTTGATTTGTGGCTGCCATTGGGCGTTGCCGGTGGTGTCCCCTATGTGGCGCTGGTCCTAATAGGCTGGTGGTTTCCCAAGCGGGATCACATTTTTTACCTAGGGTCCAGACTCATTAAATCCACCATATGACTGTGACAACGATGCACAG
>CAYOOG010000129.1:0-7071 GCA_964405515.1 uncultured Alphaproteobacteria bacterium | reverse complement strand
GTGCATGGCCCCATCCTTGACCAGCGCCGTGCGCAGCACGATGCAGGTGTCCATGGAGCCGTTGGCCGAGAAGTAGCCCACCGCGCCGCCATAGATGCCGCGCTTTTCCTGCTCCAGCTCGTCGATGATCTCCATGGCCCGCACCTTGGGCGCGCCGGAAACCGTGCCCGCCGGAAAGCCGCCGATCAACGCATCCACGGCGTCGTACCTGTCAGCATCGATCTCGCCCTCGACGTTCGAAACAATGTGCATGACGTGGGAGTAATGCTCGATGATCATCTGTTCGGTGACCTCGACCGTGCCGATCTTTGCCACGCGCCCGACGTCGTTGCGGCCCAGGTCCAAAAGCATCAGGTGCTCGGCCAGCTCCTTGGGGTCGGCCAGCAGGTCGGCGGCGAGCGCCTTGTCCTCCGCCGTGTCGGCGCCGCGGGGCCGGGTGCCGGCAATGGGCCGGACCGTGACCTTGCCGTCGCGCAGGCGCACCAGAATTTCCGGGCTGGCGCCGACCACGGCGAAATCGCCGAAGTTCTGAAAGTACATGAAGGGCGAGGGGTTGGTGCGGCGAAGCGCCCGGTAAAGCTCGAAGGGCGGGCGCGGGAAGGGCAGGCTGAAGCGCTGCGACAGCACGACCTGGAAAATGTCTCCCGCCAGAATGTACTCCTTGGCTTTGTCGACCCGGGCGTAATAGTCCTCGCGGGATGTGTTGGAAGTGGGCCACAACGTGGCGGCGGCGGATGCCGGCTGGCGTTCGTGTTCGGCGGACAAGCCCCGGTTAAGGTCGGCGACCGCAGCGGCCAGGCGCTCGGTGGCCAGGGCGTGGGCGTCGTCCGCGCTCAGGCTTTCGTCCACCCAGGCCGGGGTGACCAGGGCCAACTCATCGCGCACGTTGTCGAATATGGCCATCAGGGTGGGGCGCGCGAATACCGCGTCGGGCGTGCCCAGCACATCGGGGTTTTCGCCCGGCAGGTTCTCCATCTGGCGCACCATGTCGTAGCCCAAATACCCCACCAGCCCGGCGGCCATGGGCGGCAGGTGGCCCGGCAGCTCCATGCGGGTCTCGCGGATCAGCGCCTGCAGGGAATCGAGCGAGGCCTCGGGGCAGGGCTCGAAGGCGTCCGGGTCGTGGTCGGCGCGGCGGTTAATCTCGGCCTGCCCGCCCCGGCAACGCCAGATCAGGTCGGGCCTGAGGCCCAAAATGGAATAGCGCCCGCGAATCTCGCCGCCCTCGACGGAATCCAAAAGGAACGAGTAGGGCGCCTCGCCCGCCAGCTTGAGCATGGCCGACACGGGCGTTTCCAGGTCGGCGACCAGGGTCGTCCACACCACCTGGGCGCGGCCCGCGTCGTAGACCGCCCGGAAGGTTTCAATATCCGGCGGGAGCGGGAGGTTTCCAGGCATTGATCAAGGCTGCACGGGCGCGTCGGCGACGTCGGTGAACAGGCGGTCGACGGCGAACTGGTTGATCTCCACGCCCGCCTTGGTCTCCACCGCCGCTTGATGCTGGGCCAGCAGGTCGGACGGAATGTCGTTCTCCAGACGGGCCTCCACGTCACCCAGGCCGCTGCGGTCGGCAAGCGGGTCGGCGTCGCGAATTTCCGTCAGTTGCGCCACCACATAGCCGCCGCCGTTGGCTAGCCCTCCGCCCGCCGTTTGCCCGATGTCGAGCTTGAACAGGTCACCGCGCAGGGGCACCGATATCTTTGAATCCGGGTCGGCAAGGTTGCGCGTCAGCGGGCCGCTTTCCTCGACCTTCAGGCCCTGGGCCTTGGCCAGGTCCGATAAATCCTTGCCCAGGGCGACGCCGGAAATAATCGTCTCGCCGGCGGCCTCGGCAAGGCTGCGGCGCTGTTCACCGCGCCAGATTTCCACCACCTCATCACGCACGTCGGAGAGCGGCCGAAGGGTGGAGGGCGTCACCCGGTCCACGCGAAGCACGTAAAGACCGCCGTCGTCGGTCTCGATCAGCGGGGATTCCAGGCCCGGTTCCGAAATAAACGCCTCGTCCAAGAATTCCCGCTCCTTGGGCAGATCGGCGACCGCCTGGCCCTGGCCGTCATTACCGCCACCGTCGACGCCCGCGAAGGTCTTGAGGTCGAGGCCGAAGCGCGAGGCGACTTCCTCCAAGGTGGCGCCGCCGGCCAGGGCGTCGTCAATCTCTGTGGCGTAGTCGTAAAGCGCGTCGCGGGCCTGTTCGAGAGCCAGTTCCGCCCGCAGCTCCTCTTTCACGTCATCGTAGGCTTGCACACTGCCGGGCGTGACGCCGCGGACGCGGAAGACGTGCCAGCCGAAGTCGCTTTGGGCCGGTTCGCTGTAGCCGCCCTCGGGCGCCGCGAAAGCAACCTCGACAAGGGAAGCCAGCAGGTCATCGCGCGTGACTTCGCCCAGGTCGGTGTCCTCCGCGCTCAGCCCGGTCTTGGCCAGGGCCAGTTCGGCAAAGTCGCCACCGGCCTGAAGCTCTTGCAGGAAGGCCTCGGCGGCGGCCTGGTCGGGCAGCACGATTTGATCCACGAAGCGCTTCTCCGCCACCGTGTACTGCGCCTCGCGGGCGGCGTATTCCGCCAGCAGGTCGTCCTCGGGGATGGAAATCTCCGGCACGAGATCGGCGGGGGAGAGGCCAATAAAGCTAAGGTCGCGTAACTCCGGCACGGTGAAGCGGGCGGTGTTCTGCTCGTGGGTTTCTTCAAGCGCTGCTTCGTCGGGGGCGCCGGGATCCATGCTGTCTTCGGGGATGACCAGGTAATCCACCAGGCGGCGCTCGCCGCGGTAACGGTATAGCCGGTCGGCCAGGGCCTTGGGTACGCGGATGCCCCGGGTCAGAGTGTCATAGACCTGCTCGCGCATGATGTCCTGGCGCACGCCGTTGACAAATTCCTGCTCGGTAAAGCCGGCCTGCCGCAGCATGGTTTCGTACTGGAAGCGGTCGAAGCTGCCGAACTCATCAAAAAAGGCGTCGTTGGAACGCAAAGCCTCGCGCACCTGCCCATCCGAGGCCGCCAGCCCCATATCGATATTATAAAGCCCGTAGGCGATGCGCCCGGTCATGCGCGACATCACCTGCCGGTCGAGGCCCAGCATGCGCGCCTGATCCATGGTCAGTTCGCCGCCGAATTGGCCCTGCAGGCGCTGCAGGTCGCGCCGGACGCCGGCATAAAAATCAGCGCCGGATATGCGCTCGTCACCGACCGTGGCCACCGTGCTATCGCTGCCGCCGCGGAAGACGTCGCCAATGCCCCAAAGGGCAAAGCTGGCCACCAGCATGCCCAGCATGATTTTGACGATCCACGATCCGGTGCCTTTGCGTAATGCGCCGAGCATAGTTGCGGCCTTTTCATCAGGGTGCGCGGCCTTTTAGCCGGAGCGCGGCATCATAGTCAGCGGGGGCTTTGTCGACAAGGGCCGCAGGTTTGCTTATACAGGCGCCGAAACTAATAAAGGATCGCCGAAATGACCGCCAAGCCCCGCCCCCTGATCGCTGGAAACTGGAAAATGCACGGCCACAAGGGCGGCGCGCGGGAGCTGCGGGCCCTGGTCAAGCGCGTGGGCGCGGCGGGGCGCCTGAAACCGGAGGTGCTGATCTGCCCTCCGGCGGTGCTGCTCGGTGGTTATCGCGGCCTGGTCAAGGGCAGCCGCGTCAAGCTCGGCGGCCAGGACTGCCACCCCCATGAATCCGGCGCCCATACCGGCGATACCAGCGCCGAGGCCCTGGCCGCGTGCGGCGCCAAATATGTCATCGTCGGCCATTCGGAACGCCGCGCCGACCACGGCGAGGACGACAAGACCGTGCGCGCCAAGGCGGAGGCCGCCCACCGGGCCGGGCTCACCGCCATCGTCTGCGTTGGCGAAAGCCAGGCCCAGCGGGACAGGGGCCAGGCGCGTCGGGTTGTCGGCGCGCAGTTGAAGGGCTCTCTGCCAGCCGGGATGACGCCCGGCGATACCGTGGTGGCCTACGAGCCCGTCTGGGCGATCGGCACCGGGCGCACGGCGACCGAGGCGGAAATTGCCGACATCCATGATTTCATTCGCGGCAAGCTGCTGGCGGCGACGGGCGGCGAAGGGGCGAAAGTGCGGATTCTCTATGGGGGATCGGTCAAGGCCGCGAACGCGGCTGGAATCCTCGGCCTCGCCAACGTCAACGGGGCTCTTGTCGGTAGCGCCAGCCTCAAGGTGGCGGATTTCTGGCCGATTATCGCCGCCTCTTGATTCTCCCCGGACACCCCAGTGTCAAATAAGGGTTAACCGGGATTCCGACCTTATTTCAATGCGTTACGGCGTGGACTTGGTGAATCTCCGAGGCCGTGGCGAATCCCGTGTTATACTTGATGAAAGGTTAACGGTTGCGCCTCGCCCAAGACTTCCTCAGCAACCGTCCGGACGCCAGAATCGGCAAACCCCCGCACCTTTGAGAATTCTGCCACACATCAGTTCTAACGATAAATCCCTCGGGGGGAGAGCACTTTGATCCAAAAAATGTGGGCCGCAAGAGCCAGCGTTATCGATACCGGCCAGTATTTCGGCGCGCACTGGAAAGACCGCCTGCCGGGCAACGCCGCCCAGCGCAGCAAGCGTGCCGAGCCGGGCACTCAACTGGTTCCCGTCGCCCCAATTCCGATGTCGCGCACCCCATACGATAGGGGGCCGGTTGATTGGATGGCCCGGGCCGAGGCGCCCATGGGCCGGCAGGTCGACATCTACGCCTGATTCCCGCTCTTAGTTACGTTCATACGGCTTTGGAATGACGCTCCTCGCCGGGCGCGAGGTATTGGTCGAAGATTGCGCAAACCGCCCGCACCAGTGGCCGCGCCGCCTCCGGCACGGTAAGGCGCGCGCCGTCCACCTGCACCAGTCCATCGGCCTCCAAGGGCGTCAGCGCCGCCAATTCCGGGGCAAAGTCCGCAGCATTTGCGCCGTACCTGCCACACACCGCTTCCAAATCAACCTCGTGATCGCACATCAGCCGCTCGATAATGGCGCGACGCAGGCGGTCCTCGCCGCTGACGGCGACACCGCGGGCAATGGGTAGCTCGCCCGCCGCTACTGTCTCGGCGTATTCCTTCAAGGGTGACAGGTTCTGCACGTAGGCATCGGGCAGGGAGCCTATGGCCGAAGCCCCGAAGCCGAGCAGGATTTCCGCCTCGTCCGTGGTGTAGCCCTGGAAATTTCGGTGCAAGCGGCCTTGCTTGCGGGCCAGGGCGAGTTCATCGTCGGCACGGGCGAAATGGTCGAGGCCGATGGGGACGTAGCCCTGCGCGGCCAGACGCTCCGACGCGGCCTTGAACTGCTCGGCGCGGGCCAAAATATCGGGCAGGTCCTCGTCATGAATCATTTTCTGGTGCGACTTCATCCAAGGCACATGGGCATACCCGAACAGGGCAATCCGCCGAGGCTGCAATTGCACCGCGAGATCCACGGTACGCAGCAACAGCTCCGTGGTCTGCAGGGGCAGGCCATACATCAAGTCCATATTGATGTGCTCGATACCGGCTTCGCGGAACCAATCCACCACCTGAAGTGTGGTCTCGAAGGGCTGAATGCGGTTGGTCGCGGCCTGAACCGTATCGTTGAAGTCCTGTACGCCCATGCTTGCCCGGTTGACCCCGGCGGCTGCCATGGCCTGGACGTAGTCACGCGTGGCGGTGCGCGGATCAACCTCGACGGCAAATTCCGCGCCGTCACTCAAATCAAAATGCCGCCCAACATGGTCGGCCAGGTCGGCAAAGTCCGATCCTTTCAGCATGGTGGGGCTGCCGCCGCCCATATGCATGTGGCGAACGGTGCCGCGAGCGGGTAGACGGGCGGCGACCAGTTCGACCTCTCTCTTCAGGGTCTCCAGGTAAGCCGCGACCGGTTCATAGCCGGCGACGATCTTGGTGTAGCAGCCGCAAAACCAGCACATGGCACGGCAGAAAGGCACGTGAAAATAAAGCGAAAGCTCGGAATCACCCGTTAGGCCACCCAGCCAACGGGCATAATCGCCGGCGCCAACCTCCGCCGAGAATTGCAGGGCCGTCGGGTAGCTCGTGTAGCGGGGTACGCGCTGGTCGTATTTAAGGAGTAATTCTCTTTCCATATCAGCAGTTTACGCGCCTTTTTTCGCACCGGCAACCGAGGTGGATCAATAGGTCGTGACCGCCTTGGCGTTGCGGGGAGGAGCCCCAGCCGGGAAGTCGTTTGACTGTATGCGTGAGTCGCCTAAAGTATTGGCGGCGGGGGCCATTTTCCATTCGGGGTCGTACCTTGGGGTCTGAGAGTTTCGAGCGCAAGCTGACCGCCATTTTGAGCGCGGACGTGGTCGGCTTCAGCCGACACATGGAAAGCGACGAAGTCGGCACCCTGCAAACGCTCAATGCCCATCGCGAACTTATGGATTCCCTGATCTCCGAGGGCCACGGCCGGGTCGTCGGTAGCGCCGGCGACAGCCTGCTGGCCGAATTCGCCAGCCCCGTCGAAGCCGTTCAAACCGCCAACGAAATCCAGGTTTCAGTCGCACGACTTAATGCCAGCGCCGATTCCGCAATGAGCCGGCAAATGGAATGGCGCATAGGCATTAACTTGGGCGATGTCATTATCGAGGGCGAGAATATTTTTGGCGACGGGGTAAACGTTGCTGCGCGGCTGGAATCCATGGCGCTGCCGGGCGGTCTCTGCATATCCGGCACGGTCTTCGATCAGGTCGAAAACAAATTGGACCTGGGCTTCGAGTACCGGGGCGAACAGTCGATCAAGAATATCGCCAAACCCGTAAGGGTTTATCGCCCGAAGGGACGAGGCGGCGTCGATGAACCGCTGTCCCGTGGGCCAATGTGGCGAAAATTTTTCGCTCGCCACAAGAAGGCCGTTGTCGGCATCGGGATCCTGTCTTTGGTGCTGATCGGAATCGGCGCCCTCGTGCCCGCGGATCAAACAAGCGTTCAATCCGGTCCGGGCGGAGCCCCGTCGGTTGCCATGAGGCCTTTTAGAAATATTGGTGACAGCGCCGAGCAAGTCTTGTTCAGCGAAGGATTGACCGAGGATTTGATAACTGACCTGCACCCTTAAAAGTGGTCCGGGACGAAAGAGAGGATTTGGCGCATT
>CAYOOG010000128.1:0-7084 GCA_964405515.1 uncultured Alphaproteobacteria bacterium | reverse complement strand
GTGCCCGGCTGGCGCCGATAATCAATCCCCATTCGCTTGGTGGCATATAGAGCGCCATGGTCTTGCGCGTCGGTGAGAACATGCTGTCGCGAAGCATCCGGGTGATCTGCGGCCCGGTGAAGGGGCTGCCGTGCCCGAAGGGGGTGCCTTCGGCCCGCGACCACAGGCTGGTGCGGTTGGGGACGACAAGCAGCAGCCGTGCGCCCGACGTCATGACGCGCCAGACTTCCCGAAGCAGGTGCCGCGCCTGCTCGCTGTTCTCCAGGGCGTGGACAATCAGCACCCGGTCAATGCTGGCGTCGGGCAAAGGCAATTCCTCTTCCTCCACCAGGGCCACGCGGTTACGGCCGTCCTCGGGCCAGGCCACGACGCCCTGGGCGGCGGGCATGACCGAAATCACCCGTTCCGCCGTGCCGTCAAACCGGCTCAGGTAGGGCGTGGCGTAACCCAGGCCCAGCACCCGCGCGCCCCCAAGGTCCGGCCATAGCTCGACCACCTTGCGGCGAATCATATGCCGGGTCACGCGGCCCAACTGGCGCTGATAGAATTCCTGAAGGTCGATGACGTCCGGGTACATTAGGCCATTCTAGAACGTTATCCGCTTGAATGTACCTACCCATCCCGCTCCCCCGGCCAATCAATACATGTGCTGGCCGCCGTTGATGGACAGCGTGGAGCCGGTGACAAAACCGGCATCGTCACTGGCCAGGAACAGAACACCACGGGCGATTTCCTTGGCTGTTCCGAGCCTGCCGACGGGAATCTTGGCGACGATCTTCTCGAGAATGTGCTCTGGCACGGCGGACACCATGTCGGTGTTGGTATAGCCCGGGGCCACCGCGTTCACGGTGATGCCGCGGCTGGCGCCCTCCTGGGCCAGGGCCTTGGTAAAGCCGTGTATGCCCGATTTGGCGGCGGCATAATTGACCTGGCCGTACTGCCCGGCCTGACCGTTGATCGAGCCGACATTGACGATGCGGCCGAAGCGGCGTTCACGCATGCCCGCAAATACCGCGCGGCACATGTTGAAGCACGACCCAAGATTGGTATCGATGACCTTCTGCCAGTCCTCGAAGGGCATGCGGTGTATGGTCGCGTCCCGGGTGATCCCGGCATTGTTCACCAGGACCTCGACCGGGCCCAGGTCGGCCTCGATTTGCGCCACGCCTTTTTGGCAGGCCTCAAAATCAGAAACGTCGACCTGGTAGCTATTGATGCCGGATTCTTCGCTGAATTTCTTCGCCGCTTCGTGATCGGTACCGTAGATGGCGGCAACGCAGTATCCCGCGTCTTTCAAGTCGACCGAAACGGCCTTGCCGATGCCCCGGGTACCCCCGGTGACCACCGCTACTCTTCCCATGTCGAATTCCTCCCGTCTGTCCCGAAACCGGATGATCTGCGCCACCCTAAAATCGTCTTAGCTATGCCCGACGTATGCCCGAGGCCGTTCAAGTCGTAAAGGAGTTTTTTATTCTAGGAAAGCGCCGCAAGCGAAGACAGCCAAGCCTCCAAGGGTTGCCATAGCCCTTTCTCGGCGCCGCCGCCGGCGATCATACCGATATGGCCGGACGGCGCCTGCAATTGCTCCGCGCCCGGCGCGGCGCGGGCCAGAGCCCGGGCGGAGGCCGGCGGCACGATACGGTCTGCCCGGGGAAAAGCCACAAGGGTCGGCATGCGCAATTGTCCCGGGTCCACGACCCGCCCGGCGACGCGCCATTGCAGCCGCGCCGGTGAATTCTCGGCGTACCAGCCACCGAGACATTCCATCGCCACGGCGGCCGCCAGGGGCACGCAGTCATTGGCCCAATCCTCCAATGCCACGAAGTTCTCCGCCGCCGCGCTTGCCGGGTCCAGGTGGGCAAAACGTCGGAACTTGGCCGATGCCAGATTGGGATCGAGGGCGGCGAAAAATGCCTGCAGGAGATCCGCCGGCATTTCTCCAGCGGCCTCGATAACCGCGCTTGAGGTCTTGAGCGCCATGGGCGGCAGGGGCGCGCCCCCCTGGTCTTCATCTCCGGCAGCGTGAAAATCCCAGGGCGTGGCCAGCAGCGCGAGTCCCGAGACCTCGCCTGCCCGGCGCAGCGCCAGGGCCAGGGCCAGATTCCCGCCCATGCAATAGCCAACCACGGGCACCGGGCCACACGCCGTGGCCACGGCCTGGGCATGGGCCGCTTCCAGTCGTCCGGCGATATAGGCGGTAAGGTCGAAGCCGCGCTCCGCCTCGCCCGGCGCGCCCCAGTCGACGAGCAGCGGGCGATAGCCCCGCGCCGCCAGGTAACGCAAGAGACTGCGCTTGGGCTTCAGGTCAAGCACGTAGGCCCGGTTGACCAGGGACGGCACGACCAGCACTGGCGGTGCGTCCCGGCCCTGATTTCCGGCGGCGCTACCGGCCGCGCCCGCCGTGGCCCCGTAGTCCAAGAGGCGGGTGCTGCCTTCCTGCCAGATGACCGGTGGCTCCGCGAGGAGCCGACGGTAGGGATGGTGGCGGTAAGCCTCGATACCGGCCAGCATCTTTTGCAGCCGCGCGATAATTTCCAGCCCCACGGCCTCGCCGGGAGAGCTGCCGACGTAAGTCGACGAAAGGAACTCGGGGATCACTTCCGCCGCATCCTGTCGTGCCACCGGATGCCAGGGCAGATTGTCGCTCAGCGCCAGCGGCAGGGCGGCCAGGGCCCCGGACCATATTCCCATGGCGTTGGCAAGATGCAGGGCAAGCGGCCTCGGGCCTGGCCGAGCCTCGGCTTCGACCGGGAGGGCTGGGGATGCGTCAAGGGCGGCTTCAGCCATCCTACCCGCCTTCGCCGGTTTCATCCCCGAATCCTTCCTGCGGCGGTTGCGCGGGCTCCAAGCGCTGCCCACGCCAGGGATTATCCCGGAAAATGGCGGCGGCGTGGCGCTCCCACAGGTCAAGATAGGCAGCGGCGGCGGCGCTCAAAGCCGCGGCTGCTTGCGCGTTATCCGTTGGTTTTTCGGCCATGGGGGCAGTATAGGCCCGCAGCGCAGCGCAGCCAACGCCCTGAGAACCGCGCTGCGTGCCCCAGCAGCGGGGCCCAGGGCGGGCCATATGGCGCGGTGCAACATCCCCCTTGCGCAATGCAGCATTTGCGGGCGAAAATAGCCCTATTCCCGCGCCGCCCCTGATAGGTGAGCCGGGGAAGGCGAACCGGAAACTGTCGAGGCTGAGCCGTGAACAAAAAGACCGGCAATGATGATGATCAGATCGTCATCAAGAAATACGCGAACCGCCGTCTCTATAATACGGAGAGCAGCAGTTACGTGACCCTCGATTACCTGTGCGAGATGGTGAAGGAGGGCAAGGACTTCGTCGTTTACGATGCCAAGTCGGGCGAGGATATTACGCGCTCGGTGTTGACCCAGATCATCGTCGAGAAAGAATCCAAGGGCGCGAGCCTGCTGCCTATTCAGTTCCTAAGACAACTCATCCAGTTTTACGGTGACAGTCTTGAGGGCATGGTTCCCAGCTACCTGGAAATGAGTATGGAATCCTTCGCCGACAATCAGGAGAAAATGCGCGAGCAAATGAGGGACGCCTTCGGTGGCGGCGGCCTTGAGGCTTTTGAGGATTTGACACGGCGCAACCTGTCTCTTTTCGAACAGGCGATGCGGGTGTTCTCGCCCTACGGTGGGAATGGCGAAGGTAACAGCGACGAGGAGGCGGTCGCTGGCGACGCGCCCGTTCAATCATCCGAGAATGAAATTTCCACGCTGAAGGATCAATTGGCGGCCATGCAAAAGCAATTGGACGCACTGGCCAACAAAGACGATTAGCGTATTCAAACAGATTCTTAAGCTATCCAGGACGCGGTCAGGCGCTTGGCGCCGTCTTCGGCCGAGGCGGGCTCCAACATCGGCCGCCCGAAAAAGTGTCCCTGCATATAGCCGACGCCCAGCGTATTGAGTAGCTCGGCGTCCCGTACTTTCTCCACGCCTTCGGCCACGGTGGCAATGCCGAACCCGGCGGCCAAATCGATTAGCGTGCGCACGAACAATTGATTCTGAGGATTGTCGACCAGATCACAGACGAAGGAGCCGTCTATCTTGACTTCGTCAACACCCAGGGACTGCAGATTGCGGAAAGATGTGTAGCCGGCGCCGAAGTCGTCAAGGGCAACTCTACAACCCAATTCGTGCATGGCCGCGACAAAACGGGCCGATGCCTCGTCGTCTTGAATGATCTTGGTTTCCGTGATTTCGATGGTCAGGCGTTCGGCCACGGACTTGTCGTCACCCAAGCTTGATGTAATGGCGTCCAGCCAATACTGGTCCGTGGTCGTCAGGCTCGAGACGTTAAGCGAGAGCCGCACCAGAGGCCTTTCCCTGAGCACCTGAATCGCAAGATCCAAGGTATAGCGGTCGATCTGGCGCACCAGGCCCAATTGCTCGACCACGGGAATGAAGTCTCCCGCCGCCATAACCCGTCCGTCCGGCTCGATCATATAGAGGAGGCATTCATACCGCCCAACCTCACTCGTCGTTGCCTCGACGATGGGTTGGTAAGCCAGTTGCAATCGCCGCTCCTTGAGCGACCGCACAACCCGGGCGGCAATGGCGGAATTCTTGCGGCGATTCGCCTCCATGGTCTTGCGGGGGTTGAACAGGCGGTAGCAATCCCGTCCGCTTTTTTTGGAGCCGCCCAAGGCCTCGGTCGCGTTGGCGATGGTGCCGTTGACGCTGTGCGCGCCGCCGGGCAGGGCAACGCCGCCGATGGAGACGGTAGCCCAAACAGGGCCCGAGGCAGTCTGCACGGCCGAGGATCTGACTTCCTGCAAATACTTGTTGGCCAACGATCCCATGTCGATATCGTCACAGGTGCCAAGCACGACGCCGAAACGGTTTCCCGTCACGCGCCCCACGAAGTCGCTCTTGCGGACGCATTTTGAAAGGCGGCGACCCAATTCGTTCACCACTTCGTCGGCCGCGTCATAACCGAAGGCGTCATTGATGAGTCCCAGATTGTCGATACCGATCATCAGGTAACCCGCTTGCGTGCCGTGGGTAAGCGCCCCGGTAAGAGTACGCTCCAAAGACTCGTGAAGGTACTCGCGGGTGTACAGATTCGTCAGGGGATCGTGGCTGGCGTCCCGCTCCAGTTTGCTTGCACGTTCCTTTTGGCTGGTAATGACCTCCAGAACGCCCACAAGCCGGCTGGGTTCTCCAAGTTCCGAGCGCTGTACGTTCCCCCGGTCGCGGACCCAGCATAAGCTATCGGCATCATCCGTATGTACTCTGTATTCACACTCGTATGGCCCCTTGGGGCGGCGGTCACCCAAAATAGACCACTCTCGCACCGCAAGGTCGTCGGCATGAATGCAGGACAGGAATTCGTCCGCCCAGCGCAAGTCGGTGCCGCGCGGCAAACCCAACATTTCCCGAGCCATAGGGGACCAGCATATCTCGCCGGTCATCAGGTTCCAGTCGTAGACGACATCACCGAGGGCTGCAAAAGCGAATCGGAACCGCTCTAGTTCTTCCCGATCGGCATCATTCAAGCTGGTTACATTGTGCATGGAGACTCATGGGGCAATCAAAAAGTGGTGACTTCCGTCGACAAGATTTCCCCTATGAAGTCAGCAACAGAATAGCGCTGAATCATTAAGAAACGATTGACCATAAAGCTCGAACATAATTAACGGCCGCGGGGGAGACCGGCCAAACCCCGCTAATCGACCTGATTTCCGCCGCAAGAGGCCAGCCACGGTTGACGTGGCCCCGGCCCACTGTTTGAATGACCAAATTGAAGTTGCAACGGACCTGAATCGGAAAACGGCGCCCATGAGAATGAACGGCAGATTAACCTTAACACTCGCCATTCTGGTGTTGCTGGGAGGTGCGCTCGGCGCCTGTGCCGACGGCGGCACGAAGAACCGGGGGGGCGGTGGCGAATCCCGGGAACTCACGCCTGCCGAGCGTTCATTGTTCAAGGCGGCCGAGTTGTCCGAGGCGGCGGGAGAGCACGAGGCCGCCGTGGAATACTACCAGCGCCTCCTGCAGGTCATGCCGGAGAACCCGAACGTGATACGCGGCCTTTCGCGAGTCCTGAGGCTATCCGGTCGCGGCCTGGAGGCCCGCCTTTTCATCGAAATGGTCATGCGCGAGCAAAAAGGTGGCGAGCGTTATATGGCCGAATTGGGCAAGGCCCAGCTCGCGGACGCCCGCCCCGAGGCAGCGGCCAAATCGCTGAACCGCGCCATCAGCCTGGGCGACAGGAACTGGCAGACCCTGTCGGCGCTGGGCATCGCCTATGACCGGCTGGAGCGCTTCAGGATGGCGCAGGATGCCTACCAGCAGGCGCTCATACTCTCGCCGGAGAATCCCAGCATTCTGAATAATTTGGCCCTGTCGCTGGCGATTTCCGGACGTCTGCCGGAGGGCCTGGCCATGTTGAAGGACTTGGTCCGGCGGCCCGGTGTCTCACCGCAAGTGCGGCAAAACCTGGCCTTGCTGCATGCCCTGACCGGAAACGAAGCGGCGGCGGAAGAACTTGGCAAGGAAGACCTGAGCGAAGAAGACGTGCGGCAGAACCTGAAGTATTACCAGAGCTTCACCGGCAGCCGCTAGAGCACTAAACGGCGGCGGCGCGGGCCTGGGCGTCGGTTAGAGTCCTTCCCGAAAAACCGATTTGCTCCCATCAAATTGATTCTATTTGGGTCGGAAAGACTCTAGTTCCTCGGGCGTAAGGTATTCCTCCAGCAGATCACAATTGGTGCGGGCGGCTGCCGCCAGCGCATCGTCGCTTTGGGCCACCAGGCTGAACCACATATGAGACTGCACAAAATCCTGAGGCGTCACCCGGCCTTCCTTGTAGATTTCGCCCAAATTATATTGGGCACGCACATAGCCCTGCTCCGCCGCCTTGTGGAACCAGACCAGCGCCGAGTCTTCGTCAATGGAAACACCCAGCCCATGAAACAGGATCAGCCCAAGTTGGAACTGCGCGTCGGCCTGGCCATGCTGTGCTTGAGTCTCGTATTCCGCGATCATATCGCAGGTTCGCGAGTGCGATTCCTTGCCTAGGGTCCGGACCCATTAACGGGATTCCCAAAACGATTTGATCATGATTCAC
>CAYOOG010000127.1:0-7091 GCA_964405515.1 uncultured Alphaproteobacteria bacterium | reverse complement strand
GACCACGCCCTGGGTATCAATGATGCGGGCGCCGGTAACGCGAATTTCCAGGGTCCGCCGCCAGCCAGCCCAGGTCAGCACGGTATCTTCGAACTTGACGGTGACTCCGGCGTCGGTGTTGCTCAGGGCTGTTTCCACATAGGGCGAGAGAAACCCAAGGGAAACCGGGCCCTTGGAAAGAAAATAGCTGGCCGTGGCCGTCACGGTAGCGACAATGACCGCGGCTAGACCGGTGGTTCTGATTAGGATTTTCGTCGCCGGTTGCATCGTCGGTTCAATAACCCTTTGGCCGAGGTGGTGTGGACAGGCTTTCCGCCGGGGACGGCATCTTGACCTATCCCGGCCCGTCGAACATTGTCCTTTAAGCACGAAGGAACGCGATGCGCCAGTTTACAATATTTTCCGGAATAGCGGATGACGGCGGGAGCTTGCCCGTTGCGAACGATCCGGCGCGCGCCGCTCAGTTCCTCGAAGACTGGCGGCTACAGTGCGATTTAGCGCACTTGCCGGACCTAGGAAGTATCGCCGACGAGCCCCTGGGCGGGGCCTTCCTGGAGGCCATTTTCGGCAATAGCCCGTTCCTCACGCGCTGTATGTTCAAGGACTTGGGCTTCGCCGACCGTCTGATGCGTCACGGCCCCGAGGCCACATTGGCCGGGATATTGGGCGAAATCGCCGCTTTCGACCAATGCGGAAGCGAAACGGACAAACTCAAGCAGACCCTGCGGGAGGCCAAGCTGCAGGCCGCCCTGACGATCGGACTTGCGGATATCGCCAATCTCTGGACCTTGGATCAGGTCACCAACGGCCTGAGCGACCTGGCCGAAGCCGCCTGCGCGGTGGCCTGCAACTATCTCCTCGGCAGCGCCGCCGAGAACGGCGAGTTGAACCTGCCCAATAAGAAAGAACCCTCGACCGGCAGCGGCTTTGCCGTGATTGGCATGGGCAAGCTGGGGGGACGCGAGCTCAACTACTCCAGTGATATTGACCTGATCGTGCTCTACGACGAAGAACTGGTGGATTACAGGGGCCGGCATTCACCTCAGCATTTCTTTGTTCGCCTGACCCAGGCCTTTATCGGAATCATGCAGGACCGGACCAGTGACGGATATGTCTTCCGAACCGATCTGCGGCTGCGCCCCGACCCCGGCGCCACGCCGATCGCGCTGACCATGGGCGCGGCCGAGGCCTACTACGGCAGTATCGGCAAAAACTGGGAGCGGGCGGCACTCATCAAGGCCAGACCGGTTGCCGGCGACCTGGCGGCGGGCGCGGATTTCCTCGAACGAATTTCGCCCTTCATCTGGCGGCGTCATTTGGATTTCGCCGCCATGCAGGACATCCATGCCATCAAACACCAGATTCACGCCCACCACGGCCACAGTAAGACCAGCCTCCAGGGCCACGACGTCAAGCTGGGCTACGGCGGCATCCGCGAAATCGAGTTCCTCGCCCAGTCCCATCAACTGATTGCCGGCGGGCGCGAACCCAAACTCCGGGGCCAAACAACCTGTGGCGCGCTGGAACTCTTGGCGGAAGGCGGATATCTCGGGCAAGACGTAGTGGCGGAGCTCGTCGCGGCATACGAATTCTTGCGGCAGCTTGAGCACCGCCTGCAAATGATCAACGACGAACAAACCCACAGCCTGCCTGCCAGCGCCGAAGGCGTGACCCATGTAGCCCAATTCATGGGATATGCGGATTCCGATGCCCTGGTGGACGAGCTGGCCCATCACCTTGGCCGGGTCCGCCATCACTACAGCCAATCGTTCGACGACAGTGACGACGGCGGTGGCGGACCCGAGGCACAACTCGCCTTTGACAACGAAGAGATCGACGCCGCCAGCCATAAGGCCCTGGTCGAAATGGGCTTCAGCGAGCCGGAAAAAGTCCACGCCATTGTCCACGGTTGGCATTTGGGCCGGCACCGGGCGGTGCGCCACGAGCGCGCCCGGGAGCTACTGCAAAGCCTGGCGCCTCGATTGCTGGCCGCCATGGCACAAACCGCTGAACCCCAAGCGGCGCTGCTGCGTTTCGAGGAGTTGTTGAGCCGCCTGCCCGCCGGCATCCAGTTCTTCTCGGTCCTGCAGGCTAACGAGTGGCTGCTTGAACTCATTGCCGAAATCATGGGCACGGCGCCGCGCCTGGCTGGAATCCTCGGTCACAACACCGGGCTCCTGGATTCACTGCTGAGCCAGGACTTTCACGGTCCGGAAATGGACCCGGCAACCATCGACGCGGCTCTGACCCGGGATCTGGCCCAAGCCCAGCACTTCGAGGACAAGCTTGACGCCTGTCGGCGCTGGGCCAATGAGCAGCGTTTCCGCATCGGCATTCAGGTCTTGCGCAACACGCTCGGTGGGGCCGCCGCCGGGGCAGCCCAGACGGCCGTGGCCGAAGCCGCCGTGCGTCGACTTCTGGCGCTGGTGGGCGATGAATTTGCCGCGGCCCACGGCCGTATTCCCGGGGACGGCATGGCGGTACTGGGCATGGGAAAGGTGGGCGGCGGCGAGTTGACATTCACCTCCGATCTGGACCTGATTTTCATCTACGACACAGCTCCGGACGCGGAAAGTTCTGACGGCGATAAGCCTTTAGCACCAAGCACTTATTACGCCCGGTTAAGCCAACGCTTTATCAACGCCATGACGGCCCTGGGGCGCGAGGGCCGGCTTTACGAGGTCGACATGCGGCTGCGCCCATCGGGCCGCGCCGGGCCGGTCGCCGTCTCCCTGGAAGGCTTCCGACGCTACCAGCAAGAGTCCGCCTGGACTTGGGAGCATATGGCCCTGACCCGCGCCCGGGTCATTGCGGGACCGGAAAGGCTTGGCGAAGCCATCGGCGAGGCGGTGGAGAGTGCCCTCAAACGCCATCGCGAGCCCGGGCTCGTGGCCCACGATGTGGCCGATATGCGCACCCGGCTGGCCGCCGAATTCGCCACGGACAACCCCTGGAACATCAAGTACGTGCGCGGCGGCCTGCTGGATGTGGAATTCATCGTGCAATGCCTGCAACTGCAGCATGCCGATACACACGCGGGCATTCTCTCGCCAAATCTGGGGGCTGCCCTGGCCCAATTGGCCGACAATGGGCTTTTGGCCGCGGACGTGGCGGCGGAGCTGAGCACCGCCAAGGTACTCTTCGACAACGTACAGAGCCTGATCCGGCTCTGTGCCGAAGGCGAGTTCGACGACGCCGGCGCCCCCGAGGGCCTGCGCAACGCCATAGCCGCCGCTGGTGGCCGGGCCAACCTCGACACCTTGAAGCAGGACTTGCAGGCAACCCAAGCCCGGGTATATGGGGTCTTCGAAGCCATTGTCGGCGGCCCCGCCGAGGCTTACGGCAAGAAGGAGACCCCATGAGGCCTTGGGCGCCCCGGCACAGCCCCAAAGCCCTGGTAGGCGCTGGATTCAGACTTTGTTGAGAATTTCGCCCTAGGGTGAATCTCGGCAAATCAGGCTCCAGAATGCCTCACTCAAGGCGGTTGCATCGGCCCCAGCGATAGTATCAAATGAGGGTTCGTGCTGGTTTTAGCGGCCTTTGGGGAAAGAGGGTGAGATTGCAAGTACTTAGTACACGGGCCAGGGCCCGCGCGGGAGAACTGACACGACAGTTCGTGGCGCGGTATTTTCCGGAACGGCAGCTGTTTTTGCGCAGCCGCGGGCAGGTTCGGTTTGTCTCCCTGTCGCCGCGCACCCAGTTGATTTGCGTCGGCGCCTTCGCGGCTCTGGCTGGTTGGGTGGTCTTTGCCTCCGGCAGTCTGGTGGTCAAGAACGTCATCATCGCCGCCAAGAACGACCGCCTCGTTGAAATGGATACCGCCTACAATGATTTGAGCGACGACATGTCGCGGGTGCAGCGTTACTTCGTCGCCACGACGCGGGAGATCGAAGCCAAGCACCGCAATCTTGCCGCCGCCGTCGGCCACAAGACCGAGATCGAAGGCCGCCTGGCGGAGGTTGACCGCCGTCTCAACCCGGACCAGGAGGAAAACAAAGCCGCCGACGCCGGAGCCAAGGCGCCAAACCTCATTCCGCCCGCCGGCGCCGTTGCCGGACGAATGGAGGGCATCGACCAGCGCCTGGCCAACGTCTCCGAGACACAGCATATGTTGATCGCCCGGTTGCAGGAAAAGACCCGGACCGGCGTGAGCGATCTGGAATCCATGATCGGCGTGACCGGGCTTGACCTTGAGCGGCTGTTGGACGGCCCGGACCAGGAAGCGGTTTCCGTCGGCGGGCCGCTCATTCGCCTCAGCCAAAGCCAGGCCGCCATGCTGGCCGAGGAAGACTTCGAGAACCGTCTGGTGGAACTGGCCGGGCAGTTGGGCCGCTACTCCGGTCTGGAAAACGCATTGCAGAGCCTCCCGCTCACCGCCCCGGCCGATCACTATTACGTCTCCAGCCGCTATGGCAAGCGCCGCGACCCGGTGACCAAGCAATGGTCCATGCATTCCGGGATTGATCTTTCCGGCATCCGCAAGACGCCGATCCTGGCCACGGCGCCGGGAGAGGTTGTCTACGCCGGTCAAAACGGGCCCTACGGCAAGATGGTCGAGATCGATCATGGCCAGGGGCTTCGAACACGGTACGGCCATTTGCACCGTATCGCCGTGAAAGTCGGCGACAGGATTGAGTTCCGCCAGGAATTGGGGCAGATGGGCAGCACCGGCCGCGCCACCGGCCCCCACGTCCACTATGAAATCTGGTTCGACGGAAAGCCGCGTAATCCGGGCCAATTCTTGAAGGCAGGTAAACATGTTCTTGGGAAGGGATAAGCGCAAGGTGAAGGATAGCAAAGAGGCCGAGGCGACGGTGGAAAGCGAAGCAAAGCCCCAGCACGGAACGCCCTCCATCATCTCCGCTGGCCTCACGGTCAACGGCGACTTGGCGACGGACGGCGACATTCAGATCGACGGCACCCTCGAAGGCGACGTCGAGACCAACCTCTTGACCATCGGCGAGAGCGCTGCGGTCACCGGCCAGATCACGGCAGAGCGCACCGTGGTTCGCGGCCGCGTTACCGGGCGCATCCAATCCCGCGAGGTCGTGCTGGCCAAGACCGCGCGGGTGATCGGCGACATCTTGCACGAAAACCTGGCCATGGAAGCCGGCGCCTTTTTGGAAGGCCACTGCAAGCGCATGGACGCCCAGGGCAGCAAGAGCGCCAAGAGCACGGCCGGGGCCGACGCGGCGATCCCGCTCAAGACCTCAACCGCCACCCGCCCCCTCGCCCCAAAGGCCAGCCCCGAACCCGAAGACAAGAAAAAGGCGGCGCGGTACTAGGGCAGCAGCGGAATTTTCCAGCGATCATCGCAGGGGCTTAGGGCGCCTGTTTTTTGTGTGTGCAACGCCCAACAATTTATGGTTCAGTAAACTGTCGTCTATTCGTGTTTACTTCGGGAGGTGTCTAATGACGGGACATCGCAAAGACATGAAAGGTCAGATCGACTGGCGCATAAATATACGTTTCGGTCAAATTCACATATCGACTAGACGAACAGAAGGCCCATGGGTGGGCCGTTCGCGACTCTGGGCGAATTTTTCACAGCGTAAGAATTCGTTTCATCGTTTCGAAGAATGGTGCCTCGAACAAAATAGGAAGGCCACGCCGACTTTAGGTTTTCAAACTGGTTTCACAGACGACCTCAAAGGAGAACAATTTACGAGACGTATCCGCGAAGGCATCGCGACAGAAACAATTTTGGTACAGGTGAATGCGAGCGACAAGAAGCCCATTAATTTCTCAATGGAATTCGATGACTTTCATGAGAAGAAACATTTGATCTTGGGTCAACAAGGGAGAATCGGCGAGCTGCATATCTCGGGCGCCCATGAACTCGAAATCTCAGGGGCGGTTGTTAATGTCGGGCTTATTCGTGGCGGTTGCAACCTTTTGAGATTCTGTGACTGCGCATTCAAACTTCTAAAGCATGAATCTGGAGCGGCTGCCGACCGCATTATTTTAGAAAATTGTTTCATTGGAACTCTGGATTTAGGTGATCGTTCCATAAAGAATCTCTTCGTCTATGGAGGAACAATCCGGACGATCAACTGTCCCGCGGCAGACGCCGAAAATCCGCTTATCGCCGACGCACTCTTTTCCGACGTTGGTTTCCCAACATCTACGAAAGAGTCTGGCATTTTGCGAGGGGCGCAGCCGTATAGAAACCTTCGAGCGCATTTTCAAAGGTTGCAAAATTATCGTGCAGCCAACTTGATGAGATCCTTGGAATTGAATACTGAGTTGGAGGACGAGAAAGGACTTACCAAATGGATAAACCGCATTAACGGCTTTTTTGCGGACCACGGTCAGAAACCTGAGCGCCCACTTTGGTGGGCCGCGGCAATTATCGTGTTTGCGATTATCTATTTGACCATTCTTGATGGGGGCTCGCTGAATCCAGAGCAACAATATTTTGGTTGGCGGGAAACTCTTGTGGGCTCTGATATGTACGATCGGTTTCGACGATCGCTATTGCTCGTTGCTCAATCGGCTATCAACCCTCTCGGCGCATTAGGCCCCCGTCAACTGCTTGTCGCCGATACCAATGCAGGAATGTTTGTTACAGGGTTGACAGGCGTAGTCGTGGATATATTTGCGCTGATGTCAATTGTTGGGATACGGCGGTGCTTCAAAATGAAGTAGACTTTGAACAATATCACTGAGGTAGATCATGGCCAGAAAACCCACACACCCCGGCGTTATTTTGCGGGATACCGTATTGCCCGCTCTTGACATTTCGGTCAGCGCAGCAGCCCGGGAACTCGGCATTTCCCGGCAAACCCTTCACCGTATCCTGGCTGAGACCGCGCCCGTAACACCCGCGATGGCCGTGCGGATCGGCAAGTTCTGCGGCAACGGCCCGGAAGTATGGGCCAACATGCAGACCAAATACGACCTCCACGAAGCCGCGCAGACCGTCAGCGTGAAGAACATACCCACCCACGTGGCGTCATCATCCATGGTTTGATTTCTGTTGGCACGGAGGCTTGTTGCCTCCTACTCCAAGTCCACCACGGCGTCCGTGACGGCTTCGTCGCCACGGACGATGCAGCTAGCCAAATATTCAATTTTGAACTGGCTGCCCC
>CAYOOG010000126.1:1127-7203 GCA_964405515.1 uncultured Alphaproteobacteria bacterium | reverse complement strand
CTTCTGGAGGCCATGAAGATGCACAACGCCGTTCTTGCCCCGCGCGATGGTACGGTCGAGGCCA
The DNA here is from genome assembly GCA_964405515.1 of uncultured Alphaproteobacteria bacterium. Lineage (GTDB taxonomy): Bacteria > Pseudomonadota > Alphaproteobacteria > JAPYRI01 > JAPYRI01 > CAYOOG01. The sequence continues at coordinate 7,139 of CAYOOG010000126.1, read as the reverse complement.
TTCTGGTCGAATCCGGCGCCAGCGTTGCCGAGGGCCAGGACCTGCTCGTCATTTCCTGAGGACCCCGTGCAAACACTTTTGGATCTCATTGCCCTGACCGGGGTCGGCCACCTGACCTGGCAGATGCTGGTGATGTGGGTGGTTGTTCTGGTCCTTCTGTATTTTGCCATTTACAAGCAGTACGAGCCGTTGCTTCTGGTGCCCATCGCCTTTGGCGCCCTGCTGGCCAATTTGCCCACGGAAGGCATTGTGAACCCGCCGGTGGGCGACCATCCGGGCGGCCTGTTCCACTACATTTCCCTGGGGATCACGCTGGAGATCTTTCCGCCGATCATTTTTCTGGGCGTTGGTGCCCTAACGGATTTCGGCCCTCTGATCGCCAGCCCGCGCACCCTTATATTGGGAGCCGCCGCCCAGTTCGGGGTTTTCGCCACCTTCATGGGCGCCACCGCGATAGGTTTCAGTCCCCACGAAGCGGCCGCCATCGGCATTATCGGCGGCGCCGACGGGCCGACATCCATTTTTCTGGCCAACAAGCTGGCGCCTGAACTGTTGGCGCCCATTGCCGTCTCGGCGTACAGCTATATGGCTCTTGTGCCGCTTTTGCAGCCGCCGATCATGCGGGCGCTGACCACGGAAAGCGAGCGCAAGATCCGCATGAAATCCCTGCGGGAGGTCTCGAAGCTGGAAAAACTCCTGTTCGCCCTCGTCGTCACCGCGGTCTGTATCCTCCTGGTGCCCGCGGCCTCGGCCCTCATCGGCATGCTGATGTTCGGCAACTTCCTCAGGGAATGTGGGGTGACGGAGCGGCTCTCCAAGGCCGCTCAAAACGAGGTTATCAACGTCGTGACCATCTTTTTGGGTACCGCAGTCGGTATTACCATGACCGGAGAGCGCTTCATCCAGGCGGAAACCCTACAGATTCTGGGCCTTGGTGTGATCGCCTTCGGAATCGCCACCGCCTGTGGCCTCTTGATGGCCAAATTCATGAACCTGTTTGCCCGCTCGAACCCGATCAATCCGTTGATTGGCTCGGCCGGCGTCTCCGCCGTGCCCATGGCGGCCCGGGTTTCCCAGGTCGAGGGCCAGCGGGCCGACCAGGGTAATTTCCTGCTCATGCATGCCATGGGCCCCAATGTCGCGGGAGTTATCGGCACTGCCGTGGTGGCCGGCTATTTCATTGCCCGGTTTGCCGGGTAGGAAGCCGTCAAAACCCCGGAAAAAGGGGATTTTTATGCTCAATTTCCACTGGATTTTCTCTGGATTTCCGCTGGCAATTCGAGTAGCTTTGCGCGCCTTTCAGCCGGACCTTTAAGTTCCATGGCCGGGGTCCGACGATAAATGGCAATGGTTCATTAATATTTCTGCCGTTATTTACGGCGCGTTAACGTAATTTAAGGCTCAGGGGCTGTAGTTTCGCGGGCCCCCGACGCAGTACACGTAGTTAAAATTGCCCCGCCTGATGGCGCGGAATTGAGGAATTTGAGGTTACCGAGATGGCACGCAACACTCCATTAGAGCGTTACCGCAACATCGGCATTATTGCCCATGTGGACGCTGGCAAGACCACGACCACGGAGCGCGTGCTCTACTACACCGGCAAAAGCCATAAGATGGGCGAGGTCCATGACGGCGAGGCCACCACGGACTATATGGAGCAAGAGCAGAAGCGCGGCATCACCATTACGTCCGCCGCCACCACGGTGTTCTGGCAGGACCATCAGATCAATATCATCGATACGCCCGGCCACGTGGATTTCACGGTCGAAGTGAATCGTTCGTTGCGCGTGCTTGACGGCGCCGTGGTGATATTCGACGGCGTCGCCGGTGTCGAGCCTCAGTCCGAGACCAACTGGCGCCTCGCCGATAACTACAACGTGCCGCGCATGTGCTTGATCAACAAGATGGACCGCGACGGCGCGAATTTTCAGCGTTGCGTCGACATGATCCGCGACCGCCTGTTGGCAGTGCCGCTGGTCACGCAGATTCCCATCGGCTCGGAAGGCAAGTTCGTCGGCCTCATTGATCTCCTGAAGATGAAGGCGCTGATCTGGAAGGGTGACGATCTGGGCGCTTCGTGGGACGAGTTGGAGATCGATGACGATTTGGCGGCCAAGCAGGGGCTGGACCGTCAGGAAGACATCGAGATTCTCTCACGCATCGACGAGTTGCGCACAGCGCTCATTGAAACTGCGGTCGAGCAAGACGATGCGGCCATGGAGGCTTACCTCGAAGACGGTACCGAGCCGGACATGGAGACACTCATAAAGTGCATTCGCAGCGGCACGATTTCCGGCGCCTTTACGCCGATACTTTGCGGTTCGGCCTTCAAGAACAAGGGCGTACAGCCGCTCCTGGATGCAGTTGTCGCCTATTTACCGTCACCCTTGGATGTTGAAGCCGTCCCCTGTGTTGATGTGGATGGTGAGCCGGCGGGTGAGCGCAAGGCCAGCGACGACGACCCTTTTGCGGCGATCGCGTTCAAGGTTTTGAACGACCAGTTCGGCACCTTGACCTTCATGCGGGTTTATTCGGGCGTCGCCAAGAGCGGCGATACGCTGATCAACACGGCCCGGGGCAAGAAGGAGCGCGTCGGACGTATCGTTGAGATGCATGCGGACGACCGCGTGGCGCTCGAAGAAGTCCGTACTGGGGATATTGCCGCCTTTGTCAATCTGAAAGACACGGTTACCGGAGACACTTTGAGCCGTCAGGACAAGCCGGTGATGCTGGAGCGCATGAATTTCCCGGATCCGGTCATTTCCATTGCCGTCGAGCCTAAGACCAAAGCCGACCAGGAAAAACTCTCCATAGCGCTTGGCAAGATGCTCGCCGAGGATCCGTCGCTCCATCTGGAGACTGATCAGGAGACCGTGCAGACCATTCTCATGGGCATGGGCGAATTGCACCTTGAGGTCATTATCGACCGGATCAAGACCGAATACACGGTCGAGGCCAATGTAGGCAAGCCGCAGGTTGCCTATCGCGAGGCCCTGACAAAGCCCTTCGAGATCGTCTACACCCACAAGAAGCAGACCGGTGGCGCCGGGCAGTATGCCGAAATCAAGGTATTGTTCGAGCCCGGCGAGCGGGGCACGGGCTTTGTGTTTGAGGACAAGATCAAGGGCGGCAACGTGCCGCAGGAATACATACCGTCCATTAAGCGCGGCATTCGCGATCAGTCCCAGACCGGCGTGGTTGCCGGTTATCCAACCGTGGACTTCCAAGCCACACTGTTGGACGGCAAGCACCACGACGTGGACTCCTCGACCATGGCCTTCGAAGTCGCGGCCAAGGCCGCCTTCCGCGAGGCTGCCCGGCAATGCGGACCGGCACTATTGGAGCCTATAATGAAGATCGAGGTCGTGACGCCCGAGGATTACCTGGGCGACGTGATTGGCGACATCAACCGCCGCCGTGGTGTCGTTCTGGGGCAGGAACAGCGAGGCAGCGGCCTGGTGGTCAACGCCACCGCGCCTTTGAGCGAAATGTTCGGCTACATCGGTGATTTGCGCTCCATGACCTCGGGTCGGGCGACCTTCACCATGGAGTTCGATCACTACGCCCAGGTGCCTAAGCAGATCGCCGACGAACTGACCGCCACCGCGGCTTAGAGGCCACCGCCCGGCGATGGGCGAAATTCTAACACAAAGATCCGTTCGCGTGCTCATCCGGGGAAGGGTGCAGGGCGTCTGGTTCCGCGCCTGGACGGCGGAACTGGCCGTGGAATTGGGCCTGAAGGGCTGGGTGCGCAACCGCCGGGACGGAGCCGTGGAGGCGCTATTCGCCGGGTCCGCGGATGCCGTCGAGGCGGTGCTTGCCGCTTGTAAGGACGGGCCGCCAAGCGCGGATGTCGATGGGATCGAGCGCTTCGAGGTTTCGCCGGAAGAGGCAGCCGGCCTCGTCGGCTTTACCACCGAAGATACGGTCTGACCTTCCTAAGATTTCGTGGCAATTGCACCAAACCGTTTTTCAAAATTTGACCTGAGCGCGGCGTCGAGATCGGCCATGGAAGCATCGATGCCCAAGGCGCTAAGCGACGTCACGCCGTGGTCACGGATGCCGCAGGCGACGATGCCACTGTAGTGCTCGAGGTTCGGATTGAGATTAATGGATATGCCGTGATAGCTAACCCAGCGGCGCACACGAATGCCCAGGGCCGCTATTTTGTCGTCGATGCCGGGCTCGCGCTCCACCCAAACGCCAACCCGGCCCTCGCGCATATGCCCGGTGACGCCAAAGTCGGCCAGTGTATCAATCACCCAGCCTTCCAGATTGGCGACAAAGGCGCGCAGGTCGCGCCCCCTGCTGTTCAGGTCGAGCATCAGGTAAGCCACCCGCTGGCCGGGGCCGTGATAGGTGTATTGGCCGCCGCGTCCTGACCTGTGTACCGGGAACCGCCCGGCATCAAGGAGCTCCTCGTCGCGGGCGCTGGTGCCGGCGGTGTAGAGCGGCGCGTGCTCCAACAGCCAAACAAGCTCCGCTGCCTCGCCCGCCCTGATGCCGGCGACGCGGGCTTCCATGGCTGTCACGGCCTCGTCGTAAGGCACCGGATCGCGGCTGATTTGCCACTCGATCGGCAGGGCTTTGTCCGAGGAAGGGGAGTTCAACAATTCTCTCCTGTGGAATGACTTGGCGTCCGATCCCTAGCCTAGACCCAGACCCTACCTAAGTCATTGATTAAATGTATGAAAAACAAAACTACATAACATAATTGTATATTAAAATAATTTACATCTGTTTGTTGAAAAAATGTTCGTCTCAACTTAGTTTATGGAGAATAGTGTAACGCTCGCTGCCAGTCTGGAGACCGCCCGTTATGTACCAATACGACAAGTTCGATCAGCAACTGGTGGACCAGCGGGTAGCGCAATTTCGCGACCAGGTTAAGCGCCGCCTCACCGGCGAATTGAGCGAAGCGCAATTTCGGCCGCTCAGGCTGATGAACGGGCTTTACCTGCAACTGCACGCTTACATGCTGCGGGTCGCCATTCCCTACGGCACGTTGAACAGTGACCAGTTGCGCATGTTGGCGCATATCGCGCGCACCTACGATCGCGACTACGGCCATTTCACCACGCGGCAGAATTTGCAGTACCACTGGCCCGCCCTGAAGGACGCACCGGATATTCTGGCCGACCTTGCCAAGGTGGAGATGCACGCCATTCAGACCAGCGGCAACTGCATTCGCAACATTACCTCCGACCCCTACGCCGGGGCCGCGGGGGACGAGATCGAGGATCCGCGCGCCTATTGCGAGATCGTGCGCCAATGGTCGAGCCTACACCCGGAATTCTCCTTTCTGCCGCGCAAGTTCAAGATTGCGATCACCAGCTCGCCGAACGACCGCGCCGCCGTGCGCGTGCATGACATAGGCCTGCGCATGGTGCAAAACGACAGCGGAGAAACCGGTTTCGAAGTCCTCGTCGGTGGTGGGCTGGGGCGCACGCCGATGATCGGTAAGGTTATCCGGGAATTCCTGCCGAAGGAGGACATGCTGTCCTACCTGGAAGCCATCTTGCGGATCTACAACTTGTATGGCCGCCGCGACAACAAATTCAAAGCGCGCATCAAGATACTGGTCCATGAACTGGGCGCCGAGCGCATAACCGAGTTGGTCGAGGCCGAATGGCGCGAAATGAAAGACAGCGCCCTAAAATTGACGGCCGAGGAAGTGGCCCGGGTCCAAGCTTACTTCGCGCCACCGGCTTTCGAGGAATTACCGGCCGAAGAGCCGGAGTTTGATGTTCCGCGATTTGAAGAGAAAGCCTTTGCCGCTTGGCGTGAGGTCAATCTGTTGACCCACAAGGTGCCGGGTTACGCCATCGTCAATCTGTCCTTGAAGCCCGAAGGCGCTACCCCCGGGGACGCGACCGCCGGTCAGATGGACGGCGTTGCCGCCCTGGCCGACAAGTACAGCTTCGGCGAGATCCGGGTCACCTATCAGCAGAATTTAGTGCTGCCCCACGTCCGCCAGTCGGACTTGGTGGAGGTCTGGCGGGCGGTCAAGGC
>CAYOOG010000126.1:0-1117 GCA_964405515.1 uncultured Alphaproteobacteria bacterium | reverse complement strand
TTGCCACGCCGAATATTGGGCTCGCGTCCGATATTATTTGCTGCCCCGGTCTGGATTACTGCTCGCTGGCCAACGCCCGTTCCATCCCCATCGCTCAGCGCTTGAGCGAGAGTTTGGGCGAACTTGAGCGCAAGCACGGACTGGGCAACCTGGAGATCAAAATGTCCGGCTGCATCAACGCTTGTGGGCACCACCACGTTGGTCACATCGGCATTCTGGGCGTCGACAAGAAGGGCGTCGAGTTCTACCAGGTGACCCTGGGCGGCGCAGCGGACGAAGACGCCGCCATTGGCAAGATCATCGGCCCGGCGTTTTCCACCGATGAAGTGGTCGAGGCCGTGGAGACTCTCATGGCGGCTTACGTTGAACTGCGCCAGGAAGGTGAGCGGTTTATCGACACCTACCGTCGGCTGGGCATTCAGCCCTTCAAGGAGAAGATCTATGCCGCTCATTAAGAATGGTTTGCTGGTCGATGACGGCTGGACGCGGCTTTCCGATGATGACGCCCTGCCGTCCGGCGGCCCGGTTATTGTGGGTCTGACGCGCTGGAAGGAAGATCAGGCCCAGCTTCTGGCTCGTGGCGAGCCCTTGGGCCTATTGCTCAAGAGCGACGAGCATCCGGAAGGCGTCGCGACGGACCTTGAGCATTTCGAACTGGTGGCGCTGGAATTTCCCGTCTTTGGTGATGGCCGGCCTTATTCCCATGCCCGTCTGCTGCGCGAGCGTTATGGCTTCACGGGCGAGTTACGGGCCGTCGGCGACGTGCTGGTCGACCAACTGATGTTCATGGCGCGCAGTGGTTTTGACGCCTTTGAGATCGATCGCCTCGACGCGCTGGAGCAATGGGCCGCCGCCAAGGGCGAGTTTGATGTATGGTACCAACCTACAGCCGACGGTCGCACAACGGTCATGGAGTTGCGGCGCAGAGGCCGGGATGCTTAGAAAATTCGCAAGTGGGAGCTTGGAACTCATGCAGGTGCGTGACGGTTTTGTCGAATCCATCGGCAATACACCGCTGATCCGCCTTAAAGAAGCCTCGGAACTCACGGGGTGCGAGATTTTGGGAAAAGCGGAATTCTTGAACCCGGGCGGCTCGGTCAAGGACCGCGCGGCGCTG
>CAYOOG010000125.1:0-7294 GCA_964405515.1 uncultured Alphaproteobacteria bacterium | reverse complement strand
GTTCCTCCTTCATGGTCAGAATGCGCCAAATCCTCTCTTTCGTCCCGGACCACTTAATGGGGGCAGGTCAGTAGGTTTCCCAAGCAATAATATAGCTTTTCTCCGGACCTAAACACCGTTTTCAAGCCGAAGTCGGAAAGGCTGACGCCATGTCCGCTTTTGGCTATAAGCAGACATCAAACCGAGAGTGTTTAGGCTCCATTTCATGTCTGCTTTGGGTCATGTGTGGGCGCCCGGAATCCATCGAGAGAACTACGCACGAAGGGGGGATTCACTTAATCCATAGGGGAAATTACCTGCTTTTGCACCCAAAGTAGACATGGCCCCGAAACCCTGCCTGACGTCTGCTTATGACCCAAAGCGGACATCGGCTTCGTTGGCGTAACGGAAGAGGCGAGTTCTTGAAAGTGCCCGGGTCGATTTTTGAATGAAAGAACCTCGGATTTCTGCTAACATGCGCTGACCGACAGCGGTGGATCGGGGCCGACGCATATTGTGACGATGACTAGAGGCATGTGGTGTAAGGTGGGGCTGCGCAGGATTTGTACCCTGCTGCTGCTCGCTGTTTTTTTGGCGGCGCAGACGGTCTCGTTGGCCCACGAGGTCGGCCACGACCAGGGCGGCCACGACGATGCCTGCCTCACCTGTAATATATCGAAATACGCGGACGTGGCCCTGGCGCCAGCAACACCCCCCCTTCCTGTACTAGTCGCAGCGGTCCCTTTGCCGCAGGCGGCCTTTGACCTTTCGCCCGCCAGCGATGGACTGACAAAGAGCATCCGCGCCCCGCCAAGTTTTCTGATCTCCTGAACGTTTAACCGTGTTCCCGGTGACCGGACTGCGCCCAAGCGCCGTTCGGGCCGTTCGATCAGAGTGTTTGGAGGGGAAAGATGATTCCCAACAGAAGATTCGTGGCCACCAGCCTGCTGGTGATCGGATTATGGACAGGCGCCCCTGCCTTGGCCGACGATGGGGCGGACGCCATAGAGGCCTTGCGAGTCGAACTGGCCCGCACCCGCGAAGCTTACGAACAGCGCATTATCGAATTGGAAGCGCGGCTCGACGCCATTGAGGCGACGCAAGCGGTGGCGGAAGAGGCCACTCTTGTCAAAGAGCAGAACGCCGTACCCGTGCCCCCATTGGCGCCCGCAATGGCCGGCACAGCCGCGCCTGGCGGAGGTTTCATGAAGATCGGTCTGTCGGGCCTGTTTTCTGGGGGCGCCTCCAGCGTCAACAACGACGAACTCGCAGGTTTGCAACTCGGTGCTCACGATCCCAATCGCACCGGATTTACGGTGCAGAACGTGGAACTCTCCATGACCGCGGCGGTGGACCCATATTTCGACGCTCAGGCCAACATCATTTTCCAGATCGATGGCGAGGGCGAAACGGTGGTCGAACTTGAAGAGGCTTTCTTCCTGAGCCGCGCCCTGCCAGGTGGCCTGCAACTGAAGGGCGGCCAATTCTACACTGAGTTTGGCCGCCATAATCCCCAGCATCCCCACACCTGGTCCTTTGTCGATCAGCCACTGATTTTGTCCCGGCTGTTCGGCGGCGACGGATTGCGCAGCCAAGGCGCCCGCCTTTCGTGGTTGATGCCGACACCCTGGTACGCTGAACTTTATGCTGGTGTGCAGAACGCAAGCGGGGAAACAGTGGTGAGCTTCCTTGGCGAGGGTGACGGCGAAGAAGCTGATAGGGAGATGGGCGGACACGGGTTGGTGGACCGAGAGGCGCGCAATTTCGGTGATCTGCTTTATTCGGTTCGGATGCTGAACGGTTTTGACCTCTCGGATTCCACTAGCATGAATCTCGGCGCCTCGATGCTCTGGGGGTCCAACGCCGGCGGCCGGAACACCGACACAATGATCTTTGGCGCCGACGCTTACCTGAAATGGCAGTCGGCCTACAGCCAACGTGGATTTCCCTTCGTCTCCTGGCATACGGAGGTTCTGGCCCGGCGCTATGAGGTCAGCGACAAGGATGACCCGGCTCACGAGAATCTTAAGGACTGGGGAGCTTTCACCCAGGCGCTCTGGGGTTTCAAGCCAGGTTGGGTGGCCGGGCTGCGGCTTGAACATGCGGACGCCAGCCGCGGCGCCGGGCGCCGGGGCGACCCCTTGCGCGACAAGCGTACGCGGCTATCGCCCAACCTCACCTGGTACCCGACCGAGTTCAGCAAGATCCGGCTGCAATACAATCACGATTGGCTGCAGCATCTTGACCGGGACTCCGCCGATTCAATATGGCTGCAAATGGAATTTTCCATTGGCAGTCACATGGCTCACAAGTTTTAGGAGAGCGTAATGGCCAAAGTTGTCCTCAGTCTTGTTGTAATGGTTGTTTGCATTTGTTCGGGTGAGGCGCGGGCAGCGCTCAAAGTTGTAACAACCACCCAGAATCTGGCGGCCATTGCCAGGACCGTGGGCGGCGATCAAGTGAATGTCTTCAGTCTCACACTGGGCACCCGCGACCCGCACTATGCAGAGGCCAAACCCAGCATGATCCGGCGCGTACACCGGGCCGATCTTCTGTTGATGACCGGAGCCGACCTGGAAATCGCGTGGCTGCCCGCGCTTCTGCAGGCGGCGCGTAACAGCAAGATTCAACCGGGCTCGCCAGGGCTGCTGGACCTGTCTCTTGTCGTCCCGCTAAAGGGTGTCCCCGACAGCCCGGTAACCCGTGCCATGGGCGACGTCCATCCCCAGGGCAACCCGCACTATTCACTCGACCCGGAAAACGGCGTTCTTGTGGCCCGCGCCATCGCCGAGCGCCTCAGCCAAATGGATGAGCCCCATACCGCCGAATACGACGCCCGGGCGGAGGCCTTTGCCGCAGAGATATACGCCAAGCTGCCGCTCTGGCGACAAGCCACCATGCCGCTCAAGGGTAAGCCGGTGATCGCCTACCACACTTCGTTCATTTACCTTGCCGATGCCCTGGGCTTTGTAATTGCCGATGAGTTGGAACCGAAACCGGGCATCGCGCCCAGCGCCTCGCACCTCAATCAGTTGATCGCCCGTATTGAACGGGAACACATCGGGCTGCTCATCCTGGAGCCCTATTATGAGCGCCGCTCCAGCGAGTTCCTCAAGGAGCGAACGGGCATACGCGTGGCTGTCATTCCGCAGTCGGTAGGGGCGCTGCCGGGTATCAAGACCTACGCCGGCTTATTCGATGCAATTGTGGCAGCGCTCATGGCAAATGGAGGCAATTGATATGGACTCCTGGCTCATCCTTTTGCCCGCATTCACTCTGAGCGCGCTGATGATTTTCAGCCACACTTACTTGGGCCTGCACGTGCTGGCCCGGGGCATCATTTTCGCCGATTTGGCACTCGCCCAAGTGGCAGCGCTGGGCATCAGCATCGCCTTTCTTTTGGGCGAGGAGGGCCACGGTTTTGCCGCCCAGGGTTATGCCTTTGCCGCCACGCTTGTAGTTGCTTTCGGCTTTGCCGGGCTCAGGCGAATCGAAGACGAGACCACGCGAGAAGTCATTATCGGATGCGTTTATGTCGTGGCCACGGCATTGTCCATCGTCATCCTCAGCCAATCGGCCCAGGGCATGGAAGAATTAAAATCCATGTTCAACGGCAACATCCTTTGGGTGCGCTGGCAGGAGATCGGTATCGTCGCCGTGACCTATGGTGTACTGGCTGTTTTGCACGCCGGCTTCCAGAAGAATTTTCACTCACTCTCTTTTCACGGTCACGGTGCGGGCCAGCCGCATACCCGCTACGTTTTCTTCTGGGAATTCTCGTTCTTTGCCTCCTTCGCGGTGGTCATCACGCTCGCGGTCAATCTGGCGGGTGTGTTGCTGGTCTTCGCCTATTTGATTATTCCGGCCTTTAGCGCCTCGCTGCTATCACCCCGCTTTGGGCGGCGGCTGGTAGTGGGTTGGCTCATGGGGTTGTTGGGCACGGCGGCGGGGCTGTGGCTTGCCTTCGAGGCTGACCTGCCCGTGGGCGCCACTGTGGTCGTGGTTCTTGGCCTGTTACCCTTGGTGGCGTTGGCGGTCCGGCGGCGGAGAGGCTCCTAAAGACACAATGAGAGGCCCGCCTTATTTAAGGTCGGGCCTCTAAGCCCCATGTCCGCTTTGTACCCTAAAGCAGACATGCCCCCGAGGCCCCTCAAGAGGTCCGCTTATGACCCAAAGCAGACATCAAGCCCCTGAAAACAGCCATATTTTCCTGCTCGCCCCGATAGTGTTATCCTCGGCCCCGCGCTCGGGGAGGCGAACGCTTGGGCAATCTATTTGATGAACTGAAACGGCGGAATGTGTTCCGGGTCGGCATGGTCTACGCCATCGTTGGCTGGCTGCTTGTGCAGGTTACATCGATTGCTGTTCCGGCCTTTGCGATGCCTGGATGGGTCACGACAGTCGTTTTCTACTTTGTTCTGGTCGGGTTTCCCGTGGCACTGCTCTTTGCCTGGGCCTTTGAACTGACCCCGGAAGGGCTAAGGCCGACCGGCGAGGTGGACTTGAACACCTCCACAACAGTACAGACCGGCCAGAAGCTAAATTACTTGATTGCGGTCGCACTGGTTCTCGCACTGGGTTTTATCGCTTATCAGAATATTGGCCCCAAGCCCGACACCGATCCTACGCGAACGCAGATAGCCGAAACCCAAACCTCCATCGCCGTTCTGCCCTTCGCCGACCTTTCGCCTGAAGGCGACCAGGAATACTTCTCGGATGGTATATCGGAGGAGCTTCTGAATGTACTGGTGCGCATCGAGGGCTTGCGTGTTGCCTCGCGCACATCGGCCTTCGCCTTCAAGGGCGGAGACCGCAACATTGTCGAGATCGCGAATGTGCTGGGCGTCAATCACGTGCTTGAAGGCTCCGTCAGGAAGGCCGGCGACAGGGTCTGGATCACGGCGCAGTTGATCGACGCCGAAACCGACACCCACATGTGGTCCGAGACCTATGATCGGGGCCTCACGGACATATTCGCCATTCAGGACGAGATCGCAGGCGCCATTGTCGCGGCACTTCGTGAAACACTCGGCATCACAATCGAAAAGACCGAGACAGTCGCTGTATCGACCGAAAACCTGGACGCCTATGATCTATATCTCAGAGCGGTGAACTCAAGCGGGTACGGCGCGGAATTGCCCCGAACGGCCATTGCCCTTCTGGAACAGGCCGTGCGTTTAGACCCGGATTTTGCCCGCGCATGGGCGGAGTTGGCCTCATGGAAAGCCTGGGCGCCCGGTACTGACTTCGCGGCAAACGCTGAAACCATGTACCAGGAGGCCAACGCTGCCGCTGAAAAGGCGGTCAGCCTTCGCCCCTTGCTTGGCGCTGCACACATGGCACTGGCGAAAGTTGCTTCGGAACAACATGACTGGGCGACAGCAATTCAGGAAATGGATAAGGCCGTCGATCTGGCGCCAGAAGACTCTTGGGCTCTATTTTCACGCGGTTCGCAAAAAGTAATTCTTGGATATTTGTCCGATGCCGTGCCGGATATTGCTTCGGCACTTCATCTCGAACCGAATAGTGGGGTAATGAATACTTGGATGTCTCTTGTTCAGCTCAGTCTTGGTCGCCGGGAAGGAGCCTTCAAATACTCTGAACCTGCTATGGAGTACCAGCCCGGGCTTGCCTCCACGACGCTTGCAGAACTCTATTTGGCAGACGGGCGGGTTCCGGAAGCCGCAATGCAGGTGGCGATGTATTATGCTGGGAGCGAATTGCTCCCGCTTGTCCCCCACATCAACAGGCTTTTGACCTCGCCAAATGAAAGCCGGGAGGACGAGATCAGGCGGTTTTGGTCGATCGCCAAGGAATTGGGATTTTCAAAAGATTTTGTTCTCGGCATTGATCCCGTTTCCGCACAATATCGGCTCAACGTCACTGAAATTCTGACCCTTCAGGAGTTTGAGCTGATGGCGGGCAGAATGAGGCGAACCTCAAATGAATTTCCACTTAGCTGGCTGCCTTCCGCCAGTGGCTTCCGCCAGTCGGAGGCGTACAGGAATTTGATACGGGAGAGCGGCATTGCTGACTATTGGCGAGACCATGGCTGGCCGGACCTGTGCCGCCCGCTCGGCCCGGACGATTTTGAGTGCGACTGATCGCTGACACCCCGATGTCTGCTTTTGGCTAAAAGCAGACATCCAAGCCCCGGATTTTAGACCCAAGTTGATGTCCGCTTTTGAACCAGGAGCGGACATAAAAGCCCATAAAGCCCGCGAGGCTCCCTGGTTATTCGCTGTCCCTGATTATCCGCCCCGTGGTCTCGGCGACGCGCGCCAGATCCTCGTCGCTGTGGGCGGCGGAGATCTGAAACCTGAGCCGGGCCTCGCCCTCGGGCACCACGGGAAAACCGAAGCCGGTAACGAAGATGCCCTCGTCCAAGAGCCGCTCGGCGGCGGCGATAGCTTTGGCCGTCGGCCCCAGGATCACCGGCACGATGGCCGAGTTGCCGTCCAGCGGCTCGACGCCGTTCTGGCGCAGCAGTTCGCGAAAGCGCGCGGTCTTCTGTTGCAGGCCGGCGACCAACCCCGGGTTGGCGTCCAGGGTCTCGATGGCCGCAAGGCCGCCTGCCGCCACGTCGCCCGGAAGGCTGTTCGAAAACAAGTGCGGGCGCGAGGCCTGCACCAGGGTTTCGGTGAGCGCCTTGGGCCCGGCGACAAAGCCGCCGCCGGCGCCGCCCAGCGCCTTGCCCAATGTGCCGGTGATAATGTCGACCTCGCCCAGCAAGCCGCAGTGCTCGATCAGGCCGCGCCCGGTCTTACCCAGCACGCCGATGCCGTGGGAATCGTCGACCACCAGGGTGGCGTTATGAAGGTGCGTGAGATCAAGGATTCCACCCAGTTTTGCGCAATCACCTTCCATTGAGAACACGCCGTCGGTAATGACCACGATGTTGTTGGCGTCCTTGTGGGTCTCCAGCTTTTCGGCCAGGTCGTCGAGATCGCTGTGCTTGTAAACCGCGCGGGCCACGCCCTTGGCGACCATACGGCAGCCGTCGATGATGCTGGCGTGATTGAGCGCGTCCGATATGGCCGCGTCGCCGGGCTGGGCGATCACCGGAATAAGCCCGGTGTTGGCGGCCCAGCACGAGGTGTAGGTGAGCGCCGCCTCCGTATGCAGAAAGGCGGCGATGGCCTCCTCCAACTGCCGGTGGATGGTCAGCGTGCCGCAGATAAAGCGCACCGAGGCGCCGCCGGCGCCGAATTTCTCAAGGCCCGCATGGGTGGCGGCGACAACGTCCGGGTGGTTGGCCAGGCCCAGGTAGTCATTGGAGGACATGAGCAGCACCTCGCCCCGGCCCTCAAGCTCG
>CAYOOG010000124.1:0-7326 GCA_964405515.1 uncultured Alphaproteobacteria bacterium | reverse complement strand
GCCAAAGCTGACAGCCGTTGCCGTTGTAGTGCCAGACCTGAGCCGACTGTTCCTGGCGGCTGAACCCGGCCGGGCCCAAGCGCGAAGTCACCTCATCGGCGGCCAACCCCAACAGATCTTGGGCCTTGGGTGGCGGCAGGGGAATCAGAGGCGGCGGGGGTGGCGCCGTGGCCGCGTCGCGCGGCGCTGACAATTCCGGCGGCGGCAGAATCTCGCCGGTTCCATCGACACAGGCGGCGAGGACCAAAAGCGGGATCGCCGCGAGGGTCGTCTGTAATCTTCTTCGCAAGGCACTGTTCACGCAGCCGGCCCCTCGCCCGTCAGACCACGGAAAACGTGGGTCATGGCGGCGGCGGCCACCACAGGCACGGCGAAATTCAACACCGGAATTTGCAGCAGGAAAGTAATCACCACGCCGGGCCAGAACAGGTGGCGGCTATTGGCCCGGCGCAATTGGTCGATCTGGCGCCGGTCGCCGTGGCGCTGCGCCACCAGTTCGAAATATTCCCGGCCCAGCAGATAACCATTGAGGCTGTAGTAGATCACCGGCCAAGCGAGGGGTAGCCAAAAAAGCATCAAATAGAGCGGCACCACGGCCAGGTTCAAGAGCACAACGATTGCCGTATAGCGCAACGCGATGACCAGGGACTTACTGAAGGTCGAGCCCGACCCCACTGGCGCGCCCGGATAGTATCGGGCGTCCACGGCGTCGACGATGTCATCAAGAAACAGGCAAACAAAAAGCGTGGCGACGGCGGGAAACAGAAGCAGCAAAATCACCACGACACTGAAGCGGCCAATCCAGGGGGCCACCGAATTGACCCAATCCCATTCGAAGACCGGCAACTTGCCAAAGCCCTCGAATGAGGCCCAAATGAGCAAACCGAAAACCAATCCGGTGAGCAAGAGGGAGCGGACTAGAACCTTGCGGAAGGCCGGGTCCGACAGTTGCGAAAAAGCGCGCGAAAAAGCGTTGCTCATGTATGTTCTCCAGCCCCCGCTTGATTTCGTGATCCGGAGTGTACCCGAGGGCGGCGCCCACGAGAATAAAGATATGACGCCCGGACCCTTGCCCCGCCGCGCCGGACGCCTATACTCCGGGCGTTTTTTGCCGCCCCTGCCCTGTTAGGAGACACCCATGACCGCAGCCGCCCCCGCACCGGACGGGCCCCTGGACGTGCTGGCCATCGGCAACGCCATTGTCGACGTGCTGGCCCACGCCGAGGAATCCCTCTTGGCCAAGCACGGCCTGCCCAAGGGCGCCATGACCCTGATCGACGCCGACCAGGCGGAAACCCTTTACGCCGACATGGGCCCCGCCGTTGAGTGCTCAGGCGGCTCCGCCGCCAATACGGCCGCGGGTGTTGCCTCCTTGGGCGGTCGGGCGGGATTCATCGGCAAGGTCAGGGACGACCAACTGGGTGGAGTCTTTGCACACGACCTCAACACTTTGGGCGTCAGCTTCAGAACGCCGCAGGCGACGGTAGGCCCGCCCACCGCGCGCTGCCTGATTATGGTGACGGAGGACGCCCAGCGGACGCTGAATACCTATTTGGGCGCCTGTGTCGGGCTGGGCACGGTTGATATCGACGACGAACAAATCGCCGCCGCCAAGGTGACTTATCTGGAGGGCTATCTCTGGGACCCGCCGGAGGCCAAGGCCGCCTTCCGGCAGGCCATGCACACCGCCCACGACGCCGGCCGCAAGGTGGCGCTGACCTTGTCGGACGCCTTTTGCGTCGATCGCTGGCGAGACGAGTTTCTGGAACTGGCCGAGCATCAGGTGGATATCCTGTTCGCCAACGAAGATGAGATTGTCTCTCTTTACCAGGCCAAGGATTTCGATGAGGCGCTGCAGCACGTGCGCGGCCACGCCGAAATCGCCGTCTTGACGCGCAGCGAAAAAGGCTCGGTCGTGGTCAGCGGTGACGAGCTTCACGTGGTTGACGCCGAGGCCGTGAACAAGCTGGTGGACACCACTGGCGCCGGTGATTTGTTCGCTGCCGGGTTTCTCTATGGCCTAACCCAGGACATGGACCTGCACACATGCGCCCGCGCCGGCGGCATCGCGGCGGCGGAGGTCATCAGCCACTTCGGCGCCCGGCCCGAAGTACCCCTCGACAAGTTGCTAAAAGAGAAGCTTGTTTAGCCGGCGAATCCTGGTACCAGCATCGGGCCCAGTCTGTGGCCGCCAAAGATGTGCACGTGCAGGTGCGGCACTTCCTGGTGGGCGTCGTCGCCGTTGTTGGCAAGGATGCGATAGCCCGGCTCGTCCAGCCCCAATTCCGCCGCCACTGTTCCCACGGCGCGGAAGAAGGCGCTTATTTCCCCATCGCTCGCATTGGCCGTGAAGTCGGCGAGACCCGTATAGGCACCCTTCGGAATGACCAGCACGTGAACGGCGGCTTGCGGATTGATGTCGCGGAAGGCCAGCACGTGATCATCTTCATAAACCACGTCCGCCGGAATTTCCTCACGCAGTATTTTAGCAAAAATGTTGTTGTCGTCATAAGCCATGATCGGCTCCCGGTGTCTATTTCTTGCGATTCTTTTTTTCGTCGATGCCCGACGTACCTTCGCGTGTGGCCAGTTCCGCAAAGACGTCCGACGGTTCGATTCCGGCGTCGGCCCAAAGAATTAGCAGATGAAACAACAGGTCGGCGGATTCGCGAGCGACCTCGCGCTTGTCCTTAAGGACGGCTGCAATCACCGTTTCCACGGCCTCCTCGCCCATTTTTTCCGCAAGCTTGGCCGTGCCCTTGGCAAAACGCTTGGCCACGTAACTCTTGTCCGGATCACCGCCCTTACGGCTTTCTATCAGCCGGTAGAGCCGCTCGATAATCTCGGCGCCGTCTTTGTTCGATGGGTTACTCATGGCAAACACCTAGCAGATAAAAGCATGTTCAGAAAGCCGTCTGTATATCGCCTAGAAGCCTCCCGCTCCCCCTTCCCATCCACCCGATGAGGGTACCCTTGGGGTGGATGGGAAGGGGGAGCGGGATGGCCGGGTCCATAAAGAAAGCCATCTAAAGCCGCACCGGGACGGAGGCCGACGCCATGTAGGCCTTGGCATCGTGGATGCTGTGCTCGCCGAAGTGAAAAATCGAGGCGGCCAGCACGGCGCTGGCCTTGCCGTCCCGCACGCCCTCCACTAAATGTTCAAGAGTGCCGACGCCACCCGAGGCCACCACCGGGATGCGCACGCGATCGGCGATGGTCCGCGTCAGTTCCAAATCAAAGCCTTCCCGCGTGCCGTCGCGGTCCATGGAGGTCAGCAGAATTTCCCCGGCGCCCCGGGATTCCACCTCGACCGCCCATTCAACCGCGTCAACGCCTGTGGGATCGCGTCCGCCGTGGGTGAACACTTCCCACTTGCCCGGCGCGCCGGTCGCCTTGGCGTCGATGGCGATAACAATGCATTGGGAGCCGAATTTTTCCGCCGCCCGCGCGACCAGTTCCGGGTCCTTCACCGCCGCCGTCATGATCGAGGTCTTGTCGGCGCCGGCCAGCAGCAGTTTGCGTACGTCCTCGACCGAGCGAACACCGCCGCCCACGGTCAAAGGCATGAAGCATTGCTCGGCCGTGCGGCTGACAACATCCAAGAGAATGTCCCGCTCGTCCGACGATGCCGTAATGTCCAAAAAGCAGAGCTCATCGGCGCCGGCTGCATCGTAAATCGCGGCTTGCTCAACCGGATCGCCGGCATCGCGCAATTGCTTGAAGTTGATGCCCTTGACGACGCGGCCGTCCTTCACGTCCAGACAGGGAATGACCCGGGCTTTTAGCATGGCGTGCTCAGCTCCTGACCAGGGCGAGCGCCTCGCCCAGATCAAGGCCGCCGTCGTAAAGCGCGCGGCCAACGATCACGCCGCCGATGCCGGAGGCTTCCTTCGCCTTGAGGACAGCGAGGTCGTCAAGACTTGAAACACCGCCGGACGCGATGACCGGCACTCTAACCGCTTCCGCCAGCTCGGCCGTGGATTCGACATTTGGCCCGGCCATGACGCCGTCGCGGTCAATGTCGGTATGAATGAAGACGGCAACGCCTTCATCTTCGAAGACGCGCGCCAACTCAAGCGCCGTGACCTCGGTTGAGGTCAGCCAGCCTTCTGTCGCCACCTTGCCGCCCCGCGTGTCGATGCCGACGGCGATGCGCCCGGGAAAATCGATTGCGGCGTCGGTGACGGTGTGGGGCTCCTTTATCGCAAGTGTTCCCAACACCACACGGGCCACGCCCAGGTCGAGCCAGCGTTCTATGTCCTCTCGGTCACGAATGCCGCCGCCCAGTTGCACCGGGATATCCACGGCCCCGAGCACGGCGCGAACAGCTTCGGCGTTCACCGCGCGGCCTTCCATGGCGCCGTTGAGGTCGACCATGTGCAGCCACTCGGCGCCCGCATCGGCAAAGAGCCGGGCTTGGGCCGCCGGGTCGTCGTTAAAGACAGTGGCCTGGCCCATGTCGCCCTTCAAGAGCCGAACGCAGGCACCGTCTTTCAAATCAATGGCTGGATAAAGGATCATGATTTGCTCTTCTGCTTCCGCTTCTTCTTAGGCTTTTTTTCCAAATGCTTCGCGTAGTAGTGCCCGGCCACGTAGCGGCGCTTGACCATGGCGTAGCGCTCCTTGGTGCCCCAACGCTTGAAGCCGTGCTGCTCGCAAAGGGCGATGGCGGCCTCGCGGTCGGCGCGCACGCTAAGATCGAGCGACTTGAATCCCTGGCGCAGGGCCGCCTCCTCCACTGCGGCCAAGAGCCCGTGGGCAAGGCCGTGACCCCGGGCCCAGGGGGCAATGAAGAATGTTGCGAGCTCGGCGGCGAAGGCGCCCGCCTGATTGTTGGCCGGCGGCTTGATGAGCTGCGCCGTGCCGACGATGGTGCCGTTGAGGCGGGCGACAAAAAGCAGCCGCTCGGGGATCAACAGGACACCGCGCCAATAAGCCTCGAGCGTGCCCTTGGGCGGCGGCGTCAACCAGCCGAAACCCTCGCCGTCGAGTATGGCCTCCACCGTGGCGCTGGTGAGGTCGGCCAGATCAGCCTCGTCGAATTCTTCGAGGTGCTCAATGACGGCCTCGGCGCCGGCTTCCGGATTCATCATGGCCGCCACCCCATGAAATTCTCGATCAACTGCAAACCGAGCGCCTGGCTTTTTTCCGGGTGGAACTGCGTGCCCAGCATGTTGTCGCGTCCAACCATGGCGGTAACCGGGCCGCCATAATCTACACGGCCCAGAATCTGATCTTCCCGGGGGCAATCGAATTGAAAGCCGTGCACGAAATAGAAATGCCCGCCGTCGTCGATACCTTGCAGAACGGCATGTCCGCCATTTTGAATTATCATGTCGTTCCAGCCCATGTGCGGCACCTTGAGCTTGGGGTCGCCGGGCCGAAGCGCGCGGACCTCGCCCTCGATCCAACCGAGACCATCGGCCCCTTCGCCTTCGAGGCCACGCACCGCCATTAATTGCATGCCGATGCAAATGCCGAGAAAAGGCCGGCCTCGCACGATCACGGCCTCGGTCAGGGCCTCCACCATGCCGTCCAGCCCGATGAGCCCCTTGGCGCAATCGGCGAAGGCGCCGACACCCGGCAGCACGATGCGTGTCGCCCGGCGAACCACATCGGCGTCGCTGGTGACGACAACGGCTTGGCCACTGCCTTGACCATTTCCTTGGGAGGCGCGCTCAAAGGCCTTGGCCGCCGAACGCAGATTTCCCGATCCGTAATCTATGATCGCAACCGTCATTCTTTATACCGCTATACCGTCCCACTCCCCCGACCCAACCACATGTTCCCGGGTACCCTTATCGGGTGGTTGGCCAAAGAACAAGAAGCTGGGAGCGGGAGGCTTCTAGGCAATCAATACAAGGTGCCGCTAACCGCCGAGCACGCCTTTTGTGGAGGGCACCTCGCCGGCCTTGCGGGTATCAATTTCCACCGCCTGTCGCAGGCTGCGGGCGAGACCCTTGAAGCAGGATTCCACAATATGGTGGTTATTCTGGCCGTAGAGGTTTTCCACGTGCAGGGTGGCACCGGCCGACTGGGCGAAGGCCTGGAACCATTCCGCGAATAATTCCGTGTCCATCTCGCCGAGCTTGGGCTTTGAAAATTCCACCCGCCACACCAAGAAGGGCCGGTTGGAGAGGTCAATGGCCACGCGCGAGCAGGTCTCGTCCATGGGCACGGTGGCGGCGCCGTAGCGCGTGATGCCGGTGCGCTCGCCGAGCGCCTCGGCCACTGCCTGGCCGATGACGATGCCGGTGTCTTCCGTGGTGTGGTGAAAATCGATGTGCAGGTCGCCCGTGGCCTCCACCTCTAGATCCATAAGGCTGTGGCGCGAGAGCTGCTCCAGCATGTGGTCCAAGAAGCCGATGCCGGTCTTGACCTTGTAGACCCCGCTGCCGTCCAGGTTCAAGGTCACGCTGACCTTGGTTTCCTTGGTTTTGCGTTCGACGGATGCCGTGCGCATGGCGAACCTCTGTACTGAAAAGCGGCTGAAATCGGCGCTCTTGTACCAGGAAGCGCCGCCAATCGCCAGTCAATCGCCGACCATTCGCTGATCGCCGGCCAAAAAGCCCCCAAAACCCGCCGTTTTCAGGGCCTTGCGGGTAGTAAACCCCTTGACCCGGGCGCCTGAATCACCACATGTTGGGCTTCACCGGGCCAAGGCACGCCCGTTTTTCCGAAATCCCACAACGAACAGGAACCGCCCGCGTGAGCGCCGACAACAATCCCAACTCTCTCTGGCACGGCACCACCATTCTTTGCGTGCACAAGGACGGTCAGACCGTGATCGCCGGTGACGGCCAGGTCTCCATCGGCGACACCGTGGTCAAGGGCAGCGCCCGCAAGGTCCGGCCCTTGGGCGACGGCAAGGTCATTGCCGGTTTCGCAGGTGCGACGGCGGACGCCTTCACGCTCTTTGAGCGCCTGGAGGAAAAGCTGGAGCGCCACCCGGGGCAACTCACACGGGCCTGTGTCGAGCTCGCCAAGGACTGGCGCACCGACCGCTATCTGCGCCGGCTTGAGGCCATGATGGCGGTGGCCGACGCCGAGACCTGTCTGGTGCTGACCGGCACCGGCGACGTGCTGGAGCCCGACGACGGCCTCATCGGCATCGGCTCCGGCGGCAACTACGCGCTGGCCGCGGCGCGGGCGCTGGCCGACAGCGGACTCGACGCCGAGGAAATCGCAAGGAAGGCCATGGCCATCGCCGCCGGGATTTGCGTCTACACCAACGACCAGCTCACCATTGAAATTCTCAAGACCTGATGAGCGCTTTCAGCCCCCGCGAGATCGTCTCCGAACTTGACCGCCACATCGTCGGCCAGG
>CAYOOG010000123.1:0-7373 GCA_964405515.1 uncultured Alphaproteobacteria bacterium | reverse complement strand
ACACTCGGGCGGCGGTCGATCCAGGGCAGGGCACGCTCCAACTGACCGGCGAGGCCCAGTAGCGTCGCCTCTCCGCCAAGGCGCCCGACGAACTGCATGCCGATGGGCAGGCCGTCCTTGCTCTCGTGCAGGGGCACCGACATGCCCGGCTGGCCGGTGACGTTGAAGGCCGCGGTTATGGGCGCGAATCGGAAAACCTTCTCAATCCAGTCCCTGGCGCTGAGGTCCGGGTCATTGGCGTTCAGGACTCCCAGTTCGATGGGTGGCGACGATATCGCCGGCGATAGCCAGACGTCATGGTTCTCGAAGAATTGCCCGGAGGCGCGGGTGATCGTGTTAATCAGGGCGTAAGTTTCGGCGATGTCCGTGGCCGTTGCAGCTTTGGCGAATTCCATGCATTTGATGGTTGTGGCTTCCAGGTTATCCGGGCCGGCTTTGCGTCCGGTGGCCGCCTCGACGGCCGGAATGGCGATGCCGAAAAACATGTTGGCCAGGTAACTGAATACTATCCCTGGGTCGCCGTGC
This sequence comes from uncultured Alphaproteobacteria bacterium, assembly GCA_964405515.1. Classification (GTDB taxonomy): domain Bacteria; phylum Pseudomonadota; class Alphaproteobacteria; order JAPYRI01; family JAPYRI01; genus CAYOOG01. Next base: position 6,848 of record CAYOOG010000123.1, on the reverse strand, counting down.
GAGATAGCAGGGGCACCTTCGACGACCGTGTGGCCGAGGTCTTCCAAGAGTTTGGCGGTGGCTTCCAATGCGGCCACGACCTCGCTGTTGATCTCCGGTCCACCTTCAAAGGCCTTGGTGCTGAAGGCGATCCGCAAGGGCTTGGGGTCCTGGCTAGCGTCCTCCAGGTAAGGCCGCTCCGGCCGCGGCAGCAGGATCCGTGTTCCCACGTCCGGTCCCTCGACGGCATCCAGCATGGCGGCACTGTCGCGCACCGTGCGGGTGAGCACGTGCTCGTTGCCCATGCCGTATACACCTTCATCCTGATCAGGCCCCCAGGGCACCCGTCCTCGCGATGGCTTCAAGCCAAAGAGCCCGCAACAGGCGGCGGGAATGCGGATGGAGCCGCCGCCGTCGTTGCCGTGGCCCCCATTGTGAATGCCAAGGCGGTGCTCGCCATAAGCGTTGAAATTTGACGCAATGATGTTGTGTTCATAAATCCCCCAAATCCAAATGTCAGCCGATCGTTCCCGGTTCCCCTCGGAACGAATTCAACAGATTGTTAATGTAAAAGCAGAATCCCATATGTTTCGCGGGCTGGCAACCACTGGCAACCAATTGACACAATGTAAAGGGGAATAAGGGTCTCACCTGTTGCGATTATGCAACACTTTTGCCGCTGGAGTGGTCAAGCCGGTGACTCCGGCCACTTGTCCACCGTTGCAAAGGCCATTTCATAGGCCCGTGCCGCGCGCAAGACACCGAAATCATCGTGGCGCTGGCCGACGAATTGCAATCCTATGGGCAAGCCGCCGGTACTAAAGCCGCAGTTGATGGACGCCGCCGGATGCTGGGTGATGTTAAAGAGCCAGGTAAAAGGGTTGTGGTCCATGGTGTAGTTGAATTCGTTCAATTCCACGTCGTCGGGGAACATTTTTTCGGCCTCGAAGGCGGGCGTGGCCATGGTCGGCGTGACCAGGTAGTCCAGGTCCTTCATCATGCCCGCCACTTGCAGGCAGACCTGGGTTTGCAGCCCCATGGCGGCCATGAACTGTTCCGTGGTTACGGCGCCGACCTTGTCCAGCATGGCGCGCAATTCCGGCGCCAGTTCGTCGAACTTGTCTTCGGCCAAAGCGGTCATCAGCATGGCCAGACCGGGCAAAGCGCCGGGCGCCAGGGCGGCGTAAACGTCATAGTCGAACAGGGGTGGCAGTTCGCGGACCTCGGCGCCGAGGCTTTCCAAATTGACAACCTCCAGTACTTCGGGTGTTGCCGCCTAGCCATAGCCGGGGGCGGGCCAGTAGCCGATCTTGGCGCCCTTGATGCCGGCGTCTAGGCCATCCAGGTAATCCCGCCCATCGTATTGTCCTGCATATACGTCCCGCCAATCGGGTTCACAAACTACATTCATGACCAGGGCGGCGTCGCTGACGTTTCGGGTCATGGGGCCGTAGACCGGCCCTGGTCCCATGGGGGGGTAAAAGGGGATGCGGCCCCAGGTGGGCTTGTGGCCGAAAACGCCGGTGTAGCTTGCTGGAATGCGGATGGAGCCGCCGGCGTCGCTGCCGATGGTCACCGCCGCCATGCCGGAGGCCAGGGCCGCCGCCGAGCCGCCGGAGGAGCCGCCGGGCGTGCGCGAGAGGTCCCAGGGGTTGCGCCCGACGCCGTAAAGGCTGCTGACGCAGGAGCAAAAGGCCGCCATTTCCGGCATGGTCGTCTTGCCGAGGATGATAGCGCCGTGTTCCTTCATGCGGGCGCATATGGGGGCATCCTCGGGCCAGGGCCCTGCCAAATCGACGACCGTGGTGGCCCAGGGGCTTGGCATGTCCTTGGTCACGATGTGGTCCTTCACGCCCACGGGGACGCCGTCCATTAGCCCCAAGGGCTCGCCCTTGGCCCAGCGGGTCGCTGATTCCTTGGCTTGTGCCCTTGCGCCTTCCTCATCGACGAAGAAGAACGCGTTGACCTTGGGGTTCAAGGCCTCGATGCGGTCCAGAACGGCGTCGATGACGTCCACGGTCGAGAAGGTCTTGGCAGCGTAGCCCTCAACAAGTTCTCGCACACTCAGGTAACAAAGGTCTTTGGTCATGATCGTCCCCCTTTTCGTGTGCTATCATAGGCTGTGAACTCGGATTGAAAAGCGTAATGGCGATGGAGGACAAGACATGGTGGACGAAGCGGCACTAGCCGCCTTGAAGGCTGAGATCGAGGCGCAGTGCGCGCTTTTTTCGGAGAACTTCCGCAATGGCGAAATTGAAAAGCTGGTGGAGGATTACTATACCGCCGAACCGTTGATGTCGGCGCCCGACGCGCCATTGCTTCGGGGCAGGGACAACATTGCCGGTGCCCTCGGCGCGCTCAAGGTCAGCGGCGTTAGCGACATCGTCCTGAAACCGGTCGAGGTACGCCTCGACGAAGATGGCGACACGGCCTATGAGTTTGGCAGCGCCACGGTCAAGGCTGATACGCCGGACGGCCCGGTGGAACAGGCCATGCGCTATCTTGTGGTGTGGCGGCCGACCGACGCCGGCTGGCGCGTCGACGCAGACTTGTTTGCCCCGGGGCCGGTCTAACCGGCCTCGACGGGCAGGGCGGTGTTGTACTTGACCTGTTTGAGCGCAAAGCTTGAGTTCACGTTGGCGGCCCCCGGCAGGTTCAGCAAGACCCGCGACATGAAATCCTCATAGGCGGCAATGTCGGCGACGGCGATACGCACGAGGTAATCTGAATCACCGGTCATGCGGTAGCATTCCATAACCTCGGGCCGGGCGAGAATGACTTTTTCCAGTTCTTCGATCTCCTTGCCTTTTTGCACGCCCATGTGAATCTGCACAAAAACGTTGACGCCGAGGCCGACCTCGGTGCTGTCCAGCAGGGTGACGTATTTCTTGATAACACCCGCTTCCTCCAGGCGGCGCACCCGGCGCCAGCAGGGCGAAGCGGAGACGCCGACCTTCTCGGCCAGCTCGGCGTTGGAGACGCGGGCGTTTTCTTGCAACACGCCGAGGATCTTGCGGTCGATTTTATCGATTTTCAACATCGGCAAGATCATCCGATATTTTTATAAATTTGGCAAGATTTTACCTACATAGTTCCAATTACAGGTCAATCCGCAATAATTATCCCCCTGAAAAGGGGTAGTATGTCCACCTTGTATATCGCCGTGGATGGCCCGTTTTATTCGAACGTCGGCCCCACTGGCAGGCAAATCTATTTTGGGAGCGGAAAATGATTCTGGACGGCGATACCCTAACCCTCGAAACCCTGACTGAAATGGCGCGCAGCCCCGACATCAAGGTGGAGATCAATTCGGAAATCGAGGAGCGCGTAAGAGCCTCCCGGACGCTCCTGGACGGCTTCGTGGAATCCGGGCGTATTATTTACGGCGTCACCACGGCCGTGGGCGGTTTCGTCAATTGGCTGGTGCCGCCAAAATACGCCGAGGAACAGCAGAACAATATTTTGCGCGCGGTCGCCACCAACGTCGGCCCCGATCTGGATGACGAATACGTGCGGGCTTCCATGCTCGCCCGCATCAATTCCCTCGGTCGTGGCGCTTCCGCCATTTCCTTCGACAATTACAAAAAGTACGTCGACATGTACAACGCCGGCATCCTGCCGTGCATCCCGGAAAAGGGCTCGCTCGGCGCCAGCGGTGACCTGGGCCCCTTGGCCTATATCGCGCTGGTCGGTACCGGCGCCTGGCGGGCCAAATACCAGGGCGAAATCATGCCCGGCGGAGAAGCCCTCGCGAAAGCCGGGCTGGAGCCCATGAAGCTTGGCTACAAGGAAGGTCTGGCGCTGATCAACGGCACCTCGACCATGGTCGGCGTGGCCTCCTGCGTGGCTATTGATGCCAAGCGCCTGATCAAGTCTTACCTGCTGATTTCCAGCATGAGCATCGAGGCGCTCAAGGGCAAGATTATGCCGTTCCACCCGGCGGCGCACGAAAATAAGCCCCACGTTGGCCAGCGTTTGGCGGCCGACTGTATTTTTACGACGGTCGAGCACAGCAACATGGCGGTCAAGGACGCTGAAGTTGAAGCATGGCTCGCCGAACTCAAGAACGATGAGCCCCAGGGCCTTGATCAACCTATCGAGGATACATATACGGTCCGGGCGACGCCGCAAGTTCTCGGTCCGGTAATCGACACCACCCTGTACGTTAGCGGCACCGTTCAGGACGAACTTAATTCCACCAACGATAATCCGCTGGTGCTGACCAAGTACAACGAGGCCTTCCACAACGCCAACTTCCATGGTCAATACATGGCCAACGCCATGGACCAGATGTCGATCGCGCTCACTACAATGTGCAATCTGTCTGACCGGCGCACCGACCGCTTCCTGGACCCCGACCACAACAATGGTTTGCCGCCGTTTCTCTGCAAGGAAGACCCGGGTCTGCGCTGCGGTCTCATGGGCGGGCAGTTCTGCGCCGCGTCGCTCACCGCCGAGAACCGTTCGCTCTGCCATCCTGTGTCGATCCAGACCCTGACCACCACGGGCGATTTCCAGGACCATGTTTCCATGGGGTTGATCGCGGCGCGGCGGGCGCGGGATATTCTGACCAACACCTATTACATCCTGGCGTTTGAACTGATCTGCGCGGCTCAGGCGGCTGACCAGCGCGGCGTTGAAGACCTCAGCCCGATCACCGCCAAGGCCCACAAGATTGTCCGCGAGACAGTACCTTACCTGGACCATGACGAGCCTTTGACCGATCACCTCGAAGCGGTTGCAGCCTTGATCAAGGCCGGCAAGCTCTTGGACGCCCTCCCGGCGGACGATACCCACTTCACCTGGTAGTTCCAGGAAGCACCTGGACTGGACGACACAAGGCCCAGGACTTATCCTAGGGGTTCGGGCGAAGTGACGTCCGGACATTGCTTGTTTGCCATAAAGGATCGCCAATATGTCGGAACATGTGATCACGCTCGAATGGGCGCGTGATACTGAAGATTTCGCCTACCAGACCTATACCCGAAACCACACCCTGACCTTCGAGGGCGGCAGTTCGATCCCGGCCTCGGCGGCGCCCCAATATCTGGGCGACGCGGCCAAGGTGAACCCGGAAGAGGCTTTCGTGGCGGCGCTCTCGTCGTGCCACATGCTGACCTTCCTGGCGATCGCCGCCAAGAAACGATTTGTCATGGACCGCTATGTCGACAAGGCGGTGGGCATCATGGAAAAGAACGCCGACGGCAAGATGGCGGTTACCAAGGTAGCGCTGCATCCCGAGATCACCTTCGCTGGCGATAATCAGCCGGACGCGGCGACGCTCGATGAAATGCACCACTTTGCCCACGATCAGTGCTTTATCGCCAATTCGGTGACCACGGAAGTGACGGTCGAATAGGGATATCGATATGGAACTGCGGATCATCAATCCGGCCGAGGTCATTGACCTTTTGCCCATGGCCGAATGCATTGAGGTCGTTGACAAAGCCATGCGGTGCGCCAGCCAGGGCGACGCCCAGATGCCGCTGCGCAAGATGTTGGAATTGCCGGGTGAAAATAATCTGTTTGGCTGGATGCCGGGCTCCATGACCGAGCCGGATGTATTCGGCACAAAACTGGTGAGCGTATTCCCTGGGAATTTCGACCTTGGCATGCACAGCCACCACGGCATCGTCGCCCTGTTCGAGAGCGAGCGCGGGCGGCCCTACGCCATTGTGGACGCCTCGGAAATCACAGCCATACGCACGGCGGCGGCAAGCGCGCTCGCCACCCGCCTGCTGGCGCGGGAAGATTCCAAGACCCTTGCCATCATGGGCTACGGTGCGCAGGCGCGGCAGCACGTGGAGTCCATGCTCTGTGTGCGCGACTTCGACGATATTCGCGTTTGGGGCCGGAATCTGGAGAAATCCCAGGCTTTCGCCGAAGATATGGGCGCCAAGTTCGGTGTTGAGATTCAGGCGCTGGAAAACGCCCGCGCGGCGGTTGCCGAGGCCGACGTGATATGCACAGTCACGGCATCCCGCGAGCCCGTTCTGTTTGGCGACTGGTTGGAGCCCGGCCAACACATCAACGCCGTGGGCACCAGTTATCCAGGCGCCCGCGAGCTGGATACGGCGGCGGTTCAACGCGCGCGCATGTTCGTCGATTTGTGCGAAGGTGCTATCGCCCAGGCAGGCGAGTTTGGATTGGCACAAGCCGAGGGCGCCATCGACGAGAGCTATGTTCTGGGAGAGATCGGCCAAGTGGCCCTTGGTCAAATCGAAGGTAGGGCCGACGAACACGATATCACCCTCTACAAGTCCCTCGGTTTGGTAGTGCAGGATCTGGCCGCCGCCCACTATATTTACGAGAAAGCGAGGGAACGCGGCGTCGGCGTTGTCGCGGACTTTTAGGAACGCAACAAGAATCTGCATAAAGTGTGACGGTGGTCATACTCTTGAGGACGGTCGGCAGGCACATTGCAGGTATCTTTCGGGGGAAATCGTATTGATCAAGGAGGCCGACCTTGCCCCCGTGCCGCTTATTCCTGGCAACTGAAACTATTGCGATCCTGCTGATGAGCGTCTCGTTCGGGGCCGCGCAGACGCCGGCGCCCGGCGCGAAAAGCGCCGGCGACGACATTTCATTCGCCGAAGCTGCCCTGGTCGTGCAGGAGTATCTCGACGCCAAGGGCAAGAGCCGGCTTCAGGTTGATGAGGTCAAGGAATGTCCCGAGGGCTGGAAGGTTACCGTGGCCACTGGGCGGCGGGTGCCGGTGGCCAAGATTCGCGTCGATTCGAAAACCGGCGAAATCATCGATAAAAGGAATTGAGGCGGGCAATACGGAATCGCCCAAGAATACGACCCATAGTTATCTAGGGTCCGGACCCATTAACGGGATTCCCAAAACGATTTGATCATGATTCACT
>CAYOOG010000122.1:564-7446 GCA_964405515.1 uncultured Alphaproteobacteria bacterium | reverse complement strand
GCTTTTCGTCTCGGACGGCGAAAATACCCGCACCCCCGTGGCTGCCATGCCCGGCGTCGAACGCCTGACCCTGGATCTGCTGCCGGCGGCGGTGGCCGAAGCGGTGGACCTCGGCATCCCCGCCGTGGCCCTGTTTCCCCACACCGACCCGGCCAAGAAAACACCGGAGGGCGATGAGGCCCTCAACCCCGATAATCTGGTGTGCCGCGCCGTCCAGGCCATCAAGACGGCAACGCCGGAGATCGGCGTCATGTGCGATGTGGCCCTCGACCCCTATACCGACCACGGCCACGACGGAATCTTGCGTGAAGGCAGCGTGGCCAACGACGAAACCGTTGAAATCCTGGTGCGCCAGGCTCTTGTTCAAGCCCAGGCGGGCTGCGACATTCTGGCCCCGTCGGACATGATGGACGGCCGCGTTGGCGCCATCCGCCAGGCGCTGGAAGACGCCGGCCATCAGGACACGCTGATCATGTCCTACGCCGCCAAATACGCCTCGGCCTTTTACGGCCCCTTCCGCGAGGCCGTGGGCGCGGCCACCGCTCTGGGCGCCGAGGGCAAGAAGACCTACCAGATGGACCCGGCCAACGGCGACGAGGCCCTGCGCGAAGCCGACCTGGACGTGGCCGAGGGCGCCGACATGCTGATCGTCAAGCCGGGCATGCCCTACTTGGATGTCCTGGCACAGGTAAAAGAAACCTTCGGCCTGCCGACCTTCGCCTATCAGGTCAGTGGCGAGTACGCCATGATCGCCGCGGCGGCGGAAAACGGCTGGATCGACGGCGACAAGGTGGTGCTGGAAAGCCTGCTCTGCTTCAAGCGCGCCGGGGCCGACGGCATTATCAGCTATTTCGCCCCCCGGGCGGCGAAACTCTTATCTCGATCAGCCTAAACCGCCCCGCTCCCCCTTCCCAACCACCCAAGGTCGCCCTTGCGCTCATCGGGTGGTTGGGCCGGGGGCGCGGGATGGCTCAAGCTGAACGATGAATGTCCTGCCAAAAGGTTCACAGAGCAGTCCGGCCCTAACCACTTGGTAACCCCTATCCGTTAGATTCGGCGTGGAACCTTGGAATTCAGCCCATTCCAGGCGGATTCCATGAGTTTGCGCCGTATTGCGGTTCGGTTAGAGCATTATCCGGTCGATTGGAGTCAATTTGATGGGTGCAAATCGGGTTCTTCGGGAAGGCGCGGCGTGAAGCTCGATATGGGTATATCGGGCGAGCGTCGCAACGCACCCGAGGGACCGAGTTGCCCCACCGAAGGCCGGGTCTCTTTACGCCGGTCAAATGACTTCAATCGGCCGGACAATGCTCTGGGGATAGTGAAATGCTGTTTTTGATCGGTGTGGTTGTCGTTTTCGGCTCGGTGCTGGGCGGGTATCTGCCCCACGGCGACATTGGCGTGCTTAATCAACCCTTGGAATTCCTGATCATCGGCGGCGCCGCCACCGGCGCCTTCATCATTTCCACCCCCGGCCCGATCCTCAAGCGCGTACTCAGCCAGATCAAGAACATCCTCAAGGGCCCGCCGCACAACAAGGCGTCATACCTGGAATTGCTGACGCTGCTCTACACGCTTTTCAAGACGGCCCGCAGCAAGGGCATGTTGAGCCTCGAATCCCACGTCGAAACGCCCAACGAAAGCGAACTCTTCTCTCATTTCCCCAAATTCATGAACGATCATCACGCCGTGGACTTTCTTTGCGATTACCTGCGGCTGCTGACCATGGGCTCGGACAACGTGCACGAGATCGAGGACCTGATGAACGAGGAAATCGAGGTTCACCACGCCGAAGCGCACGAAGCTTTTGGTGCGGTCAACACCATGGGCAAAGGCATGCCGGCCTTCGGCATTGTCGCCGCCGTGCTCGGCGTGATCGTCACCATGGGCAGCATCACCGAGCCACCCGAGGTTCTCGGCGGCCTGGTCGGCGCGGCCCTGGTCGGCACCTTTCTGGGCATCCTGCTGGCTTACGGGTTTGTCATGCCGATCTCGAAGAACATGGAGAACTATTCCAACGCCGAGGCCAAATATTACGACTGCATGAAGGCCGGGATACTAGCCTACCTGAACGGCAGCGCCCCTGCGATCTGCGTCGAATTCGCCCGCAAGACTCTTTATTCCCACGAGCGCCCGACCTTTTTGGAAGTCGAGACGGCGGTCGCCGACGCACCGAAAATTACCTGACCGGGCCAGGGCGCTAGTTAGCGAACAATCATGGCCGACGACGATCTCCCTCCCATCATCATCAAGAAGATCAAGAAGGTCTCGGGCGGCGGCCACGGCAGCAGCGCCTGTAAGGTGGCCTATGCCGACTTCGTGACCGCCATGATGGCGTTCTTCATGCTGTTGTGGTTGTTGAACGTGAGCACGGACGAGCAGAAATCAGGCATCGCCGATTATTTCTCGCCGACCGCCGCGAGCACCAGCACCAGCGGCAGCGGCGATATTCTTGGCGGCGTCAGCATGGCCTCGGATGGGGCCAAGGGGGACGGCGCGCCGCAGGTGGTTCTCGACCTGGAAGAAGTCACCAGCAAGGAATCAGAAGAGGAAATGCGTTCCCAGGCCGAAGAGGACGCCTTCATAGAGGCCAAGGAAAAACTCCAGCAGGCGATTCAGGACGATGAGGAACTGCGGGAGCTGGCCAAGAACCTGTTGATCGACATGACGCCCGAGGGCCTGCGCATTCAGCTTGTCAACCAGGACGGCCAGCCCATGTTCAGGGCGGGCACGGCGGAACTACTGCCCATCGCCAAGCTGCTCCTAAAGGAAGTCGCGGTGATTATCGCCGAACTGCCGAACAAGCTCGCCATTTCCGGCCATACCGACGCCAGTTCCTCGGGCCGGGCCGGCTACAGCAATTGGGAGCTGTCCAGCGACCGCGCGAACTCCAGCCGGCGCGCTCTGGTCGAGGCCGGCATCGGCAACCACCGCGTGGCGTACGTTGCCGGCAAGGCCGACGCCGATATGCTGTTTCCGGAAAAACCGTTTCTGCCCGCCAACCGCCGGGTCAGCATGGTCCTGGTGCGCGAGGCCCCCGTCCTGCCCCACGATTATTAGCGCAATCATAAACTGAACGACGCCGCAAGTTCGTCGCGGCAGCGCCATTTTTGTGCCATGTTTGGCACGCATGGTTCTGCGCGTTAAGTGACCCTGTACGGAGGCACGGCGGGTTGTTCAGGTTTTTGATCCCGGTCCTGGCCCTTATTTTGAGCGCTCAATCCTTTGCCGCTGCAACGGCGGATGAGGACGAAGGCCATTACCCCGTGTGGTGGGCAGCTAGTTTTGAATTAAATAGCCTTGAAGAAATTGACCGCAAGTGGAATAGCCCCTTTTGGCCCGAAAGTCCCGAGAACAAGAGCTATCCGGCAACCAAGGGAAGTGGGCAAGAAATTCAAACAGCCTACATAGACAGTTGCGCTTCTCGCGAGCAGCTATTGGCCAACGGTTATGTAGCCAAACTCTTTTACGAACCTAATCGAACCTACATGAATTTTGCCATCGACTGTGATGCCCTTGATCTTTTGAAAACGGCGATGCCCTCCCGTGTCAACTTTGTTCAGGACTTTGCCTTTGGCCAAGACGCCCTGGAAATTCTACCGGCGATCCTCAACATGGCGATCTCTTGCGGACGGGGATGTGATCATGTTGAAGCAAACAAGCGGCGTATTTCTTGGGACCTCCTAGAGCCCGATGCATCGCTTACGGTGAACCGCGGCACTTTGATTACCGTAAACAGCGTAGGCTGGGAGGTATCCGTAGGTCTTCTTGCCCGGGCGGACTTCAACAATGACGGACTCGAAGATCTATTGGTGGTGTCAAGCGGATGGGCAACGAAAGGTACCGATAGATTGACGCGGCTTTACACACTGACACGGAACGCGCCCGGCGGCGTGTTATGGGCCATCGGTGCCGAAAAGCAGTTGTGCGAAAACTACATATGCGATGTGAATTACGACCGGCTTGATGCGATCAAGAAGACACCGGAGGACGAAGCGGCGGACAAAGAGCCCTACCCGGTGTGGTGGCAAACGGAATACCTCGTCAAGAGTCTGGCCGACATTCCCATCGAACTCTCGCGACGGTACGCAGACGGGAAAAATGGCCCTGTCACATTTATTAAAACAGACGAAGAGGTGAGGAAACTCACGGGCTACCTCCGGGACAAATACGAAATCGTTAACGTCTATAACTGCAATGAAGCCTTGCAGCTTTCCAAGGCCGGCTTCAAGCCGTTTGCAACAAGCTTCAGCACGTATTCTATGATCCATTGCCAAATTCTCACGGCACTACAACAGGCCATACCAGCCAAGAAGAGTTTCTTGCGCTCGTTTGAGCTGGACAAGGCCGGACTTTCAGCTTTACCCCCGTTGCCTGTACCCCAAGATATTTGCAGGCAACAAGAAACCGACGCCCCGCCGCCGAGGCAAGCAAAATCTCTTGGCGAATATTTTTCCGGTGCCAAAATCGTACTGGAAGCCTTTGAAGATGATAAGTCCGTCGAGAAAGACGAATACAGCGATGGCTACTATTTACGCGTTACGAGGTCGGACTCTACGGTTTTCTTGAGTGTCATGGCGCGGGGTGACTTTGACCTGGACGGGCAGGACGACATTGTCATTTCCATGGATAGCTCCCACAAAGATTATTTATTCAACAGAGGTCGTTACTATTTTTTGACTCGCGATGGCCCGAATAAAGCCCTTCGCCGCCTCGATATTTATCCCTTTCCTTGGTCCCCTGAGTGCGTGAATACGAACGACGATTAACGGCGTCTCGGCGTAGGCGCAAAAGGCGGCCTACGCCCGAAAGTTGACATGCTTGCCCAACTCCTTCGGCTTGCAGGAGGGGGTCAGGTAGAACGGCTCCTTTTTGTATGCTTCCATGAGTTTGTCAAAAACGAACTTGTTGCGGTCCGCGTGGACGGAATCACGGCTGGATTGCTTCGCCGCTTTCTTCCAGTCTCTGTTATCCAGCGCAATGCGAAAATTCGTAAACGTATCGGCGAAGCCCGCCACGCCCATGGAAAAGGCAATGTCGAGAATGGCTATCTTGGCTTCCTTTGGGAAAGTTTCAAAATCCGGGTATTTTGGATGATACTTTAGCTGATGAAGGGACGCCCCAACATCATCTTCATAAAGATCTTTGATTGCTTGGGAAGGAAGTCTGAGCGTCGTCAACTTCTCAAAATAAGCGGCCGCCATGTTGTGCAATTTCTTCTTGGGAAGCGTGACCTTGAACTTGATCTTGTTAAATTCCGTAATGAGCTTTCTATAGGCACTTGTTATGTCTGACTTTGATGCAGGTGCCCCCGCGCTTGTCACAAACGCGATATTTGCTGCGGCATTTTCGTTGTCAATCTTATGACCAATGCCTACATGAACATGACCCGCCGTATCGACGTACATGAAATTCTTCTTGTCTTCGAATTGGAGGGCTTCTTTCACGTGGTCTTTCGCCGTAATCGGCGGCGTCGGCGTGGATGAATGCGGTTTTGCAATCTTCTTTTTGTTAAATCCAAGGATCGAGCAACCATCGCGGTCCACCAGAAGCGCCCTGCCTTGCCCCTTTAGGGGCACGTAACCGGCGTTCCCGTTCTTCACCAAGTCGCGGATCAATTCCGGCTGCTGGCCCACGAATTGTTTCCTGAGAGACAATCGGAGATTCTTTTCTATTCTGGCGGCGTATGCGCGGCCCTTGGCGGAACCACCAGAAAGCCGGCCCATGCTGCGGCCCAGCTTCGCCAAAGTCGGACCCATCCGTTTTTTGACAATGGCATCTATTTGTTTGTCGAGTTCCTGCGGCATCCATCATCTCCCTAATTCCACTGCATTGATGGATATATGGAACATAACAAGAACATTTCAAGGGCAGGCGCGATTTTTCCGTCACCAAGCACGCCGACGGTGGCCGAGCTTGGCCTCCCAAACCGCCGCGAGCCTTTGATCCGGCTAGAAAGTGCTCTAGCATCACCCTCTAAACCAGCGAGGGTAGTGGCATGGGCGGCGACAGTGATTTTTATGAGGACTTTGTGGCCGACTGGCCGGACCCGGAGTTGGACCCCCGGCCCTACCACGGCACCTTGATGCGGCGTTCGCTGGGCTACTCCATGGACGTCATCGCCATCGCACTGATCTCCCTTGTGCTTCTGTTCCCGGCCATCGTCCTCGGCCTCGTCAGTTTTGGCCTGTTGTTCGGTCCCTTGATGCTGGTCTTTGCGGTTATACCGCTGGCCTACCATACCGTGCTCATCGGCAGGCCATCGTCGGCCACCCTCGGCATGCGCTTCATGGGCGTCGAGGTACGCATGATGAACGGCAAGCGCCCGGACTTCCTGCAAGCCGCCCTTATGACCATCGCCTTTTACGTCAGCGTCGGTTTGACCACCTGGCTCATTCTGATCGTGGCGCTGTTCAACCGCCATAAACGCACGCTGCACGACATGCTCGCCGGTACCCTGGTGGTCAATAGGGGCGAATAGGCTCTGCCCCGGTTAAGTCCGCCAGCTACTCGAATACGTCGAGATCCCGGGCCGACACGACCGCGCCCTTGTAGTCCGCCTCGACTTCTTTCACCAGCGTATCGTCGTTACCGCCCATAAAGAGCTGGTGGTAGAGAACCAGCAAACCTGGATTGGTCCTGTTTGCAATATCGGCGAGTTCCTTTGTCGAAGTGTGAAAACTGGCGTGATACCTCCTCCAAACACTCGGTAAGTTCTTGAAATTCTCCCGCGAATAAACCTCGTGCAGAAGGATATCAGCGCCCTTTGAAGCCGTTACAAGAGCCTCACTTGGGCCGGTGTCCCCGGAAACAACGATGATTTTATCCGGTGTTGTGAATTTATAGCCAAAGGCCGATGGCCATGAACCGTGATCAACCGCA
>CAYOOG010000122.1:0-554 GCA_964405515.1 uncultured Alphaproteobacteria bacterium | reverse complement strand
ATTCATCCTGATAGACCATACCGGACGAGATCTCGTGTACGTCAACCTTATATCCCTCGTGATTTGCGGGCTCCAGGCCGTAAAGTCGCATATGAATATCCTGGCGATAGGCGGCCAGGAGATGCTTGATCATATCGGCAGTGCCCGGGGGACCGTAAACAGCGAGCGGCTCCTCACGTTCCAAAACCCATGGACTAAATATCAAGTCGGGAAGCCCCAGCGTATGGTCTGAATGAAGGTGCGTGATAAAGACCGTCTTAAGGTTGCCGACCGCCAACGCCTTTATCCCCTTCATGTGGGCTGCGGACGCGCGCCGCACGATGCCGGGGCCGGAATCGATCAAGTAAGCGGAATCATTCACGACAACGGCCACTGCGGGACCAGAGCGCTCGGGGTCGGCAATGGGGGTGCCGGTTCCTAGAACGACTATTTTGGCATTAGAGCCCTTCGCTTCCAGCCCAGCCGCTGACACGGCACCACTCCAAGGGCACAGAACCATAGCCACGACAGCCAACAACGCAAGTCGTCCAAACATTGACCTACCTCGCCTTGAT
>CAYOOG010000121.1:0-7507 GCA_964405515.1 uncultured Alphaproteobacteria bacterium | reverse complement strand
CGACATCATGCTCTATTGTTTTACCGTTACCACGGATTGGGGTGAATGGCTGGAGATCAAGGAGCGCTTGGCCTACGCCATCAAGGAAATCGTCGAGAGTGCCGGAAGCGGCTTCGCTTTTCCCAGCCAGTCCGTGTACGTGGAATCCCTGCCGTCGGATCAGACCCCAATGGATCAGCCCGAGGCCTTCATCCCTCCCAAGTCTGAAGAAGACTAACCGCCAACGGTCACGACGACTTTTCCGGCAACCTCGCGCCGTATCATGGTGCCGAGGCCGTCCGATGTCTTCTCCAGCGGGCAACTTTTGGAAATATGGGTCTTGAGCTTTCCTTCGCCATACCAGCGCAGCATCTGCTTCATATCCTCGGCACATGATCGCTTTCATGAGGGCACTCCAGATTGCAGCACATGTTCCAGGCTTTCCTACCCGGTTACAGTATAGCCCTGCTCCGTTTGCCGAGAACTCCTGGGGCGTTGCAAGCATCAGGTCGACCCCAACCAAACTTGACTGATGTCAAGGTAGCATTGCGGTCTCTGTCGTATGCCATGGTTATGGATTTTCCAAATGGCTTGTGCCGCTGGAATGCAAAAAAAGGGCGCTAATCAGCAGCTCAGCATCGTGGCGGCAACCCCAAGATGATTGTGGGGTAAGTATTGGTTAACCGGGGGCAGGGCGAAGATTTCGCCTTGAACGTTCGACGGCGGTAAGCCGAAGGAATGTGGCCCGTGAATATTGCCGGAATTCTTGTTCATTTGCGACCGGAAGAATCCGATGCAGCTGCGGCGTGCGTCGGCGGCATGGATAACGTTGAAGTGCATGCCCGAACTCCAGACTCCCGCATGGTCATAACCGTGGAAGAGCGAGACGGGCGGGTCGGCGAAACTCTCAATAAAATACAGATGTTGGACGGTGTCTTGTCTGCCGCGCTGGTTTATCAGCACGGTGAACCGGATGGAGAGCTTGAGGAGAGCCAGGATGAAACTATCTAGGCGCAAATTCATCAAAGCAAATGCTGCTGCGGCAACTGCCGCAGCGGGTAACATCTCACTGCCGGGGGCGGCTCTGGCGGCCCAGGGCTCCAGCGGCGAAATCCGATGGGATAAGGCACCATGCCGGTTCTGCGGCACCGGCTGTAGTGTCTTGGTTGGCACGCGGAAGGGTCGAGTTGTGGCCACCCAAGGCGACCCGGAGTCGCCCGTCAATCGGGGCTTAAGCTGCGTTAAGGGCTACTTTCTGTCGAAAATCATGTACGGCGAAGACCGCTTGCAGACCCCTCTGCTCCGCAAGAGAAACGGGAAGTATAACAAGGACGGAGAGTTTGAACCGGTAAGCTGGGATGAAGCTTTCGATGTCATGGCTGACAAGTTCAAGTCTGCCCTCAAGAAGAAGGGTCCGACCGCCGTCGGCATGTTCGGCTCCGGCCAGTGGACAATTTGGGACGGCTATGCTGCCGCCAAGCTGATCAAAGCTGGTTTTCGTAGCAATAATATTGATCCCAACGCCCGGCACTGCATGGCCTCGGCCGTGGCAGGATTCATACGTACCTTCGGCATAGACGAGCCCATGGGTTGTTACGACGATCTGGAGCAGGCGGACGCCTTTGTGCTTTGGGGCTCGAATATGGCGGAAATGCATCCAATACTTTGGTCGCGCCTGACCGATCGGCGACTGACCGCCGATCATGTCAAGGTGGCGGTGCTATCAACCTTTACCAACCGGAATTTTGAGCTCGCCGACCTGGGCATTGTCTTTAAGCCGCAAAGCGATCTCGCGCTTCTGAATGCCATTGCCAATTACATCATCCAATCGGGCGCTGTGGACCAGGATTTTGTTTCCAAACACGTCAATTTCAGACTGGGAAACACCGATATCGGTTATGGGCTGCGCTCCAATGACCCAAGGCAAAAGGCCGCCACCAACGCAAAGGCGGCAGGCGGTTCCAAGCCCGTTGATTTCGAGACCTACAAACGATTCGTGGCTGACTATACGTTCGAAAAAGCTAGCGAAATTTCGGGCGTACCGGTCGAGCAAATTAGGGAGTTGGCGGAGCTTTACGCCGATCCGAATCGCAAGGTCGTGTCCTACTGGACCATGGGATTCAACCAGCACACCAGAGGCACTTGGGCCAATAATCTGGTCTACAACATCCACCTCTTGACCGGCAAGATCTCGGAGCCCGGCAACGGGCCATTCTCGCTGACCGGCCAGCCCTCGGCATGTGGTACGGCACGTGAGGTTGGCACTTTCGCCCACCGGTTACCGGCGGACATGGTCGTGAAGAAAGAAGCCCATCGCGATATTGCCGAGAAAATCTGGCAGTTGCCGAAAGGAACGATTAATCCGAAGCCCGGATATCACGCCGTGCTGCAGAACCGCATGCTCAAGGACGGCAAGCTGAACGCCTACTGGGTGATGTGCAATAACAATATGCAGGCGGCGGCCAACTTGAACGAAGAAGGCTATCCTGGCTACCGCAATCCGGAGAATTTTATCGTTGTCTCGGATCCTTATCCGACGGTGACCGCGGTTGCAGCCGATCTTATTCTGCCGACGGTGATGTGGGTCGAGAAGGAGGGCGCCTATGGTAACGCCGAGCGGCGCACCCAGTTCTGGCGCCAGCAGGTGGAGGCACCGGGCGAAGCAAAGACCGATCTTTGGCAGGTCATGGAATTCTCCAAGCGTTTCAAGGTCGAGGAGGTCTGGCCCGAGGAATTAATTGCGCAGAAACCTGAATATCGCGGCAAGTCGCTCTATGAAATTCTGTTTCGGAACGGCGCGGTGGACAAGTTCCCGCTGTCGGAAATCCAAGAGGGCTTCGGCAATACAGAGTCCGAGGACTTTGGCTTCTATGTACAGAAGGGGTTGTTCGAGGAGTATGCGGGCTTCGGGCGCGGCAGGGCGCACGACTTGGCGGATTTCGAGGTCTACCACAAGAATCGTGGGCTACGATGGCCCGTTGTGGACAACAAAGAGACCCTGTGGCGTTTCCGCGAAGGCTTCGACCCCTACGTCAAGAAGGGCGAAAGCCTGCGCTTCTACGGAAAACCGGACGGCAAGGCGGTGATATTTGCGTTGCCCTACGAACCGCCCGCCGAAGTACCGGACAATGACTATGACCTCTGGCTGGTAACCGGCAGGGTGCTGGAGCACTGGCATTCCGGGTCCATGACCCAACGCGTGCCGGAACTGCACCGCGCCTATCCCGACGCCTTGGTCTACATGAATCCGGACGATGCGGCGAATCGCGACTTGCGGCGTGGCCACGCGGTCAAATTGCAAACGCGACGTGGTGAGCTTATCGCTCGCGTCGAGACCCGCGGCCGCAATCTTCCGCCCGAGGGCGTGGTCTTCATCCCCTGGTTTGATGAAAACCGGCTCGTAAACAAATTGATCCTGGACGCCACCTGTCCGATCTCGAAAGAGACGGACTTTAAAAAGTGCGCTGTCCGCGTGGTCAAGGCTTAACCCGGTAGAGAGGGAGAAAACCCATGCGCAAAACTTACCGCATTTTCATGGGCCTTGCCGTAGCGGCTCTAGTTCTTCTTTTCCAAACATCCGACATCAGCGCCCAGGACGTTTCCTTCGAGTCGTTGCGTGGGGATGTGCCATTGGACGAACTCAGCGCCGAGCCGGAAAGCATTATGCAGAATACCGACCGCCGCTTCGCTCGCGCCTATCGGCAGCAGCCACCGCTGATTCCGCATAGAATCGAGAAATACCAGACCAATCTCAAGGTCAACCAATGCCTGCGCTGTCACGACTGGCCGTACAATGTTGAAGAGGGAGCGCCGAAGGTGAGCGAAACCCATTACACCGACCGTAACGGCGTGGCGCTCGACAATGTGTCGCGGACGCGTTGGTTCTGCATACAATGCCACGTGCCACAGACTCGGGCGGGCACTCTGGTCGGGAATGATTTCCGCTCTGCTTTTGAACTCGACTGATTTGGGACATGCGGGAGTGACAAATGTCGAATGAAAACGGCAACGCGCCGAATCAAAAACTTTGGATTACGGCCTGGAGATTCATGTCCCGGCCCAGCGCAAAGTACGCGCTCGGGATACTGCTGGTGGCGGGTTTCGTCGGCGGGGTCGCGTTTTGGGGCGCTTTCAACTGGGCCCTGGAGCTGACCAATACAGAGACCTTCTGCATTTCCTGCCATGAAATGGAGCAGAACGTGTTCCGTGAATACAAGCGCACGGTACATTACAATAATCGAACCGGCGTTCGCGCTACCTGCCCCGACTGCCATGTTCCAAGAACCTGGATCCACAAGGTCGCGCGCAAGGTTCAGGCGACCAACGAACTATTTCACCATTTTGCCGGTAGCCTTAGCACTCGGGAGAAGTACGAAGCCAAGCGCCTGAAACTGGCGACAAACGTCTGGCGGGTTATGAAAGAGACTGATTCCCGAGAATGCCGGAACTGCCACAACTTCGAATTTATGGACTTCACCGAGCAGGAAAGCCGCTCGCGCCGCCGTCACGATGAAGCCATAGACGAGGGCAAGACCTGTATCGACTGCCACAAGGGAATCGCCCACGAACTGCCGGAAGGCGCATTTGACGCGGAAAAAGAGCTGGAACGCGAATTGGGCGCGGCAAACTAACCGCAGATATTTCGATTGGCCGGTTGACCGGACGCCGGGCTTTGTGTTGCTGCCTGCACAATCGCCGCGGCTCTTGTTCTGAAGTCAGGCGGCGCTTTCCCAACGATCCGCTTCAGCGCCAATGGTTTCAGCCGCGAGCAAGGGCGAGGCCAGGGCATCGTTTAGACCGCCGACAAAGTCCGCCATGGCGTCGGCGATCTCCGGGTGGCGCAGTCCGGCGTCGCGGGCGCGGCCGCCAAGCAACCGGGCTTCGGCTCCCAGCAACTTCAGCGCTTCAAGCTGGGCACAGATTTCCTGGTATTCGGCGGCAGTCGTAATCATTACCGGAGTATACACCAAAGCGTACGCAAAAGCAACGTATTTTACGTACACTGGCAAATGCGCGGCCTCAACAAAATCCCGCAACGGCCAGCACCGGCGATCTATCCCTTTGATTTTCGTGGCCTTGCCCCTTTAGAGCCGAAGAACAATTCGTCCGACGCGATTTTGAGCGTTCGGCAAATGCGCACAACTTCGTCCACGGTGGGTTCCACGTCGCCCTCCTCGATAGCCAGGTAACGCCCCGAGTCGATGCCAATGCGAGCGGCGAATCTGGCCAGCTTCCTGAAGGGGGAGGCGTTTCGCGCCGCCACAAGATTACCGGCAAAGGCCTCCCGCGCGGTGCTGTGAGCCGCAGGGGCTGGGGCTTGAGCCGATGGGACATCAATGACCCGGGCGCCCGGGGGCAGTAGATCGTCCGCCGCAACGCCGCGGGCGTTCAATGCCGGAATCACACGTTCCACCACGTCCACCGGCAAATGGGTCTTCTTGAATCGGTCCTCGTAGTGCTGATAGCTGCTGGCCCGGGGCCAGTGGCCTTGCTCTGCCATTTCGCGCACGGACAGCCCGGCGTCTTCGCGCAGTCGTTTTAGCGCCCGCGCCGCCTTGCCTGCCGCGTCTTTCTGCGATACGCGCATTTAACTCTCCCACTTTCTACTTTTGCGGTTGACAACGTACGTATTATGCGTACATTCGCCTCCCTTGGCAAGCCTTTTGACAAACACATGAAGGGGGCGACGAACGTGGCAAGACGACGGCGGAAGCGAACAGTAACATTGGCGGCAAATGATAAGGATCGGCGCGATGGGCCGGACCGCGGCACACCGGAGCAGATCAAGAAGCGCGCTCTACTGGTCAAGGGCGGCGATATCAACATGGCAAGCTGCCCCCTGGATGTTTATCTCGAGCGCGGCATGCTCGACCAGGATCAACACAACGCCGCCTGGCGTTACGCCTTTCTCTACGGCAAGCTGGTGGGACGAACCAGCGTGCGGTCGCGCCTTGTGGACATACAGGACTGGGTGTTGGACGACACCGCCGACGATCTCCAGGCGCGCTACGAACATGCTTACCGTTCCGCCGTGGCCCTGCTGTCGGTCAAAGACAAGTCGGTGGTCGACCGGGTTTCGGTGTTTCACGACCCGGTGGTAAGCGCCCGCTGGACCCGGGACATGCCGCGTCTGCAGCGGGCCTTGACCGACTTGGCCCGGCATTTCGGCATCACCAGGGGCAACACAACATCTTGTGAGAACAAAACAAAAACTATACTTGACATAGCCTCAAAAGTATGAAATGGTACCGTCATCATGTTGGGATACTGCGCTCGCGGCCCCCGGGTTGCGGGCGCTTTTTTCCCCGGTGGTGAGTCGCAGTCACGATATGGAATGACGCCAGACAGCTTTCGGGGATGCCTGTAGCCCGTCCCGACGACAGGCGGCCGGCCCTCTCCTAGCCAGGGGGGCCGGCCTTTCTTTTCCGGCGGTCTGCCGGGCCTCCAATCAACATCATTTGCACATTCACGCCGGCCGCGTCCTAGCGGCGGGGAGATGACCCATGACCCTATCCGGCTCTGCGGTGCACCAGCATGCCGCCATGTCCACGCTTGTCCCAATCGCCGGCAACAATCGCCCTCCCGAACCCGTGCCCATAATCGATCGCGGGTTTGACCATCTCGGCGCCAAAGAGGAAAGGGCGATCATTGACCAGATTAACCCCCCGCCAGCGGCGCTTTGTCGAAGAGTACCTGATCGACCTTAATGCCACCCAAGCGGCATCGCGCGCCGGCTACAAGAATACCTCCGCCTTCAAGAACGCCCACCGGCTTTTGAAAAAGCCCCACGTCCGCGCCGCCCTCGATGCGGCTTTGGAGGATCGAGCGGAACGGGCGACGATCAAGTCCCACCAGGTGGTCGAGGAACTGGCGCACCTTGCCTTTGCCAACATGGCCGACTATGTGGATTTTTCATCCCGGGGCGTAAACGTAAAGGACATCGCGGAGCTTCCCGATGGCGCCGCGCGCTCCATTGCCGAAGTCAGCGAAAGCAAGACCGCGAACGGCGGCACCATAAAGTTCAAGCTGCACGACAAGCTGCGGGCCTTGGACGCGCTGGCCAAGCACCTGGGCCTTTACCGCGACCAGAGCGGCGCGTCGGCAACGGGGGAGAACAACAATGGCGCGAGCAGCTTAAGTGAAACCGAACGAACTCACCGGCTTGTGGCCCTATTTGACGCCGCCCGAACGCGCCGAGATCGACCGGCTGCTGACGAGCGATCCGTGCCCGTGGCGGCCCTTGACGGGTCCGCAGACCCAGGCGCTGACGACTGAAGCCGACGTTACCTTCTACGGCGGCGCGGCGGGCGGCGGCAAAACCGACTTGCTTTTGGGCTTGGCGTTAACCCGTCACAAACGCAGCATCATCTTCCGCCGCGAGTACACGCAACTGCGCGCCATCGAAGACCGCGCTATTGAAATCGTCGGCCACCGCAGGGGCTACAACGCCAGCGACAAGATCTGGAACCTGCCCGACGGCCGCCGCCGGGAATTGGGCGCCGCGGCCCGGCCGGGCGATGACCAGAAG
>CAYOOG010000120.1:5740-7526 GCA_964405515.1 uncultured Alphaproteobacteria bacterium | reverse complement strand
ACCTGCGCCAAACTCTCTCATAGGAGTTGGACCACTTAATGGGGGCAGGTCACCCGGGTCCGGCGATATCCAAGGTTACGTTGAAATCATCGGCCTCTTGGTAGAGAAAATTGGAAGCGTCGAAGTTGGCGCCGCTACGATCATAGGTACCCCGCATGTAGGCTCGCGCGCCAATGCGTTGATAAGGCCAGCGGTCCCACATTGTGTAGGCATCGAGCCCAACCGGTATTACCGGTGGCTCCACTGCCTCCTGCGGTCCGGCACTGACCGCGGATTGTGGTGCAATACCAGCTACAAACAGGCCACCAATCAGGCAGCGCGCAGCCCATTTAGCCATGCATCGTACGTTCCAAGCCATGCCCTTCCCCCAACCCTTTGAACAGGGCCGACAGACTACCCGCTGGCGGGAGAAAAGACAAAGTTGTCTAACAATATTTTATGAGAGTCTCGGGACGGAGCCGGAATCGTTATTCCTGAGAAGCCGGCGGATCCGGGTCGTCCTGCCAGTCCTCTCCGGGGGCTTTCTGGCGGGCCAGCAGCTGCTTGATCTGGCGCACGTGCTTGGCCTCGTCATCGGCCAGGGCCTCGGCATATTTGACCGTTTCGGCATCGTTTGCCGTCTTGGCGATGTCAAAAAAGAAGTTATAGGCCCGTTCCTCGGCAGCCAGGGCGGCCTTGAGCGCATGGTGTGGCGTCATGAGGTAGTGAGCCTCGGTATGCTCAACTGATTCCGGGCTTTCCAAGCCCTGCCAGCTATAGTCCCAATCGGATACGTCAGCCAACTCAACGTCGCCTGTACGCTCGAGAATGTCACGGGCGTGAACCTCCTCAAGCGCGGCAAGTTTCTTGAACAGCGCCGACACGTCGGCGTTGTGGAAGACCTCCATCTGGTCCGCCAGATCCCGATAGCGTTCCGCCGCTTCAATCTCTACGGCATAGGCATGCGCGAGCAAGTCGGGCAGATTCTTGATCTCCGGTGCCTTCCGCTCCTCGGCATCCTTTTTGTTCTCGCTCAAAGGGCAAACTCCTGCTCCAGATCAGCGAGCTCCATGGTGTCGCCGGAGTTGTTCGTGTCATAGGCCTCCCGCGTACCGCGATAAAGAACACCAATGTTGAAGCCATCGTCTGTCATGATCCGCCGGGCCGCGCGCGACGGGTCGTCGGTGGGTTCAACAGGCGCTGCATGAACGATGTCCTTCCAGTCCCGCTGATCGGGTCGGAAAGTGACGCACGGGCTCATGATCTGGACAAAGGAGAAGCCCGGATGCCGAACCGCCTCCATGATTGTGCGCTGGGTTCCATTGGGGTCGCCGGAGAAACAGCGGGCCACGAAATTGGCTCCCGAGGCGAGCGCAATCACCAAGGGATGAAACGGGCTCAGGCCGGTGCCGCCGGGCGACAGGGCGCTGTCCCAATCGGGCGCCGTCGTCGGCGAAGGCTGGCCCTTGGTCATGCCGTAAACTTGATTGTCCATGACTACGTAAGTCAGATCGACGTTGCGGCGGCAGGCATGGAGAAAATGATTCCCGCCGATGGAAAAGCCGTCGCCGTCGCCGCCGGCAACCATTACGGTCAGGTCGGGACGCGCCACTTTGAGCCCTGCCCCGACCGCCAGCGCCCGGCCGTGCACGCCATGAAAACCATAACAATTGGTGTAGGCCGGGATGCGGGAGGAGCACCCGATCCCTGAGATTACCGCCGTTTCCTCCGGTTTCAGCCCCAGTTTGACCATGGCCTTGGTGAGAGACAACAGCACCGTGTAGTCACCGCAGCCGGGACACCAGAC
>CAYOOG010000120.1:0-5730 GCA_964405515.1 uncultured Alphaproteobacteria bacterium | reverse complement strand
GAAATCGCTGGCCTTGAGCTTGGCCGTGGCTTCGGGAGGATTCATGACGACACCCAAGTGTCAATTGCGCCTTGTAGTTCGTCTGGGCGGAAGGGCAACGGCCCCGGCCGGTGGAAGCTTTTGACTTCCGCCGGCAAGTCATAATGGGCTCTGAGGTAGCGGTAGAGTTGCCCTTGATGGGTTTGCTCCACGACAATTACTTTTTCCACACCGTCGAGCGCCCGGCCCATGGCCTCGGGCAAAGCCGGTGCAAGAAGGCGCAAGGCGATGAGCCGAATCGGTGTGCCGCCTTCGCGAAGCTCGGCGACAGCCTCACGCAGGGGGGCAACGGCGGAACCCATGGCAATGACCGCAACCGAGCCCTCGCCCTCAATTTCCGCCCAGTGATCGCCAAAATCAAAGTTCTCCAGTTTTGCCTGGCGTTTGTCCAACTGCGCACCGTGATCCTCCGACCGGTTAGAAACCGCGCCGCATTCGGTGTGTGTCAAGCCTTCCGCCGTATACTGCCCGTTCGGCGTACCGGGAATGGCCATGGGCGACACGCCTGACGCCGTCACCGCGTAACGCTGATAGTCTTCACCCGGCTCCACGGCAATCTCGCGCCGCGAAACGAAACCCAAATCCGCAGGCCGGTCGATAACCGCCTGGGCCTGACCCATGAATTGATCGGACAGCACGATGGCCGGCACCTGAAGGGCCTCCGCCAAATGCACCGACCACTGGGTTGTAAACAAGCAATCGGCCACCGAACTGGGCGCCGTGACCAAGTGAGGGGCATCGCCGTGCAGACCATATATGGCAAGATTAAGGTCCGACTGTTCCGCCTTTGTCGGCAGCCCCGTTGACGGCCCACCGCGCATGACATCTACAATAACCACGGGCACCTCTGACGCCGCCGCCAAGCCAATCGATTCACTCATAAGGGCAAGGCCCGGCCCCGAGGTCGCCGTCAAGGACGGAATACCGCCGTAGGACGCACCAATGGCCATGTTAATGGAGGCTAGCTCATCCTCTGCCTGAACCAATCGCCCGCCAACCTTGGCCAGTGCCGGGGCCATCCATTCCAACAGGTCGGTCGCCGGCGTGATGGGATAAGCCGCGACAAATCGTACGCCACCCCGGGTCGCGCCAAGGCCCGCCGCCTCGTTGCCGGTAATCAACCAGCGCCCATCATTCTCGGCAAGCGGCTTGAGCGCCGTTGAAAAGGACAATTCGCCGACCGCCGTGGCACCCGCCGCCGCAGCTTCCTGGCTGGCGTCGATGGCCGCCGCGCCCTTCTTGCGCAACGCCCCTTCTATAACGCCATTCACGTTGTCGCCGTTGATACCAACAAGTCCCGCAACAATGCCAAGAGCCACCATATTGGGACGACCACCTTCTATGTTCTCCGCTATCTCCGTGATCGGAAGTTGGACGATCTGGGCACCAGATCCCAAAATCACTTCTGGGACATCGCCTACTTCGCTATCGGCAACGACCAGACTTTCTGCGTCCAGGGGAATCTCCGCGGCAAACCGGTCCACATTCTGCCAATCCAGCGCCAATAAGAGGTCATAGCGATTGCCGTGACCCGAAACCGGCATCTCCGAGAGGCGCACCAGCGCCGCCGCCTCACCACCGCGGATTTGTGGCCCGACGGAGCGCGTGAACATCCCGTACCAGCCGAGCTTGGCAGCGGCTTTCAAGACCATGCTGCCCGCGGTTACGGCACCTGCCCCGCCGCTACCAACAACGGCGAGAGAAATGGACGCATTTATGGCTGTCTCATTGGACATGCCCGTAACCTACGGCAGCCGTTAGGGAATTCGTTTGATCAGAATCAAAGAACCTCGGACGTTTCTTCGGCATGTTGGGGTCACTTTCCGGTCCTAATATTTCGAGGAACAAAATGACCGAAACCGTTAATCGATGGGTCATGTTAGCCCCTGGCACGCCGATGAGCCTGGAGTCTTTTGACCCCTTCCCGCCGGCGTCCGGTGAAGTCGTAGTCGAAATTGCCGGCTGCGGCGTTTGCCACACGGACCTCGGCTATTTCTACGACGGCGTGAAGACCAATCATGATTTGCCGCTGGCCTTGGGTCACGAAATCAGTGGGCGGGTCGTCGCGGCCGGCGACGGGGCCGAAGACTGGCTGGATAAGGCGGTGATCGTACCCGCCGTAATCCCTTGTGGCGAATGCGACCTCTGCCAGCGCGGCCATGGCGCCATTTGCCGGGCCCAGAAAATGCCGGGCAACGATATTCAGGGCGGCTTTGGCACGCACATCGCCGTACCGGCGCTTGGCCTGTGCCCCGTGGATGAGGCACGGCTTGAAGCGGCCGGGCTGACGCTTGCCGACGTATCCGTGGTGGCCGACGCGGTCACGACACCTTACGAGGCGGTGAAACGGAACGGCGTCGGTGAGGGTGATCTGGCTATTGTCGTCGGGATTGGCGGTGTTGGCGGATACGCCGTGCAGATTGCCAGCGCAGTGGGCGCTACTGTTGTGGCGATCGACGTCGATCAGGGCAAGTTGGACACGATTTCTGAAAACGGAGCGTCGATTACTTTTAACGCCCGCGAAATTCAAGGCCGCGACCTGAAGAAAGCAATTTCGGCCTATGCCAAGGAAAATGGCCTGCGTCGGACCGAGTGGCGCATTTTTGAATGTTCCGGAACTGCGGCCGGTCAATCCACCGCTTACGGCCTGCTGGTTCACGGCGCGGTACTGTCGGTGGTTGGCTTCACCATGGATAAGGTGGAACTCCGACTGTCGAACCTGATGGCCTTTGACGCGAGAGCCATTGGAAACTGGGGCTGCCCGCCGGAATCCTATCCTGCAACGCTCGATCTGGTGCTGGACGGCAAAATCAATTTGAAGCCCTTTGTTGAACAACGCCCCTTGGCGGAAATTAACGACATATTCGAAGCGGTTCACGCCGGCAAGATGAGCCGGCGCGTGATACTCGTACCTGGCGCGTAAAGGCCCGGCGAAAAAAAAGGAATAGCCACATGAATGCCCAATCTGCAACCGAATTGAATAATCACAATCTGGTCCGCGACATCGTCGCTCCCGGCGTAATTTATGAAACGCGCCCGGCAAAAGACGCCAAGGGTGACGTTGTTCCGGGATTGACCAACGCCTGGATTACCCTCGATAACCCGGGACAATACAATTCCTACACGACGGACATGGTCAAGGGTGTGATCCTTGCCTTCCGCGCCGCCAGCAACGCCCGCGATGTTGTTGCCACGGTTTTTACGGCCACCGGCGACAAGGCATTTTGCACCGGCGGCAACACCAAGGAATATGCAGAATATTACGCCGGGCGGCCCCAGGAATACCGGCAGTACATGCGCCTGTTCAACGACATGGTCTCCGCCATCATGGGCTGCGACAAGCCGGTCATTTGCCGCGTTAACGGCATGCGCATCGGCGGCGGCCAGGAAATCGGCATGGCCTGCGACTTTTCCATTGCCCAGGACCTGTCCCGGCTGGGCCAGGCGGGCCCCAAACATGGTTCCGCTCCCATCGGCGGCGCTACGGATTTCCTGCCCCTGATGGTCGGTGCCGAGCAGGCCATGGTCTCCGGCACGCTTTGCGAACCCTGGTCGGCGCATAAGGCCTACCGCCTCGGAATCCTGACTGATATCGTCCCGGCGCTGAAAGTGGATGGTGAGTTCGTCGCCAATCCCCTGGTCGAGACAGAACAGTATCTGGACGAATATGGACGCGTCATCCTGGGTGAGCCGAAGACCGGCGAGGCTCTGGCCGCCGCTAAAGAGCTGCTGGGCAAAGGCACGGTGGATCTGAGCCTTTTGGATGCCAAGATCGACGAGTTCTGCGCCAAATTCGTCACCACTTTCCCGGACTGCATGACCAAGACACTCGAGGAATTGCGCAAACCCAAGATCAATGTCTGGAACATGAATCGGGAGAATTCACGGTCCTGGTTGGCCCTGAACATGGTGACCGAAGCCAACGCGGGTTTCCGCGCCTTCAATGAGGGCACCAAGAAAGATCGCGAAATCGACTTCATCGCCCTGCGCCAAGCTATCGCCAAGGGCGAGGCCTGGACCCCTGATCTGGTGGAAAGCCTGTTGCCCGCAGCGAGGACCGGCGAATGACATCGCCGCTTAGTGTCACCCTGGAGCACGGCGGCAGCCTGTTGCGACTGCAACTGTCGCGGCCCAAGGCCAATATCGTCGACGCCGAAATGATTGGCGCCTTGTCGGTGGCTCTGGCCGAGCATCGGGATCTCGCCGACTTGAAGGCGGTCATCCTCGGCGCCGAAGGCCCGCACTTCAGTTTCGGCGCCAGCGTTGAAGAGCACCTGCCCGGCCAATGCGCCGACATGCTCAAGAGCCTGCACGCCCTGGTTCTCGACATGGTCGGTTACTCCGTACCCATTTTGGTGGCGGTCCAAGGCCAATGCCTGGGCGGCGGCCTGGAAGTGGCCATGGCCGGGACCATGATTTTCGCCGCACCCGACGCGGGACTTGGCCAGCCGGAGATTAAACTGTCGGTCATTGCCCCTGCGGCCTCGGTTCTACTGCCCGAAAAGATCGGCCGCACCCAGGCAGCCGACATCTTGCTGTCCGGCCGCACGCTGAGCGCCGAAGAGGCACACGGCATGGGATTAGTAAATGTGATTGCCGATGATCCGGCCGCCGCGGCCGAACTGTATTTCACCGATAATTTGGCACCCTTGAGCGCCGCCGTCCTGCGCCATGCCGTTTCGGCGGCTCGCATCGGCGTTATCGAGCGGGTGCAGGAAAATATTGCCAAGGTGGAAGCCCTTTATCTGGACGACGTCATGTCCACTGCGGATGCCGTGGAAGGTCTCAATGCCTTTCTCGAGAAACGCGCAGCTACATGGGAGAACCGTTAGGAATGAGCACAACCTCTGAAATCATCGAACGCTGCGAAGAGCTGTTCGAGGATATGAATTTCACGGCGGCCCGGGCTTGGAAAGACGCGGAGCCCGGACGCAAGGTGATCGGTTACATGCCCATTTATGTGCCGCGCGAAATTATTCATGCGGCGGGTATGCTACCGCTCGGCATCCTTGGTGGTGGCGACCAGATCGAAGTTATCCACGGTGACGCCTACTATCAAAGCTACATATGCCGCATTCCGCGTTCGACCATTGAACTGGCGATCAGCGGCCGACTGGATTTCGTCGACGGCATGTTGTTCCCCAGCATTTGCGACGTTATTCGTAATCTTTCGGGCATGTGGCAACTCATGTTCAAGGATGTCTACGTGCGTTACTTCGACGTACCGCAGAACTACCGGGACGACATCGGCGGCAACTATTACGTCAACGAATTGAAGGAGCTTTGCACTGGCCTGGAAAAAATCGGCGGCAAAAAGATCACCGACGAGGCCTTGCGCCAATCCATCGCCGTGTTTAACGAGAACCGCCGCCTGGTCAACGACCTTTATGCGTTCCGGGCGAAGGAGCCCTGGCGGGCGCCGGCGGCGGAAGTTTATCTCATTCTGCGCGCGGGCATGGTCTTGCCGGTCGAGGAGCACAGCCAGCTCATCGTCGATTATCTGGCCGCAGTGGAAAACGAAGAGCGAAGCAAGCGGGACAACTGCCGCATTATATTGCAGGGTCTGTTCTGCGAGCAGCCGCCGCTCAACATGGTAAAATCAATAGAGCTCGCCGGCTGTTACATCGTCAACGACGATTTCATGCTGGTCACACGCTGGTTGACGGAAGACGTGCCGACGGATGGTGACCC
>CAYOOG010000119.1:0-7569 GCA_964405515.1 uncultured Alphaproteobacteria bacterium | reverse complement strand
GCCCTGTGCATCGTTGTCACAGTCATATGGTGGATTTAATGAGTCTGGACCCTAATCTAACAAGCCGATCTTTTGGCCCATCCGCACCTGGGACCCGGTTGGCGGCGCCGCGGACAAATCCACGGCGTCCTCGGCAAAGACCACGATCACCGTTGAGCCCATGTTAAAGCGGCCCATTTCCTCGCCCTTGTCCAGGACCACGCCGGCCGGCGCGACGCCACCCGGCCCGGCTGCCCGGCCCCATACAGTGTCGATGCCGGACACAATCATGGCACCGACCATGATCACGGCGAAGGGCCCGGCCTCGCCCTCAAAAACCGATATCAGGCGCTCGTTGCGGGCAAACAGGTCCGGCACCCGCGCCGCCGTGGCATCGTTCACCGAGAACAGCCGCCCGGGCACGTAGATGGTCTCCTTGAGTTGCCCCGACAGCGGCATGTGCACCCGGTGATAGTCGCGGGGCGACAAATAGATGGTGGCGAAGGCGCCGTTCAAGAAAGGCGCCGCCCGGTGGACGTCACCGCCCAACAGGTCCACAAGGCTGTAGTCCCGGCCCTTGGCCTGGATCAACCGGCCGCTACTAATGCCGCCGGCTTGCATGAGCACGCCATCGGCGGGTGAGACTATAGCGTTCGGCTCTTCGGCTATGGGCCGGGCGCCCGCCACCAACGCCCGCGTGAAAAAGTCGTTGAAAGAGGCGTAGGCGTCCGGGTCCGCGTGCACGGCCTCGCTCATATTGACGCTGTAGACAGCAATGAATGCACGGATCAAAAGGTTCTTCAGCCAAACCGTTTGGCACGCGGCCAGAGCGCCCATGACCGAGGTGAGCGCCTTTTGTGGCATCAGGTACTGCAATTGAACGAACAGGAAATCCATTTTCACTCCGGCCGCCGAACCTTATTCGTAGGGGAGCGCTTGGGCCAGATAGCCGGCGAACTCCTCCCCTCCCATGTTGGAACCGCAGACAATCAGTCCGACCCGTTTGCCCCGCAATTGCTCGCGGTAGGGGCCCAGGAGCGCCGCCGTGGTCGCCGCGCCCGAGGGTTCAACCGCCAGCTTCACTTCGCGATAGAGAATTCCCATGGCGTCGAACATATCCTGGTCGGAGATCAGCACCAATTCGTCCACGTACTGGCGGCAAAGGGAAAAGCTGTAGGGCAGCGAGTAAGGCGGCGCCAGACCCCCGGCGACGGTGGTCACCCGCTCCAGCGTCTCAGGCTTGCCGGCGACAAAACTCTTGGTCATGGAATCGGCGCCCTTGGGCTCCACGGTCAATACCCGCACCTTTGGTTGCAGGGCTTTGATTGTAGGCGCAAGGCCGGAGCACAAACCGCCGCCGCCGATGGCGACAATGACCGCGTCCAGATCCGGTACCTGCTCGGCCAGCTCAAGGCCAATGGTGGCCGTGCCCAGGGTCGTATAGGGGCCCTCCCAGGGGTGCACGAAGGCGCGGCCTTCTTCTTCCTCGATGCGCCGGGCCTCGTCGAAGGCGGCGGCGCCATCCCCGGCCATGACCACTTCGGCACCGTAATTCTTGCAGGTCTCGATGGCCATGGCGTTGGCCGTCGCCAACATGACCACCTTGGCGGATACGCCCAGCACCTTGGCCGCGTACGCCGTGGCCAGGGCGTGGTTGCCGGCGCTCACGGCGACCAGGCCACGAGCCCGCTCTTCTTCGTCCAAATTCAGGCCCACGGTCAGGGCGCCGCGAACCTTGAAGGAGCCCGAGGGCTGCATGAGTTCCAACTTCAGGAAGATCTCGGTTTGGCGCCCGACCAGACTTTCGATTTCCGGCCCGCGCCAGCGCAGCACCGGCGAGGTCAATACGGCGTTGCCAAGCCGCACACGCGCCGCCCTGACCTCTTCCATTGTGGGCGGAACAGCCTCGGGCACGTAGGGCGGGGCTGACGGGTTGGGGGGGTCCGTCCCCTCTCCGGCCTCTGCGCTACCTAACGCCTCATCTTCCATCTTGCTAATCCTTCCAATATCCCCGGGTCGCCGGCTGGTGAGTCCCCCCTAGCCTTCGTAGTCGATCCAGATGGGTGAGGACCAAGCACGTTCTTCCGCCGGCCACAGGCAGTCGTCCTCCGGGTCCGTGGGCCAGCCGCCGGTGCAGAGATTGAGCTTAATGCAGTTGCCCTCCTCGTCGAGGTCGCAACGCATGCCACCACCGTTCACTTTGGGCGTGGCTTCTTGAATCGCCCGGGCGTAGTAGACGGTCTCGCGCCCGCCGCTCACAAACTCCGGGTCTTCGAATTCCACTGTGCAGCCTGAGGGATCGGCCTCGCACGAGAAGGTTCGCCAGGGCGCCTCGATGAGTTCGCCCATATCCTCGCCCTCGGCGGTTTTCGGGCGCACACGCACGACTTCGATACTCCTAATCAGGTGCCGTTCATCGGACGGGTTATAGCATTCGTCGTGGCAGAGGCGCGCCAGACGTTCCGGGTCCAAGGCGCCCAACACGTGCTCCGGGCAGCCGGGCTTCTGCTTGAAGGCCCCGGCGGCACGCACGCGGAACTTTGGCGCCGTGCCCATCGCCACTTCGCTGCCCATGGGCGTGGTTGCGTCTTCCTCGGCGTTCAACAGATCGAACCACAGCAGGATGCGCGGGCCGGAGGTAGCGTAAACTTCTTTTCGCTTCATGCCGTCCCAAATGGCCTGGCGGTCGCGGCCCGCCGAGTGCACGGCCGCCAATCCGCTGGTCGTGAGCATCCCGGCGCGGCGGTCAAATTCATCGTAGTTGCTCATGGGAACTCTGGTCAGTTCCAGAGCATAGGGATGGCGGGGCTTCGGCTTGCCGCGCCAGCGGATCATGCCCGCCGCATCGGGTGGGCCGTGGGCGTCGGTCATGCCGTGGCGATCGAATTCCTTGTAGCTGCCGCCCGGCCGCCCGCGGTGACTGTCGCTGGAGCCGATCATCGCCATGCGCATGGTGCGGGTTTCCTTGGGCTCGTCCAGGTTGGCCATGGCCAATGCGTACTGGGCGCTAAAACCCGGCCGCAGATTCCAGGCCGCCAGGAAGCAATCGCGGCACTGGCCGGCGTCCAGCCAGTCATCCGGCACCGTGCCCGAAATATTGTTGAAGCCGGAGTTGCCGAGCAACAGGTAATTGTCGCGCGCGGTCCTGGCGCGGGTCTCACATTCAACTTCGCCCTCGCCCACCTCCAGGCAACGCTCGCGGATAATCTCTCCCGCCCACCAGCAGGACGGCATGTAATCATCGCTCGGCTCGGGGCAGTAGCGTTCTCCGTTTTCGTCGTAGCGCACGGCGCGCCAGTCGCGATATTCCTCGGAATTGCCGTGACCGGAATAGACCTCGACCATGATTTGGCGCTTCGGATCGTGCTGGCCCGCCGCGATCTGCAAATCCCAGGTACCGCCCGGCGGGGCGTTCAATCCCCAGGCCAGACCATGGGGAATGACGATAGATTCGATCGCCCATTCATCCAATTTGCCGAACAGCTCCTTGGGCGTGAGCGCGGTTTCCATGCAATCAACCGGCAGATCGTGGACATCCACGCCCTCGGCGCAATAGGGCGTATCCGCACCCTCGTCGATGAGCTTGTAAAAGTCGTAGTAAAGCTGCCGGTTCCTGAAATCGAGGAAGGACTCACGTAGACGACTGAGGGGCGGCGCCATTATTCCCTTGAACATTGTCTTGGGCTCGAAGCGGAAGGAGCCGATGGGACGCATCGGCACCACATCTTCTTCCGTGTCGACGAAAATCACGTTCTTGTGGCCGTAATAGGGCCCGCCGAAGGGGCCGCTCATTTGCGTCCATTCAAAGCCCAGGAAGGAGACCATGTCCGGGTTGTCGGCACTCCCCGCCACGTCATTGCATTGGCGGATGGACTGTTTGATCTCCCCCCACATGCGTGGGCTGAGGCCCTCGGAATGGTCATTGATGGACCAGAAATCGAGGGCCGAACAATAACGCGCGAAGTCACAGGATTCGGCGGGCGGGTGGGCGCCCTCGCCGGTCATGTTGGGCAGGCTGCGCATGAAGGCGTCGCTTGAATAGGTCGAATGAACATGAAGGTCGCCAAACAGTATCTGCTTGGGCGTTTCGACGTCCCGGGCCAGGGCCGCCACATGCTGGGCCTCGACCCGCGCCGCCACCAACGCGCCGGGGCGTGCGGCGTTCGTGGCCGTACCGGCGTCATGTTGGCTACCGACCCAGCCGAAGGCGATGGGCGCCAGAATGGCCACGACGGCGAAGGCGGCAACCAGCCCCCAAAGAAAGACACGCTTGAGAATTTCCACTTTTCTTGGCCTCCTTGGCCTCTTGTGCCGCTCCCGGGCAGTATGTTTTCCCGGCCGCCCGGCGGCAACCCAAAAGACCCGGATTCACACGATAAACGGCTTGATTCTCCTGTTGAGACAGCCCCCCCTATGGTCTAGAAACATTGGGGGAGAGTGGTCTTTACCGAATCCGGCAGGGACTATCCTTTCACCGGGGAAAATAGGGAAACAGGGTATGTCGGCAAGCGGTTCCGCACCCACCAGCAATTCCAAACTGCTCACCTGGGTCGAGGAAATGGCGGCCCTTTGTGGCCCCCGAGATATTCACTGGTGTGACGGCTCCGAAGGGGAAAGCGCCATCCTCTTTAAGGCCATGGTCGAGGCCGGCACCCTCATCAAGTTGAACGAGGACAAGCGACCGGGGTCTTACCTTTGCCGCTCCGACCCGCGTGACGTCGCCCGGGTCGAGGATCGTACGTATATTTGTTCCGCCAACGAGGCCGACGCCGGACCCACCAACAATTGGCATGACCCGGCGGACATGAAGAAGACGCTCACCGGCTTATTCAAGGGCTGCATGGCCGGCCGCACCATGTACGTCATCCCCTTCAGCATGGGGCCCCTGGGCTCCGACATCGCCCATATCGGTGTACAGATTTCGGATTCGCCTTACGTCGTCGTCAACATGCGCCTCATGACCCGCATGGGCGGCAAGGTTCTCGACGTGCTGGGCGACGGCGATTTCGTGCCCTGCCTGCATTCCGTGGGCGCACCCCTTGAGGATGGCGAAGCCGACGTTGCCTGGCCCTGCAATGCCGAGAACAAATACATCGTCCACTTTCCCGAAGATCGTTCCATCTGGTCCTTTGGCAGTGGCTATGGCGGCAATGCGTTGTTGGGAAAGAAGTGCTTTGCCCTGCGCATCGCCTCGTCCATGGCCCGCGAGGAAGGCTGGCTGGCCGAGCACATGCTGATTCTGGGCCTCGAGAGCCCCGAGGGCGAAAAGACCTATATCGGCGGCACTTTCCCGAGCGCCTGTGGCAAGACTAACCTGGCGATGATCATCCCGCCCGAGGGTTTCGAAGGCTGGAAGGCCTGGACCGTGGGCGACGATATCGCCTGGATCAAGCCGGGCGAGGACGGGCAGCTCCACGCCATCAACCCGGAAGCCGGCTATTTCGGCGTGGCGCCCGGCACTTCAATGGACTCCAACCCCACGGCCATGCACACCCTGGAAAGGAACTGCATATTCACGAACGTCGCCCTGACCGACGACGGCGACGTCTGGTGGGAGGGCATGACCGATAACCCGCCCGCGCACCTGATCGACTGGAAGGGCGAGGACTGGACTCCCGATTGCGGTCGTGATGCGGCCCACCCCAATGCCCGCTTCACGGCGCCCGCCCAACAGTGCCCGAGCATCGACCCTGCCTGGGACGACCCCAAGGGCGTACCCATTAGCGCTCTTATCTTTGGCGGACGTTTGAGCAAGACCTTTCCCCTGGTCTATCAAGCCTTTGATTGGGATCACGGGGTTTACCTGGCGGCAACCATGGGATCAGAAGCCACGGCCGCCGCCGAGGGCCAAGCTGCCATTCGCCGCGACCCCATGGCCATGCTGCCTTTCTGCGGCTACAACATGGGCGACTATTGGCGCCACTGGCTGGGACTGGGCGAAAAGCTGCCTGAGCCACCCAAGATCTTCCGCGTCAACTGGTTCCGAAAAGACGAGGACGGCGGCTTCCTGTGGCCCGGTTTCGGCGAGAACATGCGGGTGATCAAGTGGATTGTCGACCGCGTACGCGGGCGCGTGGAAGCGGTGGAAAGCCCCTTCGGGCTGATGCCCCACGAGCAGGACATCAACTGGCAGGGGCTGGATTTCGACAGCGCCACCTTTCACCGACTGATGGAGGTGGATCGCGGGGCGGCCGAAGCCGAAGCCGAAGACCAGAAGACCTTGTTCGGGCGCTTCGGCGAACGGCTGCCGATCGAGCTCGAAGGCCAGCGCAAACAACTCGTGGAAAGGCTCCGGAACGCGCCCGATGTCTGGCAAATACCACACTAAAGAAGTGGCTATAGGCCGGTAAGTACTTACACGGCAAAATGATTTCGGTTTCCCGCGCCATCCGTTAACAAATCGTTAACGATTACACCTTAAAGTTTTGCCCCACAGGTGGGGTATGCAATCTGATTCTTCGCTAGGCCAGGGGTGCCACACCCAGGTCTTGGCGAGGCATCTGTATTTGTGGACATCTGCTTTGCCCGTGCCGGGGAATCAGCCCTGGCCTGGGCCGGTTTGCGCTATCAACGGGGGACCGCCCGCTTAGAATGCTTGAGCCTAGTCTTCTGTTCCTTGTCTTCGCGACACTTGTCGCCACCATCGGTTATTTGGCAATGGCGGGGCGGCGCCTGGACATTCATGGCAAAAAGGGTTGGCGACTGACCCTGGCCGGGTTCGGCCTTGTTGTGATCGGTGTGACGATCAGAGCGGTCACGGCCCTGCCCGGCGATATACCTGGCCCGCTATCCATTGATCGCGACATCGCCCTAATCGTGGAAATCATGATTTGCTACGCCGGTGGCTGCGCATGCATAGCCATCGGGATTAGACACTGGCTGCCGGCCCTTGTTGCGGCGGGCAAGACCGAGCAAACGCATCGAAAACTCTTCACCGAGCGAAAATTGCTTTTCGACATGGCACCTCTCGGCGTACTTCTCATTGCCAATCGCAAGGCAATCCAGGCCAACAAGTTCATGGAGGATCTTTTTGGCTGGAGTGAAAGTGAACTCCGGAACATTCGAATGGACGAACGCGTGGGGTATCCGACCCAGGAAGCTTTAGAACAATGCGGCAAGGAGGCCTATGAGGCGCTTGGAAGAGGCGAGACCTATAAGGTCGAAAGGCAGATGATGCGCAAGGACGGTAGCTTGTTCTGGTGCCACATGCAGGGCGTGGCCCTGGACCCCGAGGCGCCGCACGATGGGTCCGTTTGGATTTTTCAAGACGTCGGCCAGCGCAAGAGCGTCGAGGAAAACCTTATCAAGGCACAGAGCATTGCCAAGATTGGTCACTTTGAGTACTTCCCGCAAACGGACGAAAATATCTGGTCGGACGGCATGTACGAAATATTTGGCTTGCCGCTGGAGTCGGTCTCCGCCACGCCTGATTTTCTAGTCGACTTCATGCCCGAGGAAACCGTCGAAGATTTCAGACAGCTGCTGACCTCCGACAAGACATCTTTTGGGGCTGAAGTGTCAATTGAGTCCCCGGGCGGATGACCTGCCCCCATTAAGTGGTCCAACTCCTATGAGAGAGTTTGGCGCAGG
>CAYOOG010000118.1:6453-7644 GCA_964405515.1 uncultured Alphaproteobacteria bacterium | reverse complement strand
CAGGATCGCCGCCAAGAGCGGTGTCATGCGGGATATTCCGCCGGGCGAAGTCTATGGCGGTAGCCCGGCCCAGCCGATCCGTCAATGGCACCGGCAAACGGCATGGCTCAACCGCCTCATTCGGCGCGCCAAGAGGGAGGAAGAATGAACCAGGACAGTACTCCAGTTGCAGTTTCGGTTGGCCTGGAGGAAATCAAGGCGATGATTCCGCACCGCGACCCCATGCTTTTGCTGGACCGGGTCGAGGAGATGATCGCCGGGGTCAGCGCGACGGGCGTCAAGGAGATCACCGCAGATGAGCCGTACTTCGCCGGCCATTTTCCCCAGCGGCCCATCATGCCCGGGGTGCTGATTGTTGAATCCATGGCCCAGGCCGCCGCCGTCTTGGTTGTCCACACCTTGGGCGCCGAGGCCGAGGGAAAACTGGTCTATTTCATGTCCATCGACAGCGCCCGATTTCGCAAGCCGGTGGAGCCGGGCAATACTTTGAAATTGCACGTGGAAAAACTGCAGGGGCGGCGCAGCGTGTGGAAGTTCAAGGGAGAGGCGACGGTGGACGGCGCCCGGGTCGCGGATGCGACCTTCGCCGCCATGATTGCCGAAGACTGATGTCAGAGGCCGCCTGTCACCCGACGGCGATCATCGAAGACGGCGCGGAACTGGGCGCCAACGTCAGTATCGGGCCCTATTGCCATGTCGGCCCCAACGTGCGGCTAAGCGCCGGTGTAATCCTGGATAGTCACGTCGTTATAACCGGCCGCACATCCATTGGCGCGGCGTGCCGCATTCACTCCTTTGCCGCTATCGGCTCCCCACCCCAGGACTTGAAATACCGTGGCGAGGATTCAGAATTGCTCATAGGCGCGGGCAACCGCATTCGCGAGTATGTCACCATGAATACCGGCACGGCTGGCGGCGGCATGGTCACGCGGGTCGGCGACAACGGCCTGTTCATGGCGGGCTCCCACGTCGCCCACGATTGCCAGCTCGGCGATAACGTTATTCTGGCCAATAGCGTTGCCCTCGGCGGTCATGTCGTCATGGGGGACTTTGCCGTGGTCGGCGGGAATTCAGCGGTCCACCAGTTCGTGCGTATTGGCGAGCATGCCATTGTCGGCGGGATGTCGGGGCTCGATCTTGATCTGGTTCCCTTTGCCTCCGCCCTGGGCGAGCGGGCGCGGCTCGCGGGGG
>CAYOOG010000118.1:0-6443 GCA_964405515.1 uncultured Alphaproteobacteria bacterium | reverse complement strand
ACGCCCTGCGCGAGGCCATTCCCATGGTGTTTGAGGCCAAGACCGTACGCGAGGGCGGTGATCAGGTGGCATCGGCCTTTGCCGACTGCGGGCCCGCCCAACGCCTTGCGGCATTCGTTCAGGCGGAGTCACAGCGTGGGCTCTGCCGTCCCAGCGGTGAACATTGAGCGACAAACTCGGCATCGTCGCGGGAAGTGGCCGCTTGCCCGTGCAGTTGGCGGCGACATGCGACAGCGAAGCCCGTCCGCACTTCGTTGCAGCCCTGGAGGGCCTGGCCAAGCCCGGGGAGTTTCAGAAGTTCCCCCATGAGACTATTCCGTTGGCTTCCTATGGACGGCTGATCGATGCCATGCGCGGCCAGGGCTGCACGGATATTGTCCTGGCCGGTGGGGTGGGCCGGCCCGTGCTCGCGGGGCTGGCGCCCGATGAGCGCGGGCTCAAACTATTGCCCCGGCTAGTGAAGGCCGCCGGAAAGGCAGGCGGATTGCTCGGCGAACTGGTGAAGGCCATCGAGGAGAATGGATTCCAGGTCATTGCCGCCCAGGACGTGGCCGCCGGCCTCTTGGTGGGGCCGGGGCCATTGGGTGGCCACGAGGCTGATGACCCCGCGCGCAAGAGCATTCAGCTTGCCGTTCGTGCGATCCACGGTCGACGTGACGAAGGCATCCAAGCCGCGCTTGCCACGCCCGATCATTTGCTCGGCATTGAAGACCCGGATGGTACCGACGCCATGATTTCCCGCTGGGCGGAGAGCAGCTCATCCTTGACGCCAGTGCTGGTCAAAGTCTCCCGGCCCGGCCAGGACCGGCGCGTCGACCTGCCCACCATTGGGCCGCGGACGATTGCCTTGGCCAGCAGGGCCGGGGTTGGCGGTATTGCGCTTGAGGCCGGCGCCAGCCTCATCCTTGATCGCGAACAGACGATCGGCGCCGCGGACAGCGCCGGACTGTTCATTCTCGGCATCGACCCGGGCGAGATCTGACGATGGGTTCGGGGCCACGGATCATGCTGATCGCCGGGGAGCCGTCGGGCGATGCCCTCGGCGGTGCCCTCATGGCCGCCCTTGAGCAGGCCACAGCCGGTGAGGTGCGTTTCTCCGGGATTGGCGGACCGGCCATGGAGGGGCAGGGGCTGCGGTCGCTTTTCCCCATGGCGGAATTAGCCGTGATGGGCGTGGCGGAGGTTTTGCCGCGCCTGCCCCGGCTGATTTGGCGACTGCGCCAAGCCGTCGCCCTGGCAAAGGAGTTGCAGCCCGACGTTCTGGTCACCATCAACAGCCCCGGCTTTAACCTGCGCCTGGCGCGGGCGCTAAAGGACACCGGCATTCGGCGTGTTCACTACGTGGCACCCCAGGTCTGGGCCTGGGGCCGCTCGCGCGTCAGGCAGGTATCGGCGAGCGTCGACCATATCCTGGCCCTGTTCCCGTTCGAGCCAAAGTATTTCAACGGCACCTCAACACCGTGCACATTTGTCGGCCATCCGGCCGCGGCGGCAGACCTGACTCCGGACAAACGGGCACGGCTTGGCGCGGATTTTCGAAGGAGCCTCGGCATCGCCGCCGAGACCCCCGTTCTTGCCCTGCTGCCGGGCAGCCGCCGTTCGGAAGTCACGCGGCTGCTCCCGATTTTTCTGGATACAGCCGCCCAGCTTGAGC
Source organism: uncultured Alphaproteobacteria bacterium (assembly GCA_964405515.1). Taxonomy (GTDB): domain Bacteria; phylum Pseudomonadota; class Alphaproteobacteria; order JAPYRI01; family JAPYRI01; genus CAYOOG01. The sequence goes on along the minus strand of CAYOOG010000118.1, from coordinate 4,789 downwards.
GCCGACAACCGGGGCTTCATCTAGTCGTGCCGACGGTTCCGCACCTTCAGGGTTTGCTTGCCGGCGCCAAATGGCCCTTGCCGATATCGTTGATCGTTGAGGCCAGCGAAAAAACAGGAGCCATCGCCGCGGCGGATCAAGCCTTGGCGGCCTCGGGGTCGGTGGTGCTGGAATTGGCGGCGGCGGGCACGCCCATGGTAACGGCCTATCGGGTCAACCCGTTGACCGCCCTGGTGGCGAAACGTTTGTTGCAAGTGTCCAGCGTGAACCTCATCAACATTTTGATGGAAAGCCCCCTGGTGCCTGAATTCCTTCAGTACCAGTGCCGGGCCGATCTTTTGACGGAGGCTGTCTGGGGCCTGATGATCGCGCCTGATCGGCAGGCGGCACAGATCAAAGGTGCGAAGGAAGCGCTGGCCTTGCTGCGCCCCGGACCGGTGGAGCCAAGCCAAATGGCTGCGGATGTTGTGTTGTTGGAACTAAGGCTGAGCAGCCGAGCCCTGGATAATCCTTAGGGGCGTTTGTCCAGGGGCACGAACGCGCGTTCACCGATACCGGTGTAAAGCTGCCGGGGACGCCCGATCTTTTGCAACGGATCCTCTATCATTTCATTCCACTGCGCCACCCAGCCGACCGTGCGCGCAAGCGCGAACAACGCGGTAAACATGTTGGGCGGAAAGCCAAGAGCCCGTAGCGTAATGCCGGAGTAGAAATCGACGTTTGGGTAAAGCTTCTTTTCGACGAAGTATTCATCCTCGAGAGCAATTCTTTCCAACTCCATCGCCACCTGCATCAAGGGATCGTCATCAAAACCGACCTCGTGCAAGACCTCGTGGGCGGTCTTCTGCATGACCTTGGCGCGTGGGTCATAGTTCTTGTAGACACGGTGGCCGAAGCCCATCAACCGGAAGGGGTCGTCCTTATCCTTGGCCCGTTTGATGTACTCGGGAATCCGATCAACTGTGCCGATCTCTTCGAGCATGTTGAGCGCGGCTTCGTTGGCGCCGCCATGGGCCGGGCCCCAGAGGCAGGCAATTCCAGCGGCGATGCAGGCGAAGGGGTTTGCCCCAGACGAGCCCGCCAGGCGTACTGTTGACGTGGAAGCGTTCTGCTCATGGTCAGCGTGCAGTGTGAAGATGCGGTCCATGGCGCGAGCCATGGTCGGCTTGGCGATAAATTCCTCGCAAGGCACGGCGAAGGTCATATGGAGGAAATTCTCGGCGTAGCTGAGGTCATTTTGCGGATAGACAAAAGGCTGGCCGGCTGAATACTTGTAAGCCATGGCGGCGATGGTCGGCATCTTGGCGATCAAGCGATAACTGGCGACCATGCGCTGGTGCGGGTCACTGATATCGGTGCTGTCGTGATAGAAAGCGGAGAGGGCGCCGACAACCCCGACCATAATGGCCATGGGGTGTGCATCGCGCCTGAAACCTTTGAAAAGCTGTATGAGCTGCTCGTGCAGCATGGTGTGGTAGGTGATGCTGCGGTTAAACTTGTCCTTTTCCGCCTTGTTCGGTAGCTCGCCGTAAAGCAGGAGATAGCAGACTTCCATGAAATCGCTATCTTCCGCCAATTCGTCGATGGGGTAGCCGCGATACAGCAGGATGCCCTGGTCGCCATCAATATAGGTAATTTTGGATTCACAACTGGCAGTCGATGTAAAGCCCGGGTCGTAGGTGAAATGGCCGGTCTCGGCATACAGACGGCTGACATCTATAACTTCGGGGCCCAGGGTCCCACTCAGGGTCTTCAGGCCCATATTGAGGCCCGGCCCGTCAATGGTGAGATGGGCGTTGGCGCCGTTGGTATCTGTCTTCTTATCCATGTTTCGACCCTTCGACTTGTCCGCGTTAACCGCCAGATTATTGCTTCGCTACGCCACCAACTCTCGCTAGGCTTTCGTCCCGACCCAAAATCGCAAGTACGTCAAAAATACCTGGAGAGACCGTCCGACCGGTAAGCGCGGCGCGGAGAGGCTGCGCGACCTTACCGAATCCAATACCCTGCGCGTCGGCGAAATCGCGAAGTGAGGTCTCAAGGGATCCAGCCGCCCAGTCATCGGCGGCTTGCAGCACCGGTAAGAGTTGGCCGAGGAGTGCTCGCGCCTCATTGTCTAACAATTTTGAGGCCTTACTGTCAAGTTCGGGCAACTGACCCATTACGCAAAACCGTGAATTTTCAATGAGTTGCAAGAGAGTTTTCGAGCGTTGCTTAAGTTCCGGCATGAGCGCGAGCAAGGTTGCGCGGGTGCTTTCGTTGGGGTCGCTTCCGTCCTCGGCTTTGAATCCATCGGCCACCGCGGCCGCAAGCATCTCGTCATCCGCCTCGCGCATGTAGTGACCGTTGAGGCTTTCCATCTTGGCCAGGTCAAAGCGCGCCGGTGATTTCACCACGCCGCCCAAGTCAAACCATTCGATCGCCTGATCCCGAGTAATGATCTCGTCGTCACCATGCCCCCAACCAAGTCGCAAAAGATAATTGCACATGGTCTCGGCCAGATAGCCCATGTCGCGATAGGCCTCCACACCCAGCGCGCCGTGGCGCTTGGACAGCTTGGCCCCGTCGGGCCCGTGTATCAGCGGAATATGAGCGAAAACAGGCACCTCCCATCCCAAGGCCAGGTAAAGCTGCGCCTGGCGGGCTGCATTGGTCAGGTGGTCGACGCCGCGAATAACGTGACTGATGCCCATATCGTGGTCGTCGACGACCACCGATAACATGTATGTGGGCGTGCCGTCGCCGCGAAGCAAGACCATATCGTCTAAATGGTCATTAGCGGTGCGAACCTGACCCTGCACCTGATCGTCGATCAGGGTTTCGCCTTCTCGCGGGGCCTTGAAACGCACGGCGGGCGCCACATCGTCGGGTGCCTCCGAAGGGTCGCGGTCACGCCAATGACCGTCATATCGCGGCGGTTTGCCCGCCTCGCGCGCGGCCTCGCGCATCTCCTTCAATTCTTCCGGCGTGGTGTAGCAATAATAAGCGTTGCCCGCCGCCAAAAGGCTCTGTGCCACTTCGGCGTGGCGGTCGCGCTGTTGGAATTGATGGACGGCCTCCCCATCCCAATCGAGGCCAAGCCATTCGAGGCCGCTGTATATGGCGGCAATGGCCTCGTCCGTGGAGCGCGCCCGATCCGTATCCTCGACCCGGAGCAGGAATTTACCGCCATGATGCCGGGCGTATAGCCAGTTGAACAGTGCCGTTCGCGCGCCACCAAGATGCAGGAATCCGGTGGGTGAAGGAGCGAAACGGGTGACAACATTCATTCTTGGGTACCATTTTACCAGGGGCGGAACGCCCGGCGTTGTGTACCATAGCCACAGTCAGCCAGCAAAGTTAGGCCAGCAAAAGGTGAGTGATCCGATTAACGGACGCCCGGGCAACCGGGCCGAGGGCCCTAGGTTTAGCCCTATCACCGGCGTTCTCGACGGGGCATTTGCCGCCGAGCGGGAGCGATGGCTGCTATGGACGCCGGTGTGCCTTGGCGCCGGGATCGCGATTTACTTCGCCCTGCCGTTTGAACCAAGCCTCTGGAGCGGCGTCTTGCTTACGCTCGCCTCTCTCGCGCTCGCGTTTATTTCACGGGATCGCTTGCCGGTATTCGTGACCGTCATGGCGTTCTCGGCCACTGCCCTGGGGCTGACCACGGCCACCTGGCGCAGCCAATCCGTCGAGGCGCCGGTGCTGGCCAAAAGGGTAGGGCCCGCAACGATCGAGGGCCGCGTTCTCTCCTACACGCCCCTGGCCGCCGGCGGTCATCGCCTGTTACTGGCCGATCCGAGGGTGAGTGGCCTTGCCGCGGCAGAGACACCTGACCAGGTGAGGCTCACCGTGCGTACCCGTGGCGAGCAGGCGCGCCCGGGCCGGTGGGTGCAATTGCGGGGTGTGCTCATGCCGCCCCCTGGTCCGGCGGCGCCCGGCGGCTTCGACTTCGCCCGCCAGGCCTGGTTTCAACGGCTGGGCGCCGTTGGCTACGCGGTTTCTCCGTTGCGGGCAGCGCCGGGGGGCGGCAATCCAAGCCTGTCGGCGCGAATGGAGTCCTGGTTGGCCGGCTTTCGCCAAAGCTTGGGCGAGCGCATTCGCGGACAGATGCCCGGGCGGGCCGGAGCGGTGACCGCGGCCCTGATTACCGGCGACCGGGGCGCCGTTCCCGATCAAGCCTTGGATGACTTGCGCGACGTTGGGCTGGCCCATCTGCTGGCCATCTCCGGCCTGCACATGGGGCTGCTCGCCGGCAGTTTGTTCTTCGCCGTGCGCGCCCTGCTGGCGTTGATCGAGCCCCTGGCCTTGCGCTATCCGATCAAGAAATGGGCGGCTGCCGTGGCCCTCATGGGTGCGTTCTTTTACCTGCTGACCTCCGGAATGACCGTCTCGGCGCGGCGGGCATTTATCATGGCCGGTGTCGGCCTGTTGGCGGTGATGCTGGACCGCCCGGTGCTGTCCATGCGATTGGTCGCCTTCGCCGCTGCCGCCATACTGCTGCTGACGCCGGAAAGCCTGACCCACGCCGGGTTCCAGATGTCCTTCGCCGCCGTGGTCGCGCTGATCGCCACTTACGAGGCATTGCGTGGACGCTGGCCGCTTGGCCGCAAGAGTCTGCCGCGGTTGGTAGCTCTATACCTCTTGGGAATAATGCTCACCACCCTGGTCGCCGAAGCCGCCACGGCGCCTTTTGGGATATTTCATTTCAACCGTTTCATTAGCTATGGGCTGGTGGCGAACTTGTTCGCCGTGCCTATCATGGGTTTTTGGATTATGCCTTGGATTCTGGTCGCGCTGGTCCTCA
>CAYOOG010000117.1:3795-7910 GCA_964405515.1 uncultured Alphaproteobacteria bacterium | reverse complement strand
GTGAATCATGATCAAATCGTTTTGGGAATCCCGTTAATGGGTCCGGACCCTAGTCTCAGGCAATCTACTGCAATTGTTTCCTTGTAGAGACGCTTGGCTCTCTCTTCCTGATCTTTAGTTGAATCAAACGCAATATTCTTCCTTGTCCTAATGTCTTCGATCATCATATGACGAGCTTATATGACGAGCAGACGGCAGTTCCGCGTGACGATTTCGGTTCTATCCGATTTGCCGTCCATTAGAAGCGATACTTGAGGCTCGCGCCCCACTCCCGGGGCCGGGCGTACTGCACCTGGACGAAGCCGAGTTTACCCAGCAAGTCGGTGCCGGCCAAAATATAGCGCTTGTCCGTCAGGTTGGTGCCGAACAGCGAAACCGCCCAATCTCCGCTGGCGCTCTCGAAAGTAAGCCTGGCATTCAGGAGCGCGTAGCCATCCTGGAGGAGGAACGGGCTGTTGGCTGTTTCATGGTGGGTCTTGGTCTTGTAGATAAAATCCAGCCGGCCGATGAGATCACCCAATTCACCCATGGGTGCCGCGTACTCCCCCGACAGAGCTACCATCCACTTGGGCGTGGCCATGAACTCCGTATCCTCGGTGATCGGCGCTCCCGGTTCGAGTTTCGTGTACTCGGCGTCGGTGTAACCAATGCCTGCGGTCAATGTGAGCCCGGGGGCCGGAAGCGCCACTAGATCGACCTCAAAGCCCTTGATCCTGGCCTTGGCCGCATTGTCGACGATTCTGATCGGCGCGCCCATCTCGTCGGCCGTGCGAACCGTGAACTGAACGTCTTTATAATCGCTATAGAACAGTGAGGCATTAAACCGCAGGCGCTGGTCCAAGAGATCGGATCTGAGCCCGACTTCGTAGGTCCAGATGAATTCCGGGTCAAAGGGTACAAACTCGCTACTTTCAACCCCAGCTCCGTTCATGCCCCCGCTCTTGAAACCGCGGGCGGCGGAAACATAAGTCATAACATCGTCGTCCCATTGGTACTCAAGCCCGACGCGGCCCGAGACCGCATCCCAGTCCTGGGCAACGCTATCCAACGGTGCGGCTACTATTCCGGTGACGTGACTGATCCGCTGTCTCGCCACCTCCTTTTCTTCGTGGGTGTAGCGGATGCCCGCGGTGAGGCTGAGTTTGTCGGTGAGGGAATGGGTCCCTTGCCCGAATGCGGCATAACTCTTGTTATCGATCTGGTAGAACCTTGTGAAACTCGCATCAATCCCCATGAAGCCATAGAGGTCGCTGAAAACATCTAGCTGATTTGCTTCGGTGCCATCCTCCTCGAAATAGTAGACGCCGAACACCCAGTCCAGACGGTCGTCGAACGAGCTGCCGATCAGTTGAAATTCCTGGCTAAATTGGTCCTGTTCGATGGTCTGGGTCGAGTTGATGAGGGTATAGATGGTTCCGTCCGGCTCAACCGCTACCTGTACGTCCATGTCGCGATAACTGGTAACGGATCTAACGGCCCAACCCCCAAGGTCCCAATCCACGGTTAGTGCGGCGCCCCATGTGTCGAAGTCGTTTTGATTGCCCCCCGTGGCGTAGTTTGTGAAATCGCTGTCGGTCAGGAATGCCTCTCCATACAGTGGATCAACGAAGCCGTTGAGAAATCCGACCAACGTCGGCGAATCGTTGATCGCTATGGTCTTACCAGCTCCGGCCTTCTCCCGTACCCTGGTGGCGTCAATGGAAAACAGAACGTCCACGTTTTCACTAGGCGTCCAGTTGAAGATCGCCCGGCCACTTAGGCTGTCTTCGTCGCCTTCCTCGTCAACCTTCTCGCCGGTGAAAAAATCGAGCCGCGTGCCGTAGCCGTCCCGGTTACGCGTGGCGCCGGCAAATTTGGCCGCCAGTTTTCCCGGTACAATCGGCACGTTGATGCTCGCCTTGCCGTCAACGCGGCTGTAACGGCCGGTTGTGATTTCCGCCGTGCCCGAGAATTCGTCCGTCGGCTTGGCTGTCACCACGTTGACGGCACCGCCGATAGTGTTCTTGCCGAACAACGTGCCTTGGGGCCCGCGCAGAATTTCAACCCGCTCCAGGGCCATAAGATCGATGTCGATCCCATTCATGCGGCCCATAAAAACACCGTCCACATAAAGGCCGACGCCCGGATCCCAGAATATCCGGGGGTCCGTTTGACCCACGCCACGTATGAAAAGCATGCCTGCTGAACGGCCGCGCGACGAGTGGTTGAAGAAGCTGAAATTTGGCGTGAACTGGCCCAGTTCCTTGAGGCTGGTGAGGGATTTTGCTTCCAGATCCGCGGCCGAAAAGGTGCTGATTGAAATCGGCACGTCCTGAAGTCGCTCGGCGCGTTTGCGCGAGGTGACGATGATTTCTTCGAGAAGTCCCTCTGCGTCTTCCTCTATGACAACCGCCTCGCCGCCGCCAGACCGGGCGCCGCCCGCCTGCACCAATTGAACGCCCTTCTTAGGCCGGGGCCCGATCAAGGATTGCTCCCGGGGAGAGGTTGCGCGTCGGATGGTGATGGTGCCGTCGTCGATGACCTCGAATTCAAGGTCGGTGCCCCCGAGCAGGATGGACAGCGCTTCGTCGGCGCTGTGAACGCCATTCACGCCCCTGGCGACGACGGCCTCGGCGATCTTGGAAACGTAGACCACGTGAATCCCGGACTGCTCCGAGAAATCCCGCAAGGCGTCGGCCACGGGCTGCTGGTCAATACTATATTCCGAAACGGCGGATTGAGCGGTTGCCGAGCCGGCGGTGAGGGCGGCCGTCACCACGGCCATGGACAGAATCCTACTGAGTTTCACGATCGTCTCCCTGAGTTTCCGGGCGTTCAAAGCCCTTGCCTTGCCAAGACCCCTTGGGTCGTGGGTAGAACGAAACTCGGAGAGGTGTCGGGTAATGATTTTTTTCAGCCCGCTTCTGGAAATAGTTGTGCCGTTACGAAAGTCCCACCAATTTCCCGTTATTCCCGCTCCATGAGCAGGGCTACGTCGCCGGGCAGATACACGGCGCGGATGCCGGTGGCCGAAGTAAGAGACTTCACGAAGGTCTCGATCTCGCCGGCGGCGAAGGTGCCGGTTATTTTGACGTCGCCAAGGTCGGCGTCGGCGATGATCACCCGGCCGTCCACATAGCGGTTGAATTCGCGTACCACACCGCTCAGGGGGACTACGTCGAAGATCAGCTTGCGCTCGCGCCAAGCCCCAATAGCCGCCAGATTGACGCCACTGGCCCGGACCACGCCGGCCGGCCCGTCGTAGACCACCTGTTCCCCGGCGGCGAGGACCTCGGGTGTGCCCTTGGCGGCCTCCGGTGCGGCCAGGGGTTGGACCTCAACCTGGCCCTCAAGCACTGTGACCACAGTATCATCATCGCGCAACAGCACATTGAAGCGGGTTCCGGTCACCCGGATCACGCCGTCGCCGGCGGAAACCAGAAACGGCCGGGAGCTGTCCTTGGCGACATCGAACAAAGCCTCGCCGCGAACCAGGCGCACGTTGCGCGCGGCACGGGTCATGGCTACGGCAATGACGGAATCGGTATTGAGAATCACCGTAGAATTGTCGGCGAGGCTGATGGTCTTTTGTCCGCCTACCGCCGTGGCGTGGATGGCGCCGGGAATCTGCTCCGGCCGCATCAGGTAGAGAGACGACAGCATAAGCAGAACCACGGCTGCTGCCGCCATGCCGGGCCAGCTTGTAAGCCATGCCGGGCGGATCCGCCGACGTTGCCCTAGAGAGGCGACATTGGCCGTGGGAGATTGCCCGGCCCAGAGATTATCGGCGAAGACGGCTTCCAGGTCGCCGCCGAATTCCCCGCGAATCTCGGCCCACAGGGCCTCCTGTCCGAGGTATTCCCGCTGGTGATCGGGCGAGGCCTTGAGCCATTCGGCAAAACTCGCCTTGTCGGCATCGCTGACGGCGTCCGAATTCATCATGGCCAGCCACTCGGCGGCCCTGTCGGTGAGGTTCAAGGGGCTAGTATCCTTTTCCATCATGGCAATTGCCTCGTTTGGGAGCCGTTCGCGCGGGGCGGGTGAACGTGGATTCCACGTTCCTCGTTTTGCAGCCGCTTACGGCAGTGGGCCGTGGCCCGGGCCAAATACTTATTCACCATGTCGCCGGAAACGCC
>CAYOOG010000117.1:0-3785 GCA_964405515.1 uncultured Alphaproteobacteria bacterium | reverse complement strand
GTGAGGCAGGCCGGGCGCTCGCCGATCTGGGCGTAAGTGAGGCCCTGTAGCCGGTGCAAGAGCAGCGCCCGCCGGCAGTTGTCCGGCAGGTCCTGCAGCGCCGCCACAAGGGTCGCCAGCCGCTGGCGGTGATAGACCACCGTGTCCGGCCGTGGCCCCGCATCGGCGACTTCGGCTATTTCGGCGCTGTCCCGGGGATAATCGGCCGTGCCGCGCTGGACCTTGCGAATGCGGTCCAGGGCCAGGTTGAGTGCCGTCTTGAAGACGTACGAGCGCAGGTTATCGAGGGATTCCAGGCGTTCGACCCGGGCCAGGCGAATATAGGTCTCTTGGGCCACATCGTGGGCCTCGGCCTCACTGCCCAGCGTCTTGGCGAGAAAGCGGTGCAGGGGCTGGTGGTAGTCGTCAAAAATATCAGCCAGGAAGGCGTTTCGGTTCTCCGACATGCCTCCATGTAGCACCGCCTCTCGGCCTATGACAATGTGCTCCGCCAAGTTCGGGGGCGCTCCGATCCAATGAAATTACACGACGACTCCCCCCATGTAACGAATCCCAGGGAGCAATCGAGTAACGTTTTTTTTGGCCAAATTAGCCTAGCCGGTAATATTCCCGATCAGGCCCCAATAGGCCGAGAGGATTACCAGTCCCAGCCCCGATACCGAGAGCGCGGCGTAGTGGATGCGCCGGACGGTGCCGAAGCCTTCCGCCCGCCACAGCCCCGTCGTCATACAGCACACAACGAGCAGGCCAATCAGCGCCAAATGCAAGCCCAGCCGCCAAAGCACGGCGGGCAGGATTGCGCCGCTGATGATCAGCATCTTGCTGGCGTATTCCATTTCGAGGGTCAGGCAGACCAGGAACAGAAGCACTGCGGCCAGGGCCAGGCATGCCGCCTTGCGGGCCTCGCCCTTGGCGCGGAACGCCGGCCAAACGGCGGTCAGCAGAAGCACCATGAACAGTCCCATGGGGACGGCGTTGATCAGCGGGTGGGCATGCCAAGCAAGCTTGCGCGCCGGGCGGACGCTCTGTGCCGCCATCTCGACAACACCGTCATCGCGCAGATGGAAGGCGAAGCGCCGGAGCGTGGGGTCCGGGTGCTCGGCGTACTCGAACAACAGGGGCGCGATCTGCACGAACGGCCCCTCGCCGTCGATGGCGAGGTTGCCGTCCGCGCCGACTTCGACCACATTGGCGGGGACCATCAGGGGCAGGGCGAAACGGCCGAAAAAGCTCCAATAGCTCGTGGCGGCGTTGGGCAGGTAACGTCCGGCCAGCCGCTTGAGCGTCCCATCATCGGCCAGGCCGGCGTTGCTGCGCGCCACCGTGTCGACGCCGGGCAGGAATTGGCCGAAGACGTTGCCGGAAAAGCGGTAGACGAAGTTGACCAGCGCCGTCAGTTGGTCTTCATTGGGGCGGCCGGCCCGGGCCATGCGCAACACGCCGCTCGGGCTCAAGCCGGGCCGCGGCGGCGAGGCGTTGACGCTGATGAACACGCCCCAGCCGTCTCTTGGCGAGACCAGGGCGTAGCTGAAGAAGCCGCTTATGGCGCCGCCGTGGCCGAAACCACCCCGGCCCACCGGCCCTTCCTCGAAGGCGACCAGGCCCAATCCCGGAATTTCCGGATGCAGGCGGTTCGGCTCCATATTTGTCAGGCTGGCGAAACTTTCCGGCGACAGGATGCGGGCGGCGGCCCCATCGGCTGTCTCGTAGGCGCCTCGTCTGATCAACATGCCGAGGAACTTGGCCATGTCCCCGGCCGTTGTGCTGATGTCGCCCGCCGACTGCATCATATCCCGCAGCAATTCGTGCTGGCAGGGGCGCCAGGATTCCGTTGCCACTTCATGACAGGCGGAGGCGTCGCCGACTCGGTCGTCGGGTAGCCCGACCACGGATTCAGACATGCCAAGGGGGCCAAAGATCCGCTCCTCAATGACGGCGCGGTAACTCTTGCCATCCATATCGGCGAGCATCAGACCGAGCAGGCCCAGGGCGGCATTGTCGTAGGCCACGGCCTCTTCCGGTGGCCGCACTCGAATAATCTCCCGCTGCAGCTGTTCGGGGTCCGAGACCGTCTCGCTGTCGCTGGTCACGCCCGAGTAGGTTATGTCGGCGTCGAAGCCACCGCTATGGGTCAACAGGTGGCGCACCGTTACCGGCTCGGCGAAGTTGTCGGGTATTTTGACCGTGGTCAGATAAGCGTTGGCATCCTGATCTAGATCGATGCGGCCTTCCTCGGCCAGTTGCAGGATGGCGATGGCGGTGAAAAGCTTGGTTATGGAGCCGATCCTGAACAGCGTCTTTTCCGGGTCGGGGGCGTTGCCGGCCCAAATGTCGGCCTTGCCGTAGCCCTTGAGCAGCACGAATTCGCCGTCCTGAACAACGGCGAGCGTAGCGCCCGGAAAGGCCTGGGCGTCCAGCCCCTCGCCGATCAGCTGATCAAAGTAGGCCTCGGCCTCGGCCCGGTCGAGAGCCGCCGCCATGGCGGCGCCGGGCAGGATGAGAGCCAGCGCGAGCGCGGCCACAAGGAAGGACAGTCTGCCGCCGAGGCGGCGTAAGGCAGGTCTTGGCAACATGAGAATACCCCCGCTGATTGTTCGCGACAGTATATCCATTTGATCGACGAAATTGGTATTTCGTCGCCAATAATTTTTTGCGGTAGATTTGCTTGATTAATGCAGCTTGCCGGCGGGTCATTCCCGCCTTCGCGGGAAAGTGGATTCACGTTTGAATTGCAACGGTTTGAAGGACCTAAGGAATTCTTCGACGATGTGTCGTTCCAATGTTTTTTTTTGAGCCGTTCGTGTCACCGCTTGCCGCCGGGCGGAAAGGCTGCAAGAAGCGGAATGAATAGTCTCTTGGGTGTTGATGGAAACAGCCGAAATCCGAAGGCTTGGTAAAAATCACTGGCGCGTTCATCGAGTGTATCCACGACAACGACATGGATGGCTACGGATTCGCTGGCCGCAAGGGCCCGGGACAGAGTATCCATAAGAAGGTATGCGCCCAACCCCCGCTCTTGATAACGTTGGTCGACCGCAAGGCGTCCGATCAGCGCCGCCGGAATCGGATGTCTGGGTAGCTTGGCGGATAATTCGGCCGGCAACTCGCTCGCCTCGACGGCGAGCGCACTCAACGTATAGAACCCGGCAATGGATGCCGGATCGTCGAAGGTCGCGACGAAAACCCTGGCGATACGCCGGCGCACATCCTGTCCGGCTTGTCGCTCGATGTATGTGTCGAGGCTAGGCTCGCCGCAGGAAAAATTCTTGCGGTCATGGATATCGCCGAGCGGGCCGATCTCCGGAGATATTTCAAGGACCATTTAGCGGTTCAGGTCGTCGTAACGCTTCATGGCTTGCCGCAGCTTCTTGTTGGGACGATGTGGATTGAGGATGGCGTCAAAGAATACATCGCGATCACGATTGTCGAGAGTCATCGTCTCCCGTTCCTCGATCAGGCGGTCGGCAGCCTCCAGGGCGTTGGCCAATACAAACTCGCTGAGCGTCTTGTCGGCGTAAGAAGCCGCCCGCTCAATCTTATGCTTGCTGGCGGTGTCCAGCCTCAAATGCATGCGTTCCCGGCTCGTATCTGTCTTCTGGTCCATTGAGCCATTGTACGCCGCTTTGGCGTACAAGACAAGACAGCGGCGGAATAAGTTCTAATGCAGCTTGTCGCTTAGTTCTGCGATGGAGTCGTCGATCAGCTTGTCGGCCAGATCGCCCTTTACCTGCTCCGTTACCACGCGCCGGGCGGCGCTGGTCGCGACGTCGACGGCGAAATCGCGC
>CAYOOG010000116.1:0-8029 GCA_964405515.1 uncultured Alphaproteobacteria bacterium | reverse complement strand
AGGGTTGCCGAACCGCTGGTCACCGGCACCACTTCGGCGCCCAGGAGCCGCATTCGGAAGACGTTGGGCTGCTGGCGCTCGATATCCGTCTGGCCCATGTAAACCACGCAGGGCATGCCGAAACGCGCCGCCACCGTGGCCGTGGCCACGCCGTGTTGGCCGGCGCCGGTCTCGGCGATGATCCGGGTCTTGCCCATGCGCCGCGCCAGCAGAATCTGCCCGATGCAGTTGTTGATCTTGTGGGCGCCGGTGTGGTTGAGCTCGTCCCGCTTGAAATAGATTTTCGCGCCGCCCAGGTGTTCGGTCATGCGTTCGGCGAAATAAAGCGGACTTGGCCGGCCCACGTAGTGGGCGAGTAGGTGATCCATCTCGGCGGTGAACTTCGGGTCGTTCTGCGCCGCGCGATAAGCCGCTTCCAAGTCGTGAATCAACGGCATCAGCACCTCGGCCACGTAACGGCCGCCAAAATCACCGAAGTGTCCTCGGGCGTCGGGGCCGCCGCTCAAGGTGTTGGCGGGTGGTTGCTTTTCTTTGCTCATGGCCTAGAGCCGCCGCGCCGCTTCAAGGAAAGCCTTGATGCGCTCCGGGCTCTTGACGCCCGGCTTGTCTTCGACGCCCGACGAAACGTCAATCACGACGGCACCGCTGGTCTTGACGGCCTCCGCCAAAACCTCGGCTTCCAGGCCGCCGGAAAGCATCCAGGGCAGGCGCCAGTCTCGTCCGGCGATGAGCTGCCAGTCAAAGGCCAGACCGTTGCCCCCGGGGAGGGCGTCCGGTAGGTCTTCCGGCACCTTGGCGTCGAACAACAGCCAGTCAGCGGATTCCTGAAAGGCCTCGGCCCGGTCCGTGTCCTCGGCGCTGGCGACTTTGATGGCCTTGACGACGGGCAGGCCGGAAAGCCGCTTTATTTCGTCCAGGCGATCCGGGCCTTCTTGGCCATGACACTGCAGCATGTCGAGAGGCGTTGTGGAAAGCACGCGATCAAGCGTGGCGTCGTCCGGGTCGACGAACACGCCGACCTTTTTCACGTCGCCGGACACATCGGCAAACAGCGCCGCCGCATCCTCGGGCGAAATATAGCGGGGTGACGGCGGGTAAAACATCAGGCCTAAATATCTTGCACCGCCGTTGACGGCGGCCTCGATGGCGGGGGCACTATTGAGCCCGCAGATTTTTGTTTCGATAACCACGCCTGTGTCCGCCTAGGCCTGTTCACCGTGAACGGCAATTTCTTGGCAGATGCCCTCGGCTGCGGCCCGGGGGTCGGCCGCTGCGGTGATAGGCCGCCCAACCACCAGGATGTCCGCGCCGAGGCTTACCGCCTCGCCCGGCGTCATCACCCTTTTCTGGTCGCCCGCGTCGGCGCCCTTGGGCCGGATACCCGGCACCACCAGGGTAAAGTCGTCACCGCACTGGGCGCGCAGATTGGTGATCTCCCGGGGCGAGCAAACCACGCCGTCGAGGCCGCTGTCTTGTGCCAGGGCCGCCAGACGTTTTACCTGCTCCGCCGCGCCGCCGCCGACACCCATGCCTTCGAGGTCGCCGTCGTCCAAGCTGGTGAGGACGGTCACGCCGATGATCTTCGGGGGCTGGCTGGCCTCCGCCGCCGCCTCCGCCGCCGCGCGCAGCATGGCCGCGCCGCCCGAGGTGTGCACCGTGACCAGGGCAGGCGCCAGGGGCACGAGAGCGCGCATGGCGCCGGCTACGGTATTTGGAATGTCGTGCAGCTTGAGGTCGAGAAATACCGGCAATTGGGCCGTGGCCACGGTGCGGTAGCCGTCGGGGCCATTGGCGTTGAAAAATTCAAGACCAAGCTTGATGCCGCCCAGGCAGGGCGCCAGCAGACCGGCAAGTTCTTCCGCCCGGGCCACGTCGGGGGTGTCAAGGGCGCAGAAGACCGGATTTACTCGTTTAGTCATCATGGCGAGGGTTTAGAGCATTATTCCAGCTGTTGGAATCAATTTGATGGGCGTTATTCCAGCTCTTTATTGGCCTTGTCGCTCTCGCTGGCCTCAATTGCCGCCGGGGCGGCTGCGACACCAGCCCCCGCGCTTTCAAGCTCGCTCAGGCGCTTTTCCGCCCGGCGCGCCCGCCAGCGCCACTTTGCGCCCGGAATCCAGACGCTCAGGGCGCCGAAAGCCAGGCCAATGAAACCGGCGGCCAGGAGTGCCGCCCACAGCGGCCCTTCGAGCGCAAAGGGCAGGGGATCGAGGCTGACCACCACGGGGGCCCTATTGGCCACGGCCAGGGCCAAGACGACGGCAGCCAGGACCAGCCATATGATCCTTAAGATAAATCGCATTTTTCGGTATTCGGGCTGGGTCGCCGGCGCTTATTCGCCGCGGTTCTGGTTCAGCCTTTCGCGTAGTTCCTTGCCCGTCTTAAAGAACGGCACGAACTTTTCAGCAATATTCACAGCCTCGCCGGTTCTTGGGTTGCGCCCCACCCGTGCCGGGCGGCGCTTGACGGAAAAGGAGCCAAAACCGCGCAACTCCACGCGATCACCACGGGCCAGCGCCGCCGACACTTCGTCAAAGACGGTCGAAACGATCCGCTCCACATCCCGCTGATACAGGTGTGGATTGGCCTCGGCCAGCCGTGCAATGAGTTCCGACTTAATCATGCGCTGAACTTCCCCCGCGTCTGTCTACGGGTCCGACTTGTCGGCGCGCTTCTTGACGCGCCTCAGGAGGGTGCCAAAACGAGGCCCCGGGCGTCAAGTGTTAGTATATTGAAATTTAACGATTTTCCAGGATTTTCATGGAAATTTGGCAGGGTGCCTCAAAAACAGCCATTCCCAAAGGCTGCGGCGGCGCCCGGGAAATCCCCGACGCCGCCGCGTTTAGCCCGAATCCGGCCAAAATTGGGGCGCACAGCCCCGACTCCGAGTCCCTAATCCTCTTTTTTGGCCTTTTTTGCCTTGGCGGGGGCTTTCTTCTTGGTCTCGGTCTTGGCCTTTTTGGTTTTGGTTTCCTTGGTCTTGGCCTTGGTCTCTTTCTTCTTGTCGGCGGCTTTGGCCTTGGCCGGGGCTTTCTTCTTCTTGGTCTCGGCCTTCGGCTTGGCGGCCTTCTCCGGCTCTTCCTCTTCCTCTTCCTCTGCCTTTGCCGGGGCCTCGGCCTCAGATTCGGCTTCGGCTTCGGCCTTGGCTTCGGCCTCAGGTTCGGCTTTGGTTTTGGCCGGGGCCGGGGCCGCATCCTCGGCCTTCTCGTCAGCCTCGTCGTCGGCTTCCTTCTTTCCGCCCCTGGCCTTGTCCATGACCGCACCCAAGATCTCACCCAGGCTGGCGCCGCTGTCGCTGGAGCCGTAAGCTTTGACCGCTTCCTTCTCCTCGGCCACTTCGCGGGCCTTGACCGACAGCTGTATCTTGCGGCCCGCCTTATCGATGTTGGTGATCAAGGCGTCCACTTTGTCACCCACGGCAAAGCGTTCGGGCCGCTGTTCCGAGCGGTCCCTTGACAAATCGCTGCGCCGGATGAAGACCTTGGGACCGCCGTCGCCGACTACCACTTCGATACCGCCGTCGACCACCACCGCCACCGAGCAGGTCACGACACTGCCCTTTTTCAGTTCTGCCTTGCCGGCGAAGGGGTCCGTGGTCAGTTGCTTGATGCCGAGGCTGATGCGTTCCTTCGTGGTATCCACGTCGAGGACCACGGCCTTGACCACATCGCCTTTCTTGTAATTGGCGATGGCCTCCTCGCCGGACTGATTCCAATCCAGGTCGGACATATGAACCATGCCATCGACGCCGTCCTCCAGCCCGATGAACAAACCGAACTCGGTAACGTTCTTGATCTCGCCTTCGATTTTGGTGCCCGCCCCGTGGGTTCCCGCAAAACCCTCCCAAGGATTCTCGGAACATTGCTTGAGGCCAAGGCTGATTCGCCGCTTATTGGGATCGACCTCCAGCACCATGACCTCTACTTCCTGACTGGAAGATACGATCTTGCCGGGATGCAGGTTCTTCTTCACCCAGCTCATTTCCGAAACGTGGACCAGGCCTTCGACTCCCGGCTCCAGCTCCACGAAGGCGCCGTAGTCAGTGATATTGGTGACCCGGCCCTTGAGCTTGACACCGACCGGATACTTGGCGTCGACGCCTTCCCAGGGATCGGTCTGCAACTGCTTCATGCCGAGGCTGATGCGCTGGGTTTCCAGGTTGATGCGGATGATCTGAATTTTCACGGTCTCGCCGATATTGAGCGATTCCGACGGGTGGTTTATGCGCCGCCAGGCAATATCCGTGACGTGCAAGAGGCCGTCGACACCGCCGAGGTCCACGAACGCGCCGTAGTCGGTAATGTTCTTGACCACACCGTCCATGACCTGACCTTCCTTGAGGTCGGCGATCAATTTGGCCCGGGCTTCGGCCCGGGTTTCTTCCAAAACGGCGCGGCGCGAGACAACGATATTGCCGCGACGGCGGTCCATCTTGAGAATCTGGAAGGGCTGCGGAATGCCAAGGAGCGGCCGAATGTCCCGCACCGGGCGCACGTCCACCTGGCTACCGGGCAGGAAGGCCACGGCACCGGACAGGTCCACGGTAAAGCCGCCCTTGACGCGGCCGAAGATCACACCTTCTGTGCGCTCGTTGGCCTCAAAGGTTTTTTCGAGCAGCGTCCATGCCTCTTCGCGGCGGGCCTTCTCGCGGGACAGGACGGCCTCGCCGGCGGCGTTCTCAACCCGTTCCAGGAAAACTTCTACTTCGTCGCCAATGTTGATGGCGCCGGATTCCGCCGGCGTGGCAAATTCCTTCAGGGGCACGCGGCCCTCGGCCTTAAGGCCGACATCGATGAGCGCAAAGTCATTTTCGACCGAAATAACGGTGCCCTTGATGACTGAGCCTTCCAGCTTGCTGTCGGCGCCCAGCGTCTCTTCAAGGAGCGCTGCAAATTCTTCTTTGGAGGCTGTGATTCCGGCGGAATCGCCGGCAGATGATTCTTCGGTCATGGGGTGTCACTTTCAGGTGCTGGCCGACCGGTTGTGTCCGGCGGTCTACTCCGATGGAGCGTGAAAACAAATTATCCGCGGCTGAGCCCAAATTGCCCGGGCCGGGTACAGAACTTAGGCCGGGGCTTGATCTTCCGCGATCAGGGCCAAAGCCGCCGCGAAGGCGTTGTCTATATCCAAATTCGTGGTCTCAAGCAAGAGCGCGTCTTCGGCCTGGGTCAAGGGCGATATCTCGCGCTCACGGTCCCGGGCGTCCCGCGCCCGCATGTCTTCAAGAACCGCGCTGAGCGGGGTTTTTTCGCCCCTGGTCTCCAACTCCACGGCCCGGCGCCGTGCTCGTGCCTCGTCGCTGGCGGTGACGAACAGCTTGTGATCCGCGTCGGGCAGCACCACGGTGCCGATATCGCGGCCATCGACGACGGCGCCGGGGGCGCCACCGGGCGGATTCGCGGCAAAATGCCTCTGGTAGGTCAGAAGCGCTCGGCGAACCTCCGGCACGGCGGAAACCAGACTGGCGCCCCTGGCCACGTCCTCGTCCCGGATTCGCGCGTTCTCGGTGTCTCCAGGCTGCAGGCTCTCGGCGCCCTTGGCCGCCGCCTCGGGGTCCGCCGGGTCGCCGCCGGCCTCGATCACGCGCAAGGCCACGGCGCGATACAGAGCGCCGGTGTCCAGATAGGCCAAGCCGAAGTGCTCGGCGATGGCCCGGGCCAGCGTCCCTTTGCCGGCCGCCGCCGGCCCGTCCACGGCAATAATCATGTCCCCGCCTCTTCTATTTTGGCGCCAAGCCCACGCATGAAGCCTCTGAAATCAGGGAAACTGGTCTCGATCATGTGGCTGTCGCTCACCGCGACGCCGGCCCTGGCCGCCGTGCCCAGTACCAGGAAGGCCATGGCGATGCGGTGGTCGCCGTGGCTTTCCACCTGGCAGCCGCCGGCCGGGCCTATTGAGTCATCCGAGCCACCCACCCCCATGACAATGAGGCTGTCGCCGTCGACTTCGGCGTTAACACCGGCGGCCTGCAAACCGGCGGCAATGGCCGCAAGGCGGTCGCTTTCCTTGACCCGCAGCTCGCCAAGGCCGTGCATGACCGTGCGGCCTTCGGCGAAAGCCGCGGCCACGGCGAGGATCGGGTATTCGTCGATCATGCTGGGCGCGCGCCGGGCGGGAATTTCGATGCCCTTGAGGCTGCCGGGACGGGCGACAATGTCGGCGACCGGTTCGCCGCAGTCCTCGCGGCTGTTTTCCAACACCAGATCGGCGCCCATTTCGGTCAAAGTCTTAAGCAGACCGCCGCGTAAGGGGTTGACGCCGGCGTTTTCGATGCGCACCTCGGAGCCCGGGTTGATCAGCGCCGCCACAAGGGCGAAGGCCGCCGAGGAAAGGTCCCCAGGCACGCCCACCTCGCGGCCGGTCAGCTCCTGCTCGCCGTTGACGGTAATACTAAGCCCGCTGCCCTCTTCGTCCTCGAACTCGGCTATTTCGGCTGGGCAGCCGAAATGGGCCATCATGCGCTCGGTGTGATCCCGGGTGGCTTGGGGCTCGATCACCGTTGTGCGCCCGGGCGTGTTGAGGCCCGCCAGCAACACCGCCGACTTGACCTGGGCCGAGGGCACGGGCAGGCGGTAGCTGATGGGCAGGGGATCCGCCGTGCCCTTAATGGTCAGCGGCAGATGTCCGCCGTCCCGGGCCGAGATCTCGGCGCCCATTTGCTGGAGCGGCGTGATGACACGGCCCATGGGCCGGCCGAGAAGCGAGGAATCGCCGCTGAAGACGGCGGTAAGGGGATGGCTCGCCACCACGCCCATCAAGAGCCGGCATGCGGTGCCCGAGTTGCCCATCTCCAGCACCCCTTCGGGTTCGGACAGGCCGGCGAGGCCCCGGCCCCGGACCGTCCAGACAGGCCCGTCACTTCCCTCAATTCGCTCGATTTCCGCCCCCAGACGGCCAAGCGCCGCCGCCGTGGCCGCCACATCCTCGGACTGCAGCAGGCCACTGATCCGGGTTTCTCCGGTGGCCAGGGCGCCCATAATAAGGGCGCGGTGGGAAATGGATTTGTCGCCGGGGGCCCGTGTGGTGCCGGTCAGGCGGCCGGCGGAAGTTGCTCGCATGGGCGGCAATACCTCTTGCTGGTTGCGCTGTCTCTATCACAAAGCCCCAGCGCCCGCCACATGGCCTCCCCGGCGGCTGCCTTTAAGGCGCACAAGGCGAACAGAATCTTTGACAGGGGCGTTTGATCGTGGCAATTGAAGCGCCCGGGAACCAAAGCATTGTCCCGGTTATTGGGAGTATCTGCCTGTGGCAAAAGAAGAATGGGGTATCAAGCGAACCTGCATCAATTGTGGCGCCCGCTTTTACGATTTGAACCATAGTCCTATTTCGTGCCCCAAGTGCGAAACTGCGTTCGTGCCGGAGGTGCTGCTCAAGTCCCGACGCGGCACGCCTGAGCCCGTGAAGGTGGAAAAGCCACCGGAGGCCAAAGTTGAGAAGGCCGCTACCGAAGAGGATATCGATGATATTCCCGAGGCCGAGGATGACGACGACGACGGCGCGGCAGCGGCCCTGCTGGTTGATGACGATGATGAAGACGAAGATGTCAAGGCAGTCGTGGATGCACCGGCACGCGATTCGAATTGACGGGACGGTCGTGAATTTGCCTTAATTTGGGGCACGGCCCGCGTGTTGCCGAAACGGCATCACTTCGGGTAGGCGTCGTAACGGTATCGGGGCCATAGCTCAGTTGGGAGAGCGCTTGAATGGCATTCAAGAGGTCGGCGGTTCGATTCCGCCTGGCTCCACCAATTAAATCAAGGGCTTAGCTGGAAGAGGCTAAGCCCTTGATTGGTTCTAGCAACCGATTAGCAACCGCTCGACTATCAATCAGATTGGCCACTGATAAGACTTCTGAGATCACGAGCAATTTGGCGAAAGGTGTCTCTTGCCTCTGCGACATTGTTTGTTTCATCAACTATGACCTGTTCCCCAAGTTCCTACCAGTCATAAGCAGAGTGACCTGCACCCTTAAAAGTGGTGACCTGCACCCTTAAAAGTGGTCCGGGACGAAAGAGAGGATTTGGCGCAT
>CAYOOG010000115.1:0-8086 GCA_964405515.1 uncultured Alphaproteobacteria bacterium | reverse complement strand
CCCGGCGATAGATTTGCGGGGCAGTTCGGCTGTTCAACTCGACTTCAGCGAGACAGGCCTTTCGCCGAAGCTCAACAGTGGAAAAGTCCAGATACGAAAACTTCACTGCCTTCTTAAGTTTGTATACGGTCTGCCCGGCAAAGAAGACCACGGCGCAATGGGTTTCCAGGGAGTCAACGGATGCCGAATCGGCGCCGTGCGTATCCGGCCTGAGCAGGAATTCTATTACTTCGGACTGGGTGCCACGATCCATGCTTACTGCCGTCCAAAGCCTCTTGGCGCCGGCGTTATTCGAATACCGGCGGCGCTTCAAGTCCTTCCGGGTCTTGATGGATAAGAACCTCCGCGCCGGGGAACGCGCGCTTCACCTTGAGTTCGACCTCATCGGCGATTGTATGCGCACGCGACAATGTCATTTCTCCATCGAGTTCCAAGTGTAATTGAATGAAGGAATTGGTCCCCGACGCCCGCGTTCTCAAATCATGCATTTCATGCACGTCCGGATGACTCATGACGACCTCGCGAATTCGGCGACGCTCATGGTCGGGGAGTTCGCGGTCCATTATCTGATCGAAAGAGGCGCGCGCAATCTGCCACGCGCTCCATAGAACGTAACCGGCCACCGCAATTGCGAATAATGGGTCCGCCATCTGCCAGCCGAACCGGGTCGCCAGCAAGAGAGCAATGATAACCGCGGCGGCTGTCAGCAAATCGGAAAGATAGTGCAGTGAGTCCGCCGCTATGGCCACCGATTTGGTCTTGGAGACCACGTAACGTTGAAAAGATACGAGCACCAAGGTCAAGACCATTGAGACCCCCATGACGCCTAGCCCGACATTCGGGTTCTCTAGCGCCTGCGGATGGAACAAGCGCTCGCCGGCCTCGAATAGAACGAACACCGCTGAGCCGGCAATCACGGCTGCCTGCCCCAAACCGGCCACGGATTCCGCCTTCCCGTGCCCGAACCGGTGTTCGCTGTCCGCCGGCGTCAGCGCATGGTGTACAGCCACCAAATTCATGGCGGATGCGACCACGTCCAGCACCGAATCAACAAGCGACGCCAATATCGCGACGGACCCGGTAACAAGAAGCGCCCAGAATTTTGCGGCTATCAATGCCACGGCTACGGTCACCGAGGCGTAGGTTGCCGCTCGCATCAAGGCAGCTTTTTCCGGTGCTAGCGGAATTGCGCGACCCGTTTCTTGCTGATCTTGATGGCTGTATGTCATTCTCGGTTCCGCCAAAACCTTAAGGGTAGAGTTCCAGTTTGCGCCAACCGTCCTCGACGCGGCAGTAGATAACTCGATCGTGTAACCGCGACAGCCTGCTTGTCCAAAATTCAATGCGTATTGGCACAACACGCTGCCCAGTCCAATGAGGTGGACGCGGAACCTTTCCGATATTGAACTTTAACGCATACTTTGCCACGCGCTTCTCCAGATCGAAACGACCGCCCAAAGGTCTCGATTGGTCCGATGCCCATGCCCCGATTTGGGATCCCCTATCCCTCGACGCAAAGTAGGCATCCGCCTCCTCGTCACTCACCTGTTCAACGCGCCCCTCCACGCGCACACTGCGGCGCAGGCTTTTCCAATGAAAACAGAGCGCAGCGTACGGGTTATCGACCATTTCGACACCCTTGCGGCTCTGCATATTGGTGTAAAACACGAAACCGCGTTCATCGACATGCTTGAGTAACAGCATGCGGAGCGAAGGCACGCCCTTGGCATCAGCCGTGGCCACCGACATTGAGGTGGGATCGTTGGGCTCAAGCTCCGTTGCTTCCTCCAACCAGGATTCGAAAAGCTGAATAGGCTCGCCCGATGCGACGAGTTCGCCTCCATCCAAAAAGGCCTCATAAGCCGTCCAAGGTTCTGAATCCGTTTCCGCAGTATCGTCCATAACCGGTGTCTTCTTTCTCCAAACTCTTACGGTCCCTCATATATAATGGCTGCCGGGTTAGGAGACCAGTTTTTCGCCCCGTGCGGGTTGTTTGGGCGAGAACCTCAGGAGAAAGACGACATGCACCTAAGAAGGGCGCTGAGCATATGTTCAATGGCATTGCTGGCGGGCGGCTGTGCCGCCGACGGCAGCAATAACCGGGAACAAATGGGCGCCATACTGGGCTCAAAGGTCGGCCAAGGTAGCGGCAGGACGGCGGCGGTCGCCGCTGGTACGCTCATGGGCGCCTGGGCAGGCAGCGAAATCGGCCGCTCCCTGGATCGGACCGACCAGATGTATCTGGAGCGCGTAACCCGGGAATCCCTTGAAGAGGGCAAGTCAGGCGAAACCTCAACCTGGACCAATCCGGATAGCGCCAATTCCGGTACCGTGACGCCACAACCGGCCTTTCAGGATTCGAAGGGGCGGTACTGCAGGGAATTCCAGCAGACCGTGACAATCGGCAACACTACCGAGACCGCATACGGCGCCGCCTGCCGCCAACCGAACGGCGCATGGAAAATAGTACCGCTGTAGAGTCCTTCCGCTAGGACTTTGGCCTCACGAAACACGCGCCGATCAGGGTTTCGACGTTTCCCTTTGGCCCCGTGATGGGGCTCTCGGTCAGCCCAAGAACGGACCAGCCGGGCTGACCCCTCAACCAATCGCTGACCTCTGTGCAAGCTCTTTCCCGAAGTGCCGGGTCACGCACCACGCCGCCCTTGCCAACTTCCTCTTTGGCCACTTGGAACTGTGGCTTGACGAGGGCTACCAGTTGCGCGTTTGCCGCTGCCAGGCTCAGTGCCGCCGGCAGCACGGTCTGCAGACCGATGAAACTGGCGTCACAAACAATCAGGTCGATTGGGTCCGGAACCCGGTCGCTGGTCAAATGGCGGGCGTTGGTCTGCTCGAGCACTACAACCCGCTCGTCCTGGCGCAACTTCCAGGCCAGTTGCCCATGGCCGACGTCAACCGCGTATACTTTTCGGGCGCCACCGCTGAGTACAACGTCCGTAAACCCTCCGGTGGAAGCGCCCAGGTCGAGCACCACAAGACCCTCCGGGTCAATGCCAAAATGGCTTAGCCCGTGTGCAAGTTTTACACCGCCCCGCGAAACCCAGGGATGGTCGCGCCCACGAACTTCAAGGGCCGCATCCGGGGCCAACATCTGACCCGGCTTTTCAAGCCTTCGATCGTTTGAATAAACCTTGCCGGCGAGGAGTATTGCTTGCGCCCGCGTACGACTCTCCGCCAGGCCGCGCTCAACCAGCAGCGTATCCAGGCGTTGTTTCTTCGCTTTGGCTTGCCCGGTCTCTTGTACCGGCTCAGGGGATCTTTTTGAGCGCGACACCTTCTACTCCGGCGCGTCCATGACCCAGTGCGCCAAGCGCAGTCTGTACGATGCTCGTCGCGTTAAGACCGGCCTCCGCGTACATTTCAGCCGGCGCCGCATGATCGACAAAGCGGTCGGGAAGCGTCATCGGACGGACAATCAAACCCTTATCCAACAGGCCTTCCAAGGCCAGGAACTGCAACACGTGGGAGGCAAAGCCGCCAATGGCGCCCTCCTCGATGGTCAGGAGAACTTCATGTTCACGGGCCATGCGCGTGATTAGGTCATGGTCGAGAGGTTTGGCGAAGCGGGCATCCGCCACGGTGGCGCTGAACCCGAGACCGGCCAATTCGTCCGCCGCAGCCAAGCACTCGCCAAGGCGTGTGCCAAAAGAAAGAATGCCAACCGCCGTGCCTTCGCGGACGATGCGGCCACGGCCGATCTCCAGAGGCACGCCGACCTCGGGCAGATCAACGCCGACACCTTCGCCGCGCGGGTAGCGCAGTGCACTGGGCCTGTCGTCGATCTCGGCAGAGGTCGCAACCATGTGCACGAGCTCGGCCTCATCGGACGGCGCCATGACCACAAAATCCGGCAGAGTCGCCAGGTAGGTAATGTCGAAGGAGCCGGCATGAGTCGGCCCATCGGCTCCGACCAGCCCTGCCCGGTCCATGGCAAATCGAACCGGAAGCCGCTGGATCGCTACATCATGGACGATCTGGTCATAGGCCCTTTGCAAGAAGGTGGAATATATCACCGCGTAAGGCTTAAACCCCTCAGTCGCCATGCCCGCAGCAAAGGTCACGCCATGCTGCTCGGCAATACCCACATCGAAGCAACGATCCGGGAATTTGTCGTCAAACAGGTCAAGGCCGGTCCCGGCCGGCATGGCAGCAGTAATGGCTACGATGCGATCGTCTTTCTCTGCCTCCGCGATCAACGCCTTCGCGAAGACCTTTGTGTAAGACGGGGCGTTCGCCTCTGACTTTTTCTGGGCGCCGGTAACCACGTCAAACCTGCTGACACCATGATATTTGTCGGGGGCTTCTTCCGCCGGCGTGTAGCCATGCCCCTTCTCCGTGACCACATGAACCAGGATCGGCGCCGGGTGCCGGGCGTCACGAACGTTCTTCAGGATGGGCAGCAGGTGTTCAAGATTATGACCGTCTATTGGACCGACGTAGTAGAAGCCCAATTCCTCGAACAAAGTGCCGCCTGTGGCAATACCGCGTGCAAATTCCTCCGCCCTCTTGGCCGTACGTCCCAGAGTGGGCGGCAGTTTCGAGGCCAGCTCCTTGCCGAACTCACGCAAGTTACGATATGGCCGCGCCGACAACAGCCGCGCCAAATAGGCGCTCAAGGCCCCGACCGGCGGGGCAATGGACATGTCGTTGTCGTTGAGAATGACGATCAGACGGCTATCCATGGACCCGGCGTTGTTCATGGCCTCGTAAGCCATGCCCGCGGTCATGGCGCCGTCACCGATAACCGAAATAACGTTGTTGCTACCGCCCTTCAAATCACGCGCAACGGCCATGCCGAGCCCCGAAGAAATGGAGGTCGACGAATGAGCCGTACCGAAGGGATCGTATTCGCTTTCAGCCCGCTTGGTAAAACCGGACAGGCCGTCCTTTTGGCGGAGCGTGCGTATGCGGTCGCGGCGGCCGGTCAAAATCTTGTGCGGGTAGGCCTGGTGCCCAACGTCCCAGATAATTCTATCGTCGGGCGTGTCAAAGACATGATGAAGAGCAACCGTCAATTCAACAACGCCCAGACCGGCACCCAGATGACCGCCGGTGATGGACACCGCGTCGATGGTCTCCGTCCGCAATTCGTCGGCAAGCTGGATCAATTGTTCCTGAGTAAAGTCACGGATATCGGAGGGAATATTGACGGTATCCAGTAACGGGGTCTTGCTGACCGGTTGCTCTGACATATGCCGCCCCAACTACTAAAAACAATTACTTACTGGCTCGGTTAAGAACATAACTAGCCATCTCACGCAAGGGTTCTGCGCGTTCGTCGAAGGAATCTAAGTGCTGAACCGCTTGGTTGGCAAGGATTTCCGCCTGTGAAACGGCGCGCTCGGGCCCGAGCATGGAAATAAACGTCGGCTTTCCCCTAGTTGCTTGTTTTTTAAGGGAAATTTTCGATTCTTTGGCCATCTTCGTCAAATCCCGGTAGTCATTGACGATCTGGTAGGCCAGGCCCAAATCGTGAGCGTAGGCATGCAAGGCCTGCAATACCCCGGGACGCGCGTGACCAAGGATTCCACCGGCTTCACAGGAAAAGGCGATTAGAGCACCGGTTTTCATCTGTTGCAGCCGCGTAATCGCGCCGAGGCCGCGTTCTCCCTCGTCCGACAGCGTGTAGAGCATTTGCCCGCCGACTGTCCCCAAATGACCCACCGACGCCGCCAGGCCGTTGACCAGTTTGGAAATGACCCGGGTGTCGCTATGGGTTTTTTCGTCGGCGATGATCTGGAAAGCAAGAGACAAAAGGGCGTCGCCCGCAAGCAGCGCCGTTGCTTCGTCAAAATTCTCGTGATTGGAAGGCTTCCCCCGGCGCTTGGACCTGTTGGCCAACGCCGGCAGATCATCGTGGATCAGTGCGTAGTTATGCGCGCATTCAACGGCAGCGCCGACACGCAAGACCCGTTCGTAGGGAACATCGAACAGGGCAGCCGTGGACGCCGTCAAGAAAGGCCGAAGATGCTTTCCGCCGCCCAGAACGGTGTAACGCATGGCTTCGGCCAGTCTGGCCTCGGGTCCTTTGGCTTCGGGAAGAGTCTTGCGGAAAAAATTTTCCACGGCCTCGGCATTGGCGGTAATCGCGGCATCAAGATCCATGGCTACGCCCTTGAGTAAGCCGGATTAATCCAAATCCGCGGCTTCGGCCTTCACCTCGCCACCTTCATCGGCAACAATCTTTTGAACTTGGCTGCGGGCCTCACCAAGCATTTGGTCGCAATGCCGCTTCAACATGCTGCCACGCTTATACTTGTCGATGGAGTCCTTGAGATTGACTTGGCCGCCCTCGAGGGACGAAACGATTTCCTCAAGTTCGCTCAACGCGTCCTCGAAACTCATTTTCTTGATATCGGCCGGCAGGCCGGCTTCCGCCCCATCTGACTTGGCCATGGATCAAACCTCCTGTCGCGGGAGCAAGGTTAGAGGGTTCAGCCCTCGGACGCCATGAGAACCTTCAAATGGGCGGCAACGCCGGAGGCCAGTGCCTCCAGGTCATAACCACCTTCCAGGACCGACACAACCCGCCCCTCGCCGTGCTCTTCCGCCACTTCGCAAAGGCGCCCGGTAACCCAGGCAAAATCGTCGTCGGTGAGTTGAATCTGCGCCAGGGGATCCCGCATATGGGCATCAAAACCGGCGGAAATCATCAATAGGCTGGGAGCAAATGCGTCTAGGGCCGGCAAAATATTGTCTTCCATTGCAGTTCGGAATTCCGCCGATCCGGCGTGGGCCGCCAGGGGCGCATTGACGATATTCCGGGCAATCCCGGTCTCCGAAGGGTGACCCGTACCCGGATAGAATGGCGACTGATGCGTGGAGCCGTAGAAAAGATTCTTGTCGCGCTCGAACATTGCTTGCGTGCCGTTGCCGTGGTGAACATCGAAATCGATCACGGCAATGCGCTGCAACCCGTGAACAGAGCGGGCTTGATGGGCACCGACGACGATATTGTTAAACAGGCAAAAGCCCATGGCTTGCGCCGGCTCGGCGTGGTGCCCGGGCGGGCGGGCGGCACAAAAAGCCGTCTTCGCAACGCCATCTGCTACGGCATCCACGGCGGCGCATACCGCGCCCGCCGCCCGCAGCGCCGCCTCGCCTGATCCGGGCGACATGGACGTATCGCCGTCCAGGAACACCCGCCCTTCCGTCGGAACGGCGTTCAGGATTTCCTCCACATATTCCAAGGGGTGGGCCCGGGCAATCTGCGCTACTTCCGCCAGGGGCGCCTCACACCGGTCCAAGTCGGCGAAGTCGTCGGCCGATAGGCGCTCGAGGATCGCCGTCAGTCGTTCCGGGCGCTCGGGGTGTTGTGCCCCGGCACTGTGCTCAAGGCAGGCCTTGTGGCTGTAAAATAGGGTCATGGCCTCAGGGTCATTCTGCAGCGGTCGGCAGCACGTATCCCTCGAAGTCCTCGCGTAACTGGATCTTTTTCAATTTTCCCGTGGCGGTGTGCGGCAATTCGTCAACAAAAACCACATCATCCGGTGTCCACCACTTGGCGATCTTGCCCTCGTAGAAGGCAAGCAGATCATCTGCCGCGAGTGTACTGCCCTTGGTTCGGATGGCTATCAACAACGGTCGTTCGTCCCACTTGGGGTGGTGCACGCCAATGACCGCCGCCTCCATTATCTCGGGGTGTCCGACCGCAATATTTTCCAACTCAATGGACCCAATCCATTCACCGCCGGACTTGATGACATCCTTTGCCCTGTCGGTGATCTGCATATAGCCCTCGGCATCCATGGTCGAGACATCGCCGGTATCGAACCAGCCGTCCTTGCCGAAGGAATCCCCCCCTTCGCCCTTGAAATAAGCCTTGGCGATCCAGGGCCCGCGAATCTTCAATGGGCCGAATGATTCGCCGTCCCAGGGTTGCTCGACATTATTCTCGTCGGTTATCTTCAACTCGGCGCCGTAAACGCCACGGCCCTGTTTCACTTGCAGATCCAACTTTTCTTCCGCTGACAGATTCTCCATGCCCGCCTTAAGGGTGCCAATCGTGCCGAGAGGGCTGGTCTCGGTCATGCCCCAGGCGTGAACGAACCGGGCGCCGTGCTGGCTT
>CAYOOG010000114.1:0-8129 GCA_964405515.1 uncultured Alphaproteobacteria bacterium | reverse complement strand
CCGAGGAAATGACTTGCGTGCCTTCTTGGGCCTTGATGAAGCGCGAGGCGAAGATATCCACGTCCTTGATCTTGTCCTGACGCAGGGAATAGCGCGTGCCGACCCTCATATATTCGCTGATCGGGAAGCCAAAACGCAGGCCGAAACCGTTTGATTGCTCGTCGAACCCACTTCGGAACTGCAGATTACGGCGCCGGGTAAAGAGGTCGATTCCGGCAGCCACGGGGCGATTCATGAAATAGGGCTCGGTGAAGCTGAGATCAATCTGTTGCGTAATGGACGAAACCGAAAGACGCAGCCGCAAGTCCTGGCCCTTGCCCAGGAGGTTCCGCTGGCGAATGCTGAGTTCGCCGAGGAAATTTTCCGTACCCGAGAAACCGGCGCCTAGCGTCAATTCCCCAGTCGAACGCTCCTGAACCTCGACGTCGATAATTGTCCGGTCATCCTGGGTGCCCGGCTTCTGGTCGATTTCCGCCTCCTGGAAGAAGCCAAGGGCCTTAATACGCTGGCGCGAACGGCGCAATTTCTGGGTATTGAAGGGGTCGCCCTCGGTAAGCCGGAACTGCCGCCGGATTACCGTATCCAGGGTTCTCACGTTGCCCCGGATGTTGATGCGCTCAACATAGACCCGCGGCGTTTCGATGACCCGATAGGTCAGGTCGATAAGCCGCTCTTCGCGGTTCTTCTCCAGGCGCGGCCGAATATCCAGGAATGCGTAGCCCAACTTCCCGGCCATGAAGGTCATTTCTTCGATTGAGGCATCCACGGCGTCGGCGTCATAGACGTCGCCAACTTCGGTTTCCACCAGCGGCATCAGATCCTCGGCGGACAGATCGCGGATCACACTGTCGATTTCGACTTTGCCCAGGCGGTACTGCTCGCCCTCCTCAACGGTGAGGGTGATATAGAAACTCTTGCGGTCCCGTGTCAGCTCCGCCACTGCGGACAGTACGCGGAAATCGGCGTAACCCTTGGACAAATAGAACTTGCGCAGTTGCTCCTGGTCGTAAGCCAGGCGGTCGGGGTCGTAGTTGTCGTCGGTCGTCAGAAACTTGTACCAGCGGGATTCCTGAGTGGTTATGGCGTCCTTCAGGTCACCATCGCTGAAATGGGTGTTACCAAGGAAATTGATGCGGCTGACACCGGTGACTTCTCCTTCGTTGATCTCGAAAATCAGATCAACGCGGTTTTGCGGCAGTTGAATAACCTTGGGCTCGATCGTCGCGGCAAAGCGCCCGGCCCGGCGGTAAATTTGAATGATGCGCTGCAAATCCGCTTGTACCCTCGCCCGGGTGTAGACGATACGCGGCCTCAAGCGCACTTCCTCGCCGAGCTTTTCGTCATCAACCTTCTTGTTGCCGTCAAAGGCGAGGCGGTTAATGATTGGGTTCTCCACAACCTGAACTATGAGATCAGCGCCCTCGCGGCGGATGCTGACGTCGGCGAAAAGCCCCGTTGCGAACAGCGCCTTCAACGAGCGGTCAACGCGCTCTTCGTCGTATTCGTCACCGGGCTCAACCACCATGTAGGAGCGCACGGTGTCGCCCTCGATGCGTTGATTGCCCTCAACCAGAATCTCCTCAATGACGATCACAGGCGCGTCCTGGGCCTGAGCCGGGAGCGCGGACGTGGTGGTCAGTGTTATTACCCACAGCGCGAGTAGGCAAAAAACAAGGAAGGGCCTTCGAAGGGTCATCGTTCTCGTATGGTCCTCTTGAAGCTAAGACGTCAAGTTCGCGAAAAAGTCGAAAACCCGCAGATTCACAAGGTCATTCCATGTGGCAAATAGCATGAGCGTGAGAACCATGGCAATGCCAATGCGGAACCCATATTCCTGAATCCGCTCATTCAGCGGACGGTCGCGAACAGCCTCGAAGAACTGGAACAGCAAATGGCCGCCATCCAGCATGGGAATGGGGAAAAGGTTGATAAGCCCCAGATTGATGGAGAGCACGGCGATAAACCAAATAACCGCGACGGCCCCTTCGCTGGCCATATCGCCGGACATCTTGGCAATCCGCAGGGGACCGCCCAATTCCTCGGTCGTACGGGTGCCGGCAATCATCTGCCCGACCGCCTTGAGCGTCACACTGGCTATGCTAATGGTCTCCCTCGCCGCGTACCAAACAGCGGCGGTGGGACCGTGACGGACGTATTCGACGCCGGACCGGGAAATTCCCAGAAGTCCGATCTTTTGCACGTTACCGAAACGATCGGTGAGTTCCGTGACCCGTGGCGTGGCGCTCAGGACCAATTCTTCGCCATCACGAAGCACAATTGCTTGAATTTCGCTGCCCGCGTTAAGGCGCACGATCTGCTGCATATCCTCGAAGCGCTCTATGGTCGAACCGTCGATATCAAGGACTTTGTCGCCAGGCATGAATCCGGCGGCCTCCGCCGCTGAATCCGGTGTTATTTCGCCGACCACAGCGGGCGTAAAGGGTTGGCCCACGGCCATGAAAAGGCCGGCCAGAACCAATACGGCAAAAGCCAGGTTCGCCAAGGGCCCGGCGGCGGACACCGCCGCCCGCTGGCCCACGGGCTTGAAGTGATAGGAGGCTTCACGTTCCTCGGGTGTCAGCCACTGTCCGCTTTCGGCTCCCTCGGTGTTTTCCATCTCCGCCTTGACCCGTTCGTCGGGCTGGCTGGCGGCACCGGAATCCCCGCAAAATTTTACGTAGCCACCGAGGGGAATCCCGCTGATTTTCCAGCGTGTGCCCTTGGAATCCGTCCAGCCGCGGATTTCGGGCCCGAAACCGATGGAAAAGACCTCGACGCCGACGCCGTAACGGCGGGCGACCAGGAAGTGTCCCAACTCGTGCACAAAAACCAGCACGGTAAACACAACCAGAAACCAGAATGTGTCGGTGAGGGCACCGGCGAGTATATCCATCTGGCTCAATAATCCTTTAATTTCAAATAATTATAGGAGCTTATCATTATTCGTCGCCCGGATCATTTGTTAATCCGCGCGACGATGTTTCCGGCTTCGCGGCGAGATCGCTGATCCGCCTCCTCGACGTGCAACAGGTCCTCGATGGGTCCGCCTTCTACTTTCTGCAGTGTTTCCTCGACTACCGCCGCAATGTCAAGAAAGCCGATTTTGCGTTCGAGGAAACCTTGGACCGCGACCTCGTTGGCGGCGTTGAGGATAGTAGGGGCGCTCCCCCCGCTTTGCAAGGCTTCACGGGCCAGGCGTAGGGCCGGGAAACGCGCTGTATCCGGGGCTTCGAAGGTCAATTGGCCGACTTCGGCCAAGTCCAGGCGTGCCGCCGGGGCCGACATTCGGCTAGGCCAGGCCAGGGTGTAGGCAATCGGCGTCCGCATGTCGGGCGAGCCCATTTGCGCGAGCACCGAACCGTCCTTGTAGGCGACCATGGAATGGACCACCGACTGCGGGTGAACCAGGATCTCTATCTGCTCCGGCTCCAACGGGAAAAGGTAATGCGCTTCAATAAGTTCCAAGCCTTTGTTCATAAGGGTGGCGGAGTCGATGGAGATCTTCGCGCCCATGTTCCAGGTCGGATGTTTGACAGCCTGTTCCGGCGTGACATTCGCCATCTCGTCGCAGCTTAAGGTGCGAAACGGCCCTCCCGACGCGGTCAATATGATCTTCTCAACGGCATCCGGCCGCTCAAAATCAAAGACCTGGTAAATCGCGTTGTGCTCGGAATCCACCGGCAACAGGGTGGCGCCCGCTGTCTCGACCTCGTTAATCAACAGCGGTCCAGCGCAAACCAGGCATTCCTTGTTGGCCAGGGCAACTGCCGCCCCTGCCCGCACGGCATTCAGCGTCGGTTGCAGGCCCGCGGCGCCGACAATGGCGGCCATGACCCAGTCGGCCGGGCAGCCGGCGGCCTCCGCCAGAGCCTCGGCACCGGCGGCAACCTCGATCCCCGTGCCCTCCAAAGCAGCCGACAAGGACTCAAATCCACTGGGATCGCCAATAACCGCCAATTCCGGCTTGAATTGGCGGGCCTGTTCAGCCAGGAGGTCGACGTTCTGGTACGCCGTCAGCGCCACTACGGTGTAGGCCTCCGGCTCGCGGCCAACGATATCCAGGGTGTTGCATCCCACGGAGCCCGTGGAGCCGAGAATCGTGATCCGCTTTGGCCCGGTTTTTCGGCCTTGAACCGACTGCCTCACGGCGTTGCTCCTAGTTTCAACAGGTAGACCGCCACAGCCGCCGCGGGCAGCGCTGTCAGAAGACCGTCGATCGTGTCCAGCAAGCCGCCGTGGCCGGGCACAATGGTCCCGGAATCCTTGAGGTCCTCATACCGCTTGATGGCAGATTCCAAGAGATCGCCCGCTTGCGAAACCATCGAAAGAGCCACGGCTATGCCGAGAAACCGCATGCCTAATCCGCCATCAATCACTTTCGCCGCGACGAAGCCGACGGCAACAGCCGCGAGACATCCACCGGCAAACCCAGCCCATGTCTTCTTTGGACTGAGCTGTGGTGAAAAACGCGGTCCACCGAAGGCTTTGCCGATAGCGTAAGCCCCCGTATCTGAAGCCCAAACGACCGCAAAGGTGAAATAGATCGCCGTAGCGCCGGACTCTGTATCGTTTCGTAGCCAGAATAAAGCCAGGCAAGGCAGGCCAATGTAAAATGGCGTCAATAACGGCCAAGGTACGGGCCGGCCCTCCTGCAGGGCTATGCTGGCCCCATAAAGGGCGCCTGCGACCATGAGCACCCAGGCTGTCTGGTAGTGCCCAAGGCCGGCCAGAAGCACGATGGCGGCCAATAATCCGTAGTGAAAGCCTCCAACCTTGCCCGAGCCGCTACCGCCGCAAATAGAATTCAATTCCTGAACCATGACGACGGCAGCCGCCAGTGCCAGCAACAGAAGCGGCCAGCCGCCCCAATGAACGCAGGCAAGTGTGATGCCGGCCAGAACCACCCCGCTTACAATTCGGTGGTTCAAATTGTCCAAAAATCCAACCGCTTGGGAATCAGTCACCCGTCGCGCCGTAGCGTCGTTCGCGACTTTGATAGTCGCGCACCGCCCTTTCGAGTGTTTTCTTATCAAAATCCGGCCACAAGGTATCGACGAACACCAACTCTGCGTACGCCGCCTGCCAGAGCAGAAAATTGCTCAATCGCTTCTCACCGCTCGTGCGAATAACCAGATCCGGGTCTGGAATTTCGGCGGTTTCCAAATAGCCTCCAAACAAATCCTCGCTGATATCCCCGGGGCTTAACCTGCCCGCGGCGACATCTTCCGCCGCCCGCCTCGCGGCGCTCAGGATTTCGGCGTGGCTGCCGTAGTTCACGGCAATGATCAGGTTGAGCCTCTTGTTACCGGCGGTAACTCTCTCGGTTTCGTCGATTAGGTCGATCAAATCCTCGGCCAAGCCCTGGCGGTCGCCGATAAACCGGACCCGCACGTCGTTCTTGTCCAGATCCTTCACTTCGCGGCGCAGGTAAAGCCGAAAAAGTCCCATTAAATCATCGACTTCCGTGGGCGGACGTTTCCAATTTTCGGAAGAAAAGGCGTAGATCGTCAGGTACTCAATACCCGTTTCGATGCACGCTTCCACTGTCTTGCGCACCGATTCAGCACCCCGTTTGTGTCCCGTGGCCCTCGGCACGTGATGCAACTTCGCCCAGCGTCCGTTGCCGTCCATGATAATGGCGACGTGGCGCGGCGGCGCCTCCGCTGTCTGATCGGCTTCCTGGGCAAGAGCGCTCATGGTTCAGACTTCCATGATGTCCTGCTCCTTCTGGTGGAGCGTGGCATCAATACTCTTGATGGCGTTGTCGGTCAGTTCCTGGACTTCCTCGCCATAGACGTGGGCTTCGTCTTTGCTCATGTGCTCGTCTTTTTCCAGGTGCTTAAGTTTGTCCATTCCGTCGCGGCGGACGTTGCGAACCGCAACCCGCGCCTGCTCTGCGTATTTGGCGGCAATCTTGCCCATTTCCCGGCGCCGTTCCTCGTTCAATTCCGGGATCGGTACCCGAACGGTCTGACCGTCAATAAAGGGATTCAGTCCCAAGTCGGCGTTCTGGATCGCCTTCTCAACGGCGCTGACCATACCTTTGTCCCAGACCTGGACGTTTAGCATCCGGGGCTCCGGGACGCTGATCGTGCCGACTTGATTGAGCGGCATCTCGCTGCCATAGGCGTCGACCTTAATGGGCTCCAGCAGGCTAACGCTGGCGCGCCCGGTGCGCAGCCCTGCAAATTCGTGCTGTAAGGCGTCAAGCGCGCCCTTCATGCGGCGTTCGATATCGTCAAGGTCGAGTTCTTTTTCTCCGGTCATTGTTACCCCCTGAACTGCTCTAGTTCCCGATAACAGTACACATTCCCCCGCCACAGAGCACCTTGGTAAAGGACCCCGGCGCAAAGATCGAAAACACTAGGATAGGGATATTGTTCTCACGGGCCAGAGAAATCGCCGCAGCGTCCATCACCCTGAGATCATTGGACAAAACGTCCATGTACCCTAGCTTCTCATAGCGCTCGGCCTTGGGGTCCTGCTGTGGATCGGCACTGTAGACGCCATCTACTTGAGTGCCCTTCAAAAGCGCGTCGCAGCCCAGTTCACTGGCCCGGAGCGCCGCCGCCGTGTCGGTGGTGAAAAACGGGTTGCCCGTCCCGGCGGCGCAAATCACTACTCGGTTCCGCTCCATATGGCGGATTGCCCGGCGGCGGATATAAGGCTCGCAAACGCTGGCCATGGGAATGGCCGACATAACGCGGGTCTGTTGGCCCAGCCGCTCGATGGCTGTCTGCAAGGCCAAGGCGTTCATCACCGTGGCCAGCATACCCATGTAATCGGCGCTCGAGCGTTCCATGCCCTTGGCCGAACCGGCAAGACCGCGAAAGATATTGCCGGCGCCGATCACCAGGGCGGTCTCCACGCCCAGGTCCGTAACCGCCTTAATTTCGCTGGCGACGCGCTCGACGGTCGGCATATCGATGCCGTATTCCGCATCGCCCATGAGGGCCTCGCCGGAGACCTTCAGGAGCACGCGCTTGTAATTGGAGGATTCGGCCATGTTCTCGGCACCAAGGTACTCAAACTGGGGGCTGGGCTCGGCTCGTGGCGGCCAGCCCTGCGGGAATGGGCAGTTTACACCAAATTCGTGGCTAAGCTAATGGGCAGAACGCTAGGATTGCACGGCCGCAGCCACTTCCTCGGCGAAATTATCAGCGGCTTTTTCAATTCCCTCGCCCAGGGCAAAACGCTCGAAAGCCTTGATTTCCACCGGGGCCCCGGCCTTGTCCGCCACTTCCTTCAAGACCTTCTCGATCTTGCTCTCGCCGTCAATGACCCAGGTTTGCGACAATAGAACTACCTCTTCGTAGTACTTGCGGATACGGCCCTCGACCATTTTCTCGACAATTTCCTCGGGCTTGCCGCTCTCGCGCGCCTGTTCAGCCAGTACATTGCGCTCCTTTTCGACCTCGGCGGCGTCCAGGTCCTCGACTTTTACGGCCTGGGGTTTGACGGCGGCGATATGCATTGCCAACTGCTTGCCGAAATCAGCCAGAACCTGAGTGTCTCCACTCGATTCCAGGGCGACGAGCACGCCGATCTTGCCAAGGCCCGGGGCGGCGGCGTTATGCACGTAACTGGCGACGATCCCCGGCGAGACCTGCAGCCCCACCGCGCGGCGCAATGAGATATTCTCGCCGATGGTGGCGATCATATGCGTGACTTGCTCCTCGACCGTGCGGTCTTCGCCCGGAAACGCCTGCGTTCCAAGGCTTTCCACATCGCCACCCGCGTCCAGGGCAACGCCGGCCACGGTCGTGACCAGGGCCTGGAACACGTCGTTGCGGGCGACGAAATCGGTCTCCGAATTGATTTCAACCATGGCCCCGCTTCCGTCCGCCGAGGCCAGCCCCACCAAACCTTCGGAGGCCACGCGGCCTGCCTTCTTCGCCGCGCTGGCCAAGCCCTTGGTGCGCAACCAATCCGTCGCCACCTCAACGTCGCCATCATTTTCGGTAAGCGCCTTCTTGCAGTCCATCATTCCAGCCCCGGTCTTTTCGCGAAGCTCTTTTACAAGGGTTGCCGTGACTTCAGCCATGGTAATATCTACCTTAAATAAAGTTCGTAATAGATTGTTATAGAACGGAAATTTTATTCCGCAGGCTTTTCGGGCGCAGGCGTTT
>CAYOOG010000113.1:3778-8163 GCA_964405515.1 uncultured Alphaproteobacteria bacterium | reverse complement strand
GGGCGGTCTCGAAAACCGTTGTGCGCTTTGCGTACCGTGGGTTCGAATCCCACCCTCTCCGCCAGCCAGTCTGCTCTCCGTCGCCGGTCCCCATCAGCGCACGTTGAACTTCCCCGATTCTGGGCAGTTATGGCGACACTTACGCTCTCTCTCTTGATTTTTTGAGGCCCGGGATGGGCAAATCAGGGCCAAACAACGCCTTATTCTCTGTTGGCGATTTCGCCGGTCCTCACTGGGGCCGGAAGCGCTGTCGCCCGGCCCCCGTGGCCGTCGTTGCGAGGTCTGTTACAAACGGAGAATGTTGGTGTTGGAGAAAGCGTCCGCGAAGCTGGGCTTACGCTCCGGCAAACCCGAGGGCGCGGCGCTGGTCTTCCCAGCGGCAGGGGATCGATATGCGGGTAAGGGCCTCAAGGGAGAGGTCCGCCGGCTGGCGTCCTTCAAGAACCGCCTTGACGATGTCCGGGGCGAGAAAGGCCAGCGGCAGGATCTTGCGAACATATCGGTTCGTGACACCCAGTTCCCGTGCCAGTGCCCGGATTGACCTGGTCTCACCTCTGACCAGTTTCCGGTTCCAGGCATGGGCGCGGGCGACCGCCTTGACCAGGGTAAGGTCGACGTTGTGGTGCCGTGACCCCCCGCCGCAGTCCACTATGAGCTTGGCTTCAACGCCGCGTTTCTTGATGTGGAAGTCGGCGGTCAGGGTAATGAGATCGCCCGGCGGTCCTACCCTTGATCGGAGACCCTTTTCCGTGACGACCCCGGAGTCACAAAGCCATAACCGTAACCGATCCCGGTCGCAGAGGATCCTGATCTTCTTCGTATGGACTTCAATACGGTGAACGAAGGTTTGAAGGGCTTGTTTTCGAAAGGTCGATTGTGCCTCCCGCCAGTGGCTCATGACCTCGGCGGCGCGATCTAGGAGGTGCTGCTGTGCCGCAAGGTCGTCGTTGAATGCCAGAGCCTCCAGCAGCCTGTCGGGTGCGGTCAACAAGGCTTCGATCTGCGAGACGACGATGTTCTCCAATTCGGTCGCTGGTATGCGAACACCTCTGGCCGCACCCTTTGCCTTGCCATCGACCAAAGCCTGGGAGACGTAGTAGCGGTAACGCTTACCGTCCTTAGTGGCGTGGCTGGGCGTTAGACGCTTGCCCTTGGCATCGAACAATAGCCCGGCCAGAAGGCTGGCCTCTCGGACGCCACGGCCCTGCTTGCGGTCGGTTCGGTTGGCGGCGAGTTTCTCCTGCACCTTGTTCCAAAGTTCCTGCTCCAGGATCGCTTCGTGTTCACCTTGATAGATTGTGTCCTGGTGAACCACCTCGCCGACGTAGAGCCGGTTCCGCAGAACTGTATAGAGTGCTCCTCGCGTGAAGAATTTACCGCCGCTGACGTTGCCCTTGGCGCTCTTGCGAACCTTGGATTTATACCCCTGT
This sequence comes from uncultured Alphaproteobacteria bacterium, assembly GCA_964405515.1. GTDB lineage: Bacteria > Pseudomonadota > Alphaproteobacteria > JAPYRI01 > JAPYRI01 > CAYOOG01. The sequence continues at coordinate 6,733 of CAYOOG010000113.1, read as the reverse complement.
TCCTTGAGCTCGGCCTGGAGCCTGCGAACACAACCTAGATCAAGATATCGCTTGAATATGTGGCGGACGGCAACGGCCTCTTCTCTATTGACGACCAGTTCCTTGTCGACCACGTCGTAACCCAGGGGTACGGTGCCGCCCATCCACATGCCCTTCTTCTTGGAGGCGGCGATCTTGTCGCGAATGCGCTCACCCGTGACCTCGCGCTCGAACTGGGCGAAGGATAACAGGACATTCAGGATCAACCGGCCCATGGAGGAGGTGGTGTTGAACTGCTGGGTGATCGAAACAAACGAAACGCCGTTCTCCTCGAAGAGTTCCACCATGCGCGCGAAGTCGGCGAGCGATCGCGTAAGCCGATCCACCTTGTAGACCACCACCACATCCACCTTGCCATCACGGATGTCATCCAGGAGACTCTGCAAGCCGGGTCGCTCCATGGTGCCGCCTGAGATACCGCCATCATCGTATGCCTTGCGGACCAGTCGCCAGCCTTCTTGGCGTTGGCTTTCTATATAGGCCTCGCAAGCCTCCCGTTGAGCATCCAGGGAGTTGAAGTTCTGCTCCAGGCCTTCCTCCGAAGACTTCCTGGTGTAGATGGCGCAGTTGCGGGTCTCGAGGTCATGCGGCACGGCTTTGCTCCTTTCTCTTGCCGCCCTTGAGACCGAAGAAGGCCGGACCTGACCAGCGGGTGCCGGTGATCTCCCGGGCGATGGCCGACAGACTTCGATATTGGATGCGCCGGTATTTGAAGCCCTTGTCGAGAACCGTCACCTCGTGGGTTTCACCGTTCCAGTCGCGCAGTAGTTTTACGCCTGCCTTCAGTCGCGGCGAGGGCAGGGATTTGCTGCCCTGGCCGTCCTCAATCTGTTCCGCCAGGGCCAGGAGTTTGCGCCTTGTCACCTTGGAGAAATTTTGGCCAGCCTTGGTCTGTGCCTCGTAGGACAGGCCCATGCGCAGGTAGGTGTCGCTGGCGTGCGAAGGCGGCGGCCTGCCAAACGCTGTGGCCCAGTTCCCGCGCAATTCCGGGGCGGAAAGGGCTTCGATTGTGGCGATGGGGCCGGGTTTTGCAGCGTTCATGGACGGTCTCCTTTTGTCCATGCACGCTCTCATTGCCCCCAAAGTCCAGTGGAATGTGGCAGTCAGCGAGTTTGCTTTATGAATTGGTGCCGCTGAAGCATTGCCAAGTACAGGCAAGGATTGGGGCCGATCAGAGTCACTGATCAAGAATCAGTGTTTCTGTGGTGAAAAAGCTTTGAAATCCAAGGCTTCAGGGTCTGCCGAGATCTGTGAAAACTGTTTCGAGAACTGTCTATACGCCCTGGCCCGCACCGGACGGGCCGTCAAAGCAAGCATCCGGACACGCCATAAACGCCCAAAATCGCGCCGTAGAGGCTTTTAACGACGAAATCTTGCGCCACGGCAGTTTTTCATCGTTAAAGCGTCCAGGGCTAGCCCAAAATAGATATCGCGCGCGCGTACGCGCGCGATCTGCCCTGATTGTCCACCTTCGATTGACCACCGGATGCCCAGAAACTGTTGGTGCACACTGTCATACAGCAGAATAAGCCAATTATCATACGACGAAAAAACCAAAAAACGGTGATTGAGTGTGGCAACTCCTTCCGAGAAATTAGCCAAGTCCCTTGAAGCTCTACAAGCATTTCAGGAGCGAGGGACAGTTGCAATCAGGTCACATGAGTTGAGCCGCGCTCATTGGGAGCGCCTCATCAGAAACGGCTTCCTACAGGAAGTGATGAAGGGCCGGTATTTCCCGTCACCATATAACGATCATAGATCACGCCTCAAACCCGCACAATTCCACAGCGGATAGAGTTTTCAAAAGGCACATCTAAGAAACTACCAAAAAATTGTGTCTACATGGTCGGCAACTAACTTACTACCGACTCATTGATTTTCTACTTAGGATGATGTTCTTCCGAGTTTCCTGTGAAACATCGACAGCAGAGCATAATCGATCCTTGTCGGCCTTCTCCCTTTCAAATTTGTGCAAGTGTTCGACAGCCAACAACCGTAGAACATGCTTGGGAAGCATTTTTGATTTAATCAACTTCTGCACATCGCCAATTTCTTTGAAGGGTAAATCCCTGAAGTGTTCAAACTTTATTGCAATATCGAGCAACCCACGCGCCGCCGTCTTTTGCTCTTTTTCAAGCCTTGAATATGTCTTGCGTAGCATTTCCGAGCCGACGGAATCCGCAGTTCTTTTCACAATCGCGTGAGCAATTCTAGCGCAGAGTTCAAAGGCAATTTCTCTAGCCAACTTGCCCACCGCGGCCTCATCCTTCTTAGTATTTTCCTGCAGATACTCCGTAATTTCTTCGATCAGAAACTCTCCGGCATAAGAAACATCGTTTAGAAACTCGGTTAATGTTCTAAGAGACAAAGAATAGGCCGCTTCGCACAGCGCCACTTTCTTATCCCCTTCAAGAGAAGCATAGTGGCTCCGCAGAATGTGTCCTAGTAGTTCTATCACCTTGAACGCCATGTTTACTTGTGCGGGCTTGTCCAGCGCATCGACATCGTCCAACTTAGGCGTATCCGTACACAACAAAGGCATGATCCAGCAAGTCATCGCCATGGTCGAGAGCGCCCGCAGCCAAGGGCAATCCGTTGTTTCAGACCAATACCCCTATGACGGGGCGGCGGTGTTCCCCTTGAACGACGTCTTCATAATTCCGGGTGAACAGGACAGAACGCGGCCCTCGGCCGAACGGATCAAACCGGCGCGACTGAAGGAATTACTGCGCGATCCCGAGCGGCGCGCGAGCCTCAAGGATCCTAGCGAAAATGGTATCGACGGTGGTTATTCCTGGCTCAAGGCAGTTGGGTACGGCGCCCTTCGAATTGTGGCTGCGCCGGACAGCCCGGAACTGGTAGGACAATACGTAACTCACATCGCGGAAGAACGCGGGATCAATCCATTCGACGCCA
>CAYOOG010000113.1:0-3768 GCA_964405515.1 uncultured Alphaproteobacteria bacterium | reverse complement strand
ATCGCCGACATAGTTATCAATAGCGATACGGTGGTCCACGCCACTTTTGGAGCGATAGCGGAAGAAGACGTAAGGGCCGCACTTATCCAGCCCTGGAACATGATCTGCAGCGACGGAACCTATGTAAGCGACGTTCCGACATTGCAGGAGCACCCGCGTTCGACCGGAACATACCCGCGAGTCCTCGGCCATTACGTGCGCGAATTGGGCCTCTTAAGTCTGCCGGAGGCCATTCGCAAGATGACCTCGCTGCCCGCCGACTTTCTGCGGCTTTATGACCGTGGACGAATCGCCACGGGCAAGGCTGCCGATATTGTCATCTTCGATGCCGCACGCATCGCCGCGCGCTCGACCTGGGTGGAACCGACCCTGTTCCCGACCGGCGTCATCCACGTGATAGTCAACGGCGTGCCTGTCCTGCATGACGCAGAGATGACCGGGGAGAAGCCGGGCAAATTCATCAAACGCCAAAGCGGATAGATGAATTTCAAGCGGGTGGTTGTGATGAGATAACTTTGAGTCTGACTACCGCAGCGCTCAATAGCCGAAACCCGTGAATCAAGGCCATAACCGCTCATGTCTGCTTTTGGCTAAAAGCAGACATAAAGCTCCAGGCCCTCAAACCCCATTTGGAGTCCGCTTTGTAAACCAAAGCAGACATGGCCTTTGGACCCCGCCTGACGTCCGCTTATGACCCAAAGCAGACCTCAAGGCTTGGTTCCGTAACCCCTGCCCAGCAAAGGCAGAGGTCAAGGGGGCGTAACCTTAAACTCGCGGATTAGGGGGAAGGTGAGGTCACCGTTACATTCAAGATCGTCGCCAAGGAAAAACCATGGCTCACCCCTTAAACCCGCACAGTTCGTACGCTGATGGACTTTACGCAAGCCACATCGGTCCACGACCCACTAACCGTTTGAAATTAATACGAAAAAAAGTTCCGCCGATGGCTTCGCCATTCGCTTGTTCCGGTGTCTAATACTTAAGCGGTAGTGACATCCTGATTTAGGACGACTTGAGTATTTTACCTGGGCAGAGTTGACGTGGACGGCAAACGGCGACAAATGGTGGATCGGTTGGCGCGCGAACACGATGGCGCGCTGAAGCGGTTTTTGCGCACCAGGATTGCCTCGGAAGACAAGATTGAGGACGTAGGCCAGGAATCATATCTGCGTGTTTTGAAAGCCGATAGCAAAGGCAAGGTCACCAACCCCCGGGCCTATTTGTTTCGTACGGCGCTAAATGTACTTCACAATTTGCGGCGGACAGAGAAGCGTCGTTCTACCGACCTGACCGAAACGGTGGAGGAGGAATCTCTTGCCGGTGTTGGGCCGTCACCGGAAGAAAACGTATTGGCCCGGGACCTGCGCCTTGCCTACGAAAAGTCAATGAGAAAACTGCCCCACCGCTGCCAATTGGTTTTCTATCTGCGGCGGCAGGAAGGCATGAACACAGAACAAATCGCCGGTGAAATGGGGATATCACGGCGGACAGTGCAAAAATATTTGGCCCAGGCGTTGGCCCACTTGCATGGGGAATTGGTGGTCGGCGTCGGTGGTGATGGAGAAATGTTGTGACCGGCAAAAAATCTATACCTTCCTCTTTGCCTTTTGAAGTGGCGGAATGGTACGCCCGCATCCAGTCGGGCGATGCCGGTGACACGGATATAGAGGCGTTCGATTCCTGGTTGCGGCACAACCCGGAGCATGCCGAACGGCTTGGCGAACTTGATTCCCTTTGGGATGGCCTTGGCGCAATCGATCTGCCGCTGCCCTCACCGGAAGTCGCCGCAGGCCGGGTACACAGGCTGTACGCGCCGATTTCAAGTGTCCGGGCGGACCGGCCGCAGAGGCGTCGGCTGGCCTGGGCTATCGCGGCCTCAATCGCAGTACTCATCCTCGGTTCACTAGTTGGCCTGTTCGCGCCGGACATCCATCGTACGGGCCGCGGCGAATACCGTCAGGTCGCTCTGGAGGACGGCTCACTGGTGTACCTGAACGCCATGTCCGAATTGCGGGTGGCTTATTCAAAGGAGGCCCGCTCACTGGTGCTTGAAAAGGGTGAAGCCCTGTTTGACGTGGTTCACGACCCGGCGCGGCCTTTCCTGGTCGAGGCTGGAAGTAGTGTGGTGCAGGCCTTGGGCACGCGCTTCAACGTCAACGCCCGTACCGATACGGTGATGATCACCGTTTTGGAGGGCACGGTTCAGATAAGTCAGAAGAAATCGGGCGAGGCCAAGGGCGCATTGGAAACCAGCAGCGCCGTTGCTCGGCAGGGTGATCAGGTTTCGCTAACCGAACTCGGCATATTGACCAAAGTCGCGAGCATCAACTTGGAAGAAGTCACGGCTTGGCGCCGAGGCCAGATCGTCCTCAGCGGTGAGACGCTTTATGAGGCGGTCGAGAAGTATAGCCGTCATTCCGATCATGAAATTGTAATTGCCGACGATGTCGTTGGTGAGGTGACCATCCATGGCGTCTTCAATGCCGGCGACCGGGGTGTCTTCTTGAACGCTATTGGGCGAACATTCGACGTGGAAGTTGTTGCCGATGGCAGTGATCGCACCATTCTTACGCAGCGCTAAGAATATTGACGCTATTGCGTGCGCCAATTTTCACACCCGGTGTCTAAACAGTATCGGCAAGTGCGCGAAGCACAGAGCCAAAATAATAATGGCAGGAGGCACAGATGAGGGGCAAGACAGGCAACAACCGCTTGTACGGTGATTTTCACAATCGACTGATTGGATCGGTCGCAGGCGTGGCGTTGTGCGCGTTCGCCCTGTCGGCTTCACCGGCGGTGGCGAACTCCGAGGAATTCAGTTTCGACATTGCCCCTCAGTCCCTGGGCGAAGCGCTGATTGAATTTGCCGACGTCACAAAAACGCCGCTCTATTACACCGAAGATGAGATCGCTTCTCACACCTTCGGCGGCATTTCCGGGAATTTGACGGCAAAAGAAGCTATTGGTGTCATCCTTCAAGGCACAGGGTTCAAGTACGAATTTACTGATGATGACGCCCTCCACATTTACCGTCGTAAGAACCAACGCAAGAGCAGTGCCCTGCAGCGATTTGGGCCGGAAATGCCCAGAAATCGTACGCGTATGGCCCAGGCGGGGGGAACGGTGAGCGGCGCGTCATCGGGCGGCGGCGAGGCCGCTCTTGTTGAGGCAGACGAGAGCGAGGGAATTGAGGAAATAATCGTCACCTCGCGCAAGAGGGCCGAGCGATTGCAAGACGTGCCCATATCGATCAGCGCCTTTTCCGCCGCGGAATTAGAAGCCATGTCGCTGACCAGCCTGAGGGAACTGGGCCAATTCACGCCGAACTTCAGCTTCTTCAATCACAACCAAACGGGGCAATCGTCTGGCATCGTCTTAATCCGCGGCGTGGGGCAGTCGGACCCCGCCGGCTTCCAGGACCCGGGTGTCGGCATGTACATGGACGGTGTCTTCATGGGAAGGATGCAGGGGCTCGATTTCGACCTGGTGGAGCTCGAGCGCGTCGAAATTCTGCGCGGGCCCCAAGGTACGCTGTTCGGCAAGAACACCATCGGCGGCGCCGTCAACGTGGTGACGGCCAAGCCGACAGACGAATTCTCCGCGAATGCCGAAATCACTACCGGCCGTTACAGCAGAATCGACGGCAAGGCGAGCATCAACATTCCCCTGGTTCCGGGCAAATTGGCGGCCAAATTCGCGGGAGCGACACGCAACCGCGACGGTTACGGCACGCGGCTGGATTTCCTGACCGGTGATAAGATTGATGAG
>CAYOOG010000112.1:0-8198 GCA_964405515.1 uncultured Alphaproteobacteria bacterium | reverse complement strand
CGGTATCCGCCATGCGGTTGGAGAAGCCCCACTCGTTGTCGTACCAGCTCAGCACGCGCACCAATCTTCCGCTAATCACCTGGGTTTGCGTGAGGTCAAAGATGGAGCTTGCCGGATTGTGATTATAATCGATGGACACGGTGGGCCCGTTGCTGACCGCCAGGACACCCTTCAGCTTGCCTTCGGCAGCCCGGGTGACGGCCTTGTTCACCTCTTCAATGGTCGTGCGTTTCTTTGCGTTGAAAGTCAGGTCGACCATGGAAACGTTGGGTGTCGGTACGCGCACGGCGGTGCCGTCGATCTTGCCGGCCAATTCCGGCAGCACCAGGCCCACGGCGCGTGCGGCGCCCGTCGATGTGGGGATCATGGACAAGGCCGCAGCGCGCGCCCGCCGCAAATCCGAGTGCAGGGTATCAAGCACAGGTTGGTCGCCGGTATAGGCGTGAACCGTGGTCATGAAGCCCTGGGCGATTCCGACCTTATCGTTCAATACCTTGGCCACGGGCGCCAGACAGTTGGTGGTGCAAGAGGCGTTGGAGACAACCTTGTGGCTCTTGCGCAGCTTCTTGTGGTTGACGCCGTAGACCACGGTCAGGTCGGCGCCGGCCGCCGGGGCTGAGACAAGAACTTTCTTGGCGCCCGCATCCAAATGCATGGCGGCGGCTTCGCGCTTGGTGAAAATCCCGGTGCATTCGAGAGCCACGTCGACGCCCAGCTTGTCCCAGGGCAGTTTCGACGGATCGCGCTCGGCGGTGACTTTGATGCCCTTGCCGGCAACATTGATGCCGGTCTTGGTGACCCTGACCTTGCTGGGGAAGGCGCCGTGCACGGAATCGTGCGCCAACAGAAAGGCGTTGGTCTCTATGGGACCAAGGTCGTTGATGCCGACAACCACAATGTCCCTGCGCCCATTTTCTACAATTGCCCGCAGAACGTTACGCCCAATGCGGCCAAACCCGTTAATTCCTACACGAACCACCATCACTCACTCCATTTCATTCTTGTAACAACGCCTTTCGCGCCGCGTCCACGACGGCCTCGGCCGTAAGGCCGAAGTGCTCGTACAATTGTTTCGCCGGTGCAGAGGCCCCAAACCCGGAGAGCCCGATCATGGCGCCGTCGGCGCCTAAATACTTGTCCCAACCCTGGGCAATGCCCGCCTCGACGGCAATCCTGATCGTGCCGGGGCCAAGGGTCTGTGCCCGGTAGTTGTCGTCCTGGGCATCGAACAGTTCCCAGCAGGGCACGGATACCACACGGGTGGGGATGCCTTCGTCCTGCAGCGTGTCGCGCGCGTCAAGCGCTATACCCACTTCGGATCCGGTGGCGAGCAGGGTCACCTTGGCCTCTCCATCAGCCCCGCGCAATTCATAGGCGCCAAGGGCGCAAAGGTTGTCCTCGGTGTGTTCCAGGCGCGCCGCGGGCACGCCTTGCCGGGTCAGCGACAAGACCGACGGCGTACTCTTGGCGGCCAGGGCCAGGGTCCAGCACTCTGCCGTTTCCACGGCGTCCGCCGGGCGGAATACATTGAGGCCGGGAATGGCGCGCAGACTTGCCAGATGTTCGATGGGTTGGTGGGTCGGGCCATCCTCGCCAAGGCCAATGGAATCGTGGGTCATGACATAGATGACGCGCACACCCATCAGCGCCGAAAGCCTTATGGCCGGTCGGCAATAATCCGTGAACACCATGAACGTGCCGCCGTAGGGGATGATGCCGCCGTGCAGGGCCATGCCGTTCATGACGGCGCCCATGGCGTGCTCGCGCACACCGTAATAAATATATCGGCCCGAGAAATCAGCCGCGCCAATGGCGCCGAGGTCCGGTGTCAGCGTGTTCACCGAACCCGTCAGGTCGGCGGAGCCGCCGACGGTCTCCGGCACAACGCCGTTGATAACCTCAAGGGCCATGCCCGAGGCCTTGCGCGTGGCCACGCCGGGCCGGGAGACGGCCAGTTCACGTTTGTAATCATCGACGGCCTGGTCGAATCCCTCGGGCAGGTCGCCGGCCATGAGCCGTTCAAAGAGCGCGCCGGTCTTGCCATCGGTCTTCTCCAGCCGGGCCTGCCAAGCGGCCGAGAGCTCTCCACCGCGGCCACCTGCCGCGCGCCAGCCGGCCGAAATGTCGTCGGGAATTTCGAAGGGCGGGTGGCCCCAGCCCAGGGTTTCGCGCACCAATGCGATTTCCTCGTCGCCCAGGGGCGCCCCGTGGGTGGAGGAGCTGCCCTGCTTGTTGGGAGAGCCGTACCCGATGGTCGTGCGGCAGGCGATCAGGGACGGCTTGTCCGTCCCCTGCGCTTTGGCGATGGCCGCGCTCACGGCATCCCGGTCGTGCCCGTCGACGGCCTGCACGTCCCAGCCGCTGGCCACGAAACGTGCCTGTTGGTCGTCGGAAACCGTGAGGTCCGTGGGGCCGTCGATGCAAATCTGATTATCGTCGAAGAGGACGATCAATTTTGAAAGGCCGAGATGTCCGGCCAGCGATATGGCTTCGTGGCTGATGCCTTCCATCAGGCAACCGTCGCCCGCGATCACGTATGTGTAATGGTCGACCAGCTCATCACCGAAGCGGTCCGCCATGATCCGCTCGGCAAGAGCCATGCCCACGGCGTTGGTCAATCCCTGGCCCAGGGGACCGGTCGTTGTCTCTATTCCGGCGGCGTGGCCGTACTCCGGGTGGCCCGCGCAGCGTCCTCCCAACTGTCTGAAATTCCTCACTTCTTCCATGGTGACGTCGGCATAACCGGTGAGGTGCAGCAGGCCGTACAGCAGCATCGAGCCATGTCCGGCGGAAAGCACAAAGCGGTCGCGGTCGGGCCAGTCGGGCCGGGCTGGGTCGAAATTCAAATGCCGGGTAAACAGCGCCGTCGCGGCATCGGCCATACCCATGGGCATGCCCGGGTGTCCGGAATTGGCGGCTTGAACGGCATCCATGGCCAAGACACGGAGCGCGTTGGCCATGCCGTTTTCCAAAGTGGGGTCTGTGGCGGCTGAACTGGTTTGGTGAGCTGTCATAAAGTTGCTTGTCGCGTCAGGGGGTTGGCTTTTCCCACACTTTTGTCATGGCCGAGCGGCCTATCGGCGGGCGGAACTATTTTGAACGAACCAAGGCTTCCGTTTCGGGCCGAGACTTTGCCCATTGGTCGCCATCGGCGGCGCCACAATGCCCCGCACCCTTGTTGCCGTCAACCCGATTGTGGCGGTCTTCGGCGGGCGGTCTCCCGGTGCGCCAGGCACCGCCTTGGCACTGTTGACTAGGCTTGGCGAGCGGGCTTATGGTAAGACTTTCATTACGCTCCATAAGCTGTTTTAAGGGAAGGATTATTCGGCATCATGTCGGACGTATTCGAGGCGCAGAAGCGCTTGAAAAAGGTACTCGCGCGATTGGAAAAGGCTGCCGCCAAGGCGGACAAGAATCAAGGTGCCGTGCTTGGGGCGGCGGAGCGCAAACGTGACGATGCGGTGGCCGATTTGGCGGCCCTGAAAGAAGCGCTCGAAAAGGCCACGGTCGAACGCGATTCCCTTGGGGACGATAATTTGGCGCTCAAGAAGCTGACCGCCGACGTGTCCGATAGGCTGGACAGCGCCATCGGCGGGCTGGCTGAAATTCTGGAGGCATAAGGTAATGGGTCAGCTTGGCGTGACCATCAACGGGCGAAACTACCGCGTTGCCTGCGAGGACGGAGAAGAGGAGCATCTCACCTACCTGTCCGAGTATATCGACAATCATGCAAAGGAATTGGCGGAGAGCATGGGCGATATAGGGGAGACGCGCCTGATCCTCATGGCTGCCCTGCTGATTTCCGACGAGCTTTCGGAAAGCGTGGAGCGTATCGAAAAGCTCGAAGAGGAACTCAACCAGCGCAAGGAACAGAGCGCGGACAGCGCGAAAAGCCTGGATGATAAGCTGACCAAAATGCTCGATGATGCGTCGGAACGGCTCGAAGTTATTGCCGCCGGCCTCGAGAATGCCTAAATATAGATGAGGTGGGTCCTGCCCGGTGCGTCAGAGCATTTGATTCCTGGGACCAATATCATTCTCTAGGGAGCTGTCCCTGCCGGAATCGTGGTTCCGATCATATGGCGCCCACCTGCTGAGTGCAGGTCGCAGAGGATTTTAACGCTCGACGGCTAGGGCGGTCCCACCGTCTATCCGGGCTGAAAGCGTTCTGGAATTGATCCGATGACATCCGACATCGCCGAGGCCAAATCGCAGATGCGCCGGGAGGCCGAAGCCCGGCGGCGGGCCGCGTGGCAAGCTTTGGGCGAAAGCGCGGGCGAATGGCTGGTGGAAAACTTCGTCCGTGCCATACCTTTATCCCAACGCATGGTTATCGCCGCCTACTGGCCCATGGAGGCGGAAATAGATTGCCGCCCGCTGCTGGCGAGGCTCGCGGAGGTGGGCCACGATCTTGCATTACCGGTGGTTATGGCGCCGGGCCAGCCCCTGGTGTTCCGGTCCTGGTCAATTGGTGATGATCTCGAGGCCGGTTCCTTGGGGACCTCGACGCCGACCAGCGATGCGTCAGAAGTTGTACCGGATATGATTCTGGCACCCCTGGTCGCCTTCGACGGCGCTTGCAGGCGCTTGGGCCGCGGCGGTGGTTATTACGACCGCACGTTTGCCGCCCTGAAACAGTCTTCCCGGGAAAGAGTGGTCTCGGTCGGTTTGGCCTTCGAGGCGCAATTGGTGGATCAAGTACCCCAGGCGCCGTACGACCAAGCCGTCGATCATGTCATCACGGAATCTGCCGCCTACGGCGTGGGGCCGGTGGGCTGAATCAGAAGCTTGAATTGCAAAGGCCCCCGCCTTGCAGCGGGGGCCTCTAGAGTCTTTCCAACCGTAATTGAACCAAATTAACCTCGGTCAAATTGATTCAATTAGGGTCGGAAAGACTCTAAGCACTTCGGACTAACGAATTCTTGGCTACATCTTTTTGATTTCTACCAGGAACTCATCGACTTGGGTGCCGAGAAGTTCCGACTGCTCGGAAAGCTCGGCGGCGGCGGCGAAGCCCTTGCCGGTCTTTCCGGCCCGCGCCGCCTCGATAATGGCGTTGAGCGCCAGTAGGTTCGTCTGGCTGGCGATGTCGTTGATCAGATTAACAACTTCGCCGATCCGGTTTAGGCGTCGGCCAAACCCGCCACCGTCGCCTCATTGTCGCCATATTGGCTTGATAGTGCTATTGACTAGGGCTGACCACAATACTTGGTATAGTGGCGGTCACGCACGGCTATGGGTGGCCAGCGGGAATTTGGCAGGGTTGGCCGGGAGAGGGCATGGCTGGACATTCACAATATTCCAATATCGTACACCGCAAGAACCGCCAGGACGCCAAGCGCGCCAAGGTGTTCAGCCGGCTGGCCCGGGAAATCGCCACTGCCGCGCGCTCGGGCGACGACCCGTCGATGAATCCGGGGCTCAGAAACGCCATTTTGGCGGCGCGGGCCCAGAGCATGCCCAAGGACAATATCGAGCGCGCGATCAAGCGCAGCAGCGCCAAGGGCGGCGAGGACTATGAGGAAATCCGTTACGAGGGCTTTGGACCCGGCGGCGTGTCGGTAATCGTCGAAGCGCTTACCGATAACCGCAACCGCACCGCATCTGATGTTCGTTCCACCTTCACCAAGTTTGGCGGCAGTTTGGGTGAGACCGGCAGCGTCTCCTATCTTTTTGATCACGTGGGGGCGATTCATTTTGGCAGCGCGGCGGGTGAGGCCGATCCGGTCTTCGAGGCGGCTCTGGAGGCAGGAGCGGAGGATTGTGAATCCACTGAAGAAGGGCACGATATCTATTGCGCCGCCGGCGACTTGAATCAGGTTCGTGATGCGCTGGAAGCAGCCCTGTCGGCACCGCCGGAATCGGCGCGTCTGGTGTGGCGTCCCAAAAGCTCGATTCCTGTCGATGAGGATGGGGGAGGCAGTCTGCTCAAGATGCTCGATCTTCTAGACGACAGCGAAGACGTGCAGCGGGTCTACGCCAATTTCGATATTGATCCGGCGGTTCTTGAGCGTCTAACGGCTTGATCTTGAGCGCGGGGTGATTGTGATGCGGCTTCTTGGATTGGACCCCGGTTTGCAAATCACCGGTTGGGGCATGATAGAGGCAAGGCTGGGAGGCCTCAGTCATTTGGGTAACGGCGTGGTCAAGACCGGGAGTTCAGACGATCTGGCGCGGCGCCTGGCGCAACTTTACGAGGGCCTCACCGCGATCGTTGCCGAGTGGCAACCCGACAGCGCTGCCGTGGAGGAAACCTTCGTCAACCGCAATCCAAGGTCCACGCTGAAGCTGGGACAGGCGCGCGGTGTCGTTCTTTTGGCCCCGGCCTTGGCCGGCATCGAAGTGGCGGAATACGCGCCCAACACCGTTAAGAAGTCGGTGGTTGGCGTGGGTCATGCGGATAAGGAACAAATCCGCGCCATGGTGGGACGATTGTTGCCAGGTTGCGCTATTGAGGGTCAGGACGCAGCGGACGCTCTCGCCGTCGCCATCTGCCATGCTCATCATATGGAAACGGCGTCACGGCAGGGGCAGAAGCAAAGTGTGGGAGGCAACTCTTGATCGCGAAACTGTCCGGCCTTCTGGATTCCCTTGGAGACGATTGGGCTGTGGTCGACATCGGCGGCGTCGGCTATTTGGTTCACTGCTCGGCGCGGACTTTGGCGGCGCTGCCCGGCCGGGGCGAGGCCGTGAGTTTCCATGTGGAGACCCACGTGCGAGAGGACCGTTTTGAACTCTACGGGTTTCTTGAGGCGGGCGAGCGCGACTGGTTCAAGCTACTGCAGACGGTGCAGGGCGTCGGGGCCAAAATGGCCTTGGGCATTCTTGCCGTTTTGCCGCCCCAGGCCCTGGGGCTCGCCATCGCAGCTCAGGACAAGGCGGCCCTGCAACAGGCCAGCGGGGTTGGCGCCAAGCTGGCCGGGCGCCTGGCCAATGATCTGAAGGATAAGGTGGGCGCGATGATAGGGACCGACGTGAGCGGCTTCGCCGCCGCCGAGGTTCAGGGCGGGGCCATGGCCGATGCCGTGTCAGCCTTAATTCATCTTGGTTACAAGCAGACGCAGGCGGCGGGCGCCGTGGCCACGGCGGCGCGGGAGTTGGGTGACCAGGCCGATGTCGAAGGGCTGATCCGTGGCGGGCTGCAGGAGTTGACGCGATGAACGAGCGCGACGACAGCCACAAGCGACTGGTTGATTCCGGCGCCGCTGACGGCGATCAGGTAGAGGTCGGCATGCGCCCGCAGCGCTTCGCCGATTTCGTCGGGCAGGTCCAGGTCTGCAAGAATTTGCATGTGTTCATTGAAGCCGCGCGGGATCGTGGCGACGCCTTGGATCATGTCCTTTTTGTTGGTCCGCCGGGTCTTGGCAAGACAACTCTGGCGCAAATAGTGGCACGTGAATTGGGGGTTAACTTCCGCGCGACGTCCGGCCCCGTAATTGCCAAGGCCGGGGATTTGGCGGCGCTGCTGACCAATCTTCAGGCAAACGATCTCTTGTTTATCGACGAAATTCACCGCCTGAACCCGGCGGTGGAGGAAATTCTCTATCCGGCGATGGAAGACTTTCAGCTTGACCTCATCATCGGCGAGGGGCCGTCGGCGCGATCCGTGCGCATCGATCTGCCGCCCTTTACGCTGGTCGGCGCCACAACGCGTTCGGGTCTGATGACCACGCCCTTGCGCGAACGCTTCGGCATCCCCTGCCGACTGAATTTCTACAACGCCGAAGAATTGGAAATTATCGTGCGTCGAGGCGCGGATTTACTCGGCATGTCTTTGACACAAGACGGCGCGCGGGAAATCGCCGACCGCTCCCGTGGCACGCCTCGGGTGGCCGGGCGGCTACTGCGCCGCGTGCGCGATTTTGCAACGGTAGCCGGTGTCGATGAAGTAGGCGCTCTGCAGGCGGATGCCGCGCTCAACCGGCTCGAAGTGGACAAGCGGGGGCTCGATGCCATGGACAGGCGCTACCTGGGCGGTATCGCGCGAAATTACGGTGGTGGCCCGGTTGGAATCGAAACCTTGGCTGCCGCCATGTCGGAGCCCCGCGACAGCATTGAAGACATCATCGAGCCCTTCCTCATTCAGCAAGGGCTGCTTCAGCGCACGCCCAGGGGCCGGGTACTTCTGGCTGCGGCGTTTGAACTCTTGGAGTTGCCCTTGCCGGAAGGCGGCACACCGCAAATGGACATGCTCGCTG
>CAYOOG010000111.1:0-8455 GCA_964405515.1 uncultured Alphaproteobacteria bacterium | reverse complement strand
TGCCCTTGAATTCCTCGAAGATGACTTCGTCCATGCGGCTGCCGGTATCGATCAGCGCCGTGGAAACGATGGTCAGCGAGCCCCCGTCCTCGATATTGCGCGCGGCGCCGAAGAAGCGCTTGGGCCGCTGCAGGGCATTGGCATCAACGCCGCCGGTCAGCACCTTGCCGGAAGAGGGCACCACGGTGTTGTAGGCCCGGGCAAGACGGGTGATGCTATCCAGGAGGATCACCACGTCGCGCTTGTGTTCGACCAGGCGCTTGGCTTTTTGAATGACCATTTCCGCTACCTGAACGTGGCGCGAGGCGGGTTCATCAAAAGTTGAACTGATAACCTCGCCCTTGACCGAGCGCGACATGTCGGTCACTTCCTCGGGCCGCTCATCGATCAACAGAACGATCAGGTAGACCTCCGGATGATTGTCGGTAATGGCGTGCGCCAGATTCTGCAGGATCATGGTCTTGCCGGTTCTCGGCGGGGCCACGATCAAGGCCCGCTGACCCATGCCGATAGGCGAAATCAAATCGATAATGCGCGCGCTCGGGTCCTTTTCCGTTGGATCATCGGATTCAAGTCCAAATTTTGATTCCGGATAGAGCGGCGTCAGATTGTCAAAATGGACCTTGTGCTTGACCTTTTCCGGATCCTCAAAGTTGATGCTGGAAACCTTCAGCAGGGCGAAATATCTCTCGCCGTCCTTGGGCGAGCGAATTTGCCCCTCCACCGTGTCGCCAATGCGCAGGCCGAAGCGGCGAATCTGACTTGGGCTGACGTAAATATCGTCAGGCCCGGGCAGATAATTTGATTCGGGCGCCCGCAAGAAGCCGAAGCCATCCTGTAGAATTTCAATTACACCGGCGCCGGAGATTTCGTCTCCCTGCTCGGCCAATTGCTTGAGAATGGCAAACAACATGTCCTGCTTGCGCAGGTTGCTCGCGTTTTCAATGTTCAACCCCTCGGCATAGTCGAGAAGCTCGGTGGGGGTCTTGTTCTTAAGTTCCTGAAGATTCATATCGGGCCTACTGAAATGCCTCCTAAATGGAGACGAAATACGCTGTTACTTTTTTACTTTGAACGTCTTGGATGCGCGAATAGTGAGTGGTGAGTGGTCGAAGTCAACTTGGGGAAAGGGTCGCCAGCTTGGGGGCGGCTCAAGATCGGGGGGATGGGCACTTGCCGCCAAGCCACCAGCGTCGGGCGGGCTTGGAAATCAGGCAATTGCACCGGGTGTGATTTTGGCCCCAGGGACGGGACCTCTTACGCCGGCAAATGATCAACCAACGGCGCGGACAAGTCAAACAAAGAATAAACCTTTATCTTCAGCGAGTTACGGCCCGCGGCCGGGGCTGGAGTTGAGCCTTAGAGTCCTTCCGACCCTAAAAAGGTTTGATGATGGCGAGAATAACGATGCCGATCACCAGCAGGGTGGGTACCTCGTTGGCCACCCGGTAGAACTTCTCCGAGTGTTCGTTCTTGTCCTCCCAGAAGCGCCGCTGCCAAATCACCAGGAACAGATAAAAAGCCTCCATGAGAATGAGCAGGGCGATCTTGGCCCAGAGCCAGCCGCCGCTCT
The DNA here is from genome assembly GCA_964405515.1 of uncultured Alphaproteobacteria bacterium. GTDB lineage: Bacteria > Pseudomonadota > Alphaproteobacteria > JAPYRI01 > JAPYRI01 > CAYOOG01. The sequence continues at coordinate 6,882 of CAYOOG010000111.1, read as the reverse complement.
GCGACAGCATGGTCAGCATCCAAATACCGCTGATCCAGGAGGCAAACATGGCCGGCGTGATGATCATGCGGAGCAATTTTCGCTCCATGATCTTCAAGGTCTCCGACAGCTCCGAGCCCTTCTCTCCCCGTGTGTGATAGACGAATAGCCGGGGCAAATAGAACATCCCGGCCATCCAGGCAATCACGAGGATGACGTGGACCGCCTTTACCCAGAGGTATATTTCCGCGTCCATAAACATGGCTTATTCCGGGTTACGCCCGATCGGTGTTGTTGGGGCAAAGGCCCTGCCCGACCGGGCAAAGACGACCACCCCATTGAGAACAGATTGACGGCCCGCTGTCCAGACCACCGGTATCAAGTCTTGCCCGCGCCTGGCCAATAACCAGCTCGGCCAGGGCCTCAACAAACAGCGGCTGTGTGCCCAAGGCCGGCACCCGAATGTAAGGCTTTGCACCGACTTCCCCGGCGAGACGGGCATATTCAATATCCAACTCCACCAGGGTCTCGGAATGCTCGGAAACAAAAGCTATGGGCGCCACCACGACACCTTTGCGATCCCCGCCCGCGCGCCTGATTTCATCCGGCGTGGACGGGCCCAGCCATTTCAGGGGGCCAACGCGGCTCTGATAACAGACCGACCAGTCTTTGACGTCGCGGCCCTTTTGCCGAAGTTCGTCGATAACCGCCCGCGCCGTTTCCTCCACTTGCCACTGGTAGGGGTCGCCGCCGTCGATAACCTTTTGCGGCAAGCCGTGGGCGGAAAATAACAACCGCGTATCGGCACCACCGGCCTTGTCCATGGCCGCCCCGATGAGCGTCGCATGTGCCTCCACGAAACGCGCCGCCGTCGGATAACAGCACACGGTTCTCTCCGGGCAGTCAATGCCGGCGTGCCTGGCCGCACGCCGCCAGTCGGCCAGGGACGAAGCGCTGGTTGTCACCGAGTATTGCGGATAGAGCGGCAACAGCACGATCAGGTCCGGCAGAAAGGCGGCGACGTCCTTGACTGTTTCGTCGGCAAAGGGGTGCCAGTAGCGCATGGCGACAAAAACCGCCGCCTCAAACTTCCCGGCCAGCGCCCCCTGCAGGGCCCGCGCCTGATCTTGGGTTTGAGCCAAGATCGGTGAGGCGCCACCCATTTGACTGTATATCTCCCGCGCCGCGGCCGCCCGGCGCCCTGAAATGATCTTTGCCACCAGCCAGCGCAACGGTTGCGGCAAATCGATAATCGCCCTGTCGTTGAAGAGATTGAACAGAAAGGGGCGCACGGACGATGGACCATCAGGCCCACCCAGGTTCATCAAGACAACAGCCAAGCGCAAGCGGGACTTATCGCCGTTGTTCATTCAGCACCGCCAATCGCGTACCTGCGAGACCAAATCGGCCACGTTTTCGGGGGGTGTTTCCGGCACGATACCGTGACCCAGGTTGAACACGAACGGACCCGACCCCAGGGCCGACAAAATCTTGTCCACCGCGCCTTTCATGGCGTCGCCACCGGCTACAAGAACCTGGGGATCAAGATTGCCCTGTACGGTTCCCAGGGGCTGCAGATGTTCCGCCGCCCAGGCAGGCTCCACGGTACTGTCGATGCTCACACCGTCTACCTTGGTCCGCTCCAGAAAATCACCATAGCCTTCTCCGGCGCCGCGTGGAAAACCGATAACCGGCAAGCCGGGGTGCGCGGTCTTGAGCGCCGCCACAATCCGCGCCGTGGGCTCAACACTCCAACGAAAGAAGTCTTCGCCCGTCAAGGCCCCCGCCCAGGTGTCAAAAATCTGAATGACTTCGGCACCAGCCTTAACCTGGGCGTCGAGATATGAAATCGTCGTCTCCACCAAGAGGTCGATCAGTTCCTGGAAGCCCGATGGATTGCTTGACGCCCATCGCCGCGCCGCCGCCTGATCGAGAGAGCCCCTTCCCTCGACCATATAGGTAGCCACGGTCCAGGGCGCACCGGCAAACCCGATCAACGTTACATCTGCCGGCAGTTCATTCGACAAGCGGCGCACGGTTTCGTAAACCGGCGCCAATGTCCCGTGTAGATTATCCGCCGACAATTCTTGAAGTGCAGCCGCATCCCGAACCGGATCCAGTACCGGTCCTTCCCCTTCTTCGAAGCGCAGACTCTGACCCAAGGCTTGTGGCACCAGCAGAATATCGGCAAACAGAATTGCCGCATCAAATCCGAAACGGCGGATCGGTTGCAGCGTTACTTCAACCGCAAGGTCGGGTTGATAACAAACGTCAAGAAAACTTCCGGCCGTGGCCCTCACTTGACGGTACTCCGGCAAGTAACGGCCCGCCTGACGCATCAGCCAGATAGGCGGCCGCGGTAGAACTTCACCTTTTAAGGCACGTATTAAGAGCTTATCGGACATAACCGCCTAAGCTTGGAAAATGATATAGGTTGGGCGTTTCAGAACGAGGTAAAGCTATACCGCTAAACATCACTAACTCTATATTTATATTTAATATAAAAGTAGTTGTTGTAGTAGTTCCCTGTGGAAAGTGGGGGTTAAATTTAATTCATGATTTGTGCACAAAAGCCATGTTTGGTTGATACGTCGGGTCGTATGTGGATAAGTCTTTTTGTTGCGGAGAAACTCTAAAGACTCTGATCGGGGATAGTGGTGATGACTAAAAACGCTGGGCGAAAAAATAAACTTACTAACGGATTGGTAGGCGCTTGGTTGTTTATTCGCAACGAGGATAGAGTCTGTAGGAATGATGAGCAGCGGGCATAAGTTTTTTGTGTCTTTCAAAATAGCCGGCTTATCCACGTTAATCTTCGGGCCTGTGTACAAAATAATTTTTTCTATTGAGACAATAGAAGTGGAAGCGACAAATGAGGCATCTTCATCTCCATCTGGTTTCCGACGCCACCGGTGAAACCTTGCACGGTCTTTCAAAGGCCGCGACCGCCCAATTCGAAAACGTGGAGTGTATAGAACACCCCTGGTCTTTTGTGCGCAGCGCCAAGCACGTCGAACAGGTTCTGGAGGGCATCGACGACAAACCAGGGATCGTTGTCTTTACACTGGTAAATACGGAACTGCGTGACGCCTTGGTTGAAGGTTGCCAAGAACGAAACGTAACCTGCCTTGCTGTTCTTGATCCCCTGATCGCAAGTCTAAGTTCCTTTTTGGGGGAGGAAGCGGGAAACTTGCCGGGGCGCCAGCACGCCCTCGACAAGGATTATTTCGAACGCATAGATGCGCTGCATTTTTCCATGTCCCACGACGACGGACTTTCAACGGATGACCTTGAGACAGCGGAAGTTATCATTGTCGGCGTGTCACGAACCACAAAGACACCAACCTGCATTTATCTGGCTAACCGTGGCATCCGCGCCGCGAACGTGCCGATCGTGCCGGGCTGCCCGTTGCCAAAGGAATTGGACGACACAAAAAGCGACGCCATGATCGTCGGCTTGACCATCAGCCCGGAGCGGCTCATCCCGATTCGGCGAAATCGGCTCATCGGGATGCAGCAGGAAGAATCGGCCTACGTTGATGAAGAAGATGTCCGCGAAGAGGTGATGGCCGCGCGCCGCTTGTTCACCGCCAAGGGATGGCCCGTGGTCGACGTCAGCCGCCGCTCCATCGAAGAAACCGCGGCAGCCATTCTTAACTTGCTTGCCCGTCGCCAGGAAGAGACACCGCAGGAACAAGACGAAGACTCCGGCGCGTCACCAGATGTTTGAGCAAGGGTGTCGAGACAATGAGTGAGCTTCCCCAGTTTCCCATTGCCGGTGTCATGGGCTGGCCCGTGGCCCACTCGCTGTCGCCGGCGCTGCACGGTCACTGGCTGGCGTGTCATGGCATCGGCGGTGCGTATCTGCCGCTGGCCGTGGACAAGGAAGACTTCGCCAGCGCCTTTCGTGCCCTGCCGCACTTGGGTTTTGCCGGCGCGAACATTACCGTTCCCCATAAGCAAACAGCCTTTGAACTGGTCGATGAGGCGGATGCCAGCGCGCAACGCTGCGCCGCCGTCAATACCGTGGTCGTGAAGGACGGGCGGCTTGTCGGCTCCAACAGCGACGGCGCCGGGTTTCTCGACAACCTGAACGCCGGCGCCAGCCCCGGTTGGGATCAGGGCCCAGCTCTGATCCTGGGCGCGGGCGGAGCGGCCCGTGCGGTCGTGGCGGCGCTGCTGGACCATGGCGTGAAGTCGTTGCGCCTTGCCAATAGAACGGTTGCCCGCGCCGAGGAGCTGTTGAAGGCGCTCGGGGCGGGCCCGGGCGCCACGGTAATTCCCTGGGCGGAGCGGGAAGCAGCTCTCGACGGCGCCACGCTTGTGGTCAATACCACCAGCCTGGGGATGGCCGGTCAGTCGCCGCTGAAGATGGAACTGGCGGCGCTCGGGCCGGCGGCCTTGGTCTCGGACTTGGTCTACAACCCGCTGGAGACGCCGCTCTTGGCCGCCGCCCGTGCCCGTGGCAATGCCGTGGCCGATGGCCTCGGTATGCTCATGCACCAGGCCGTGCCGGGCTTCGCCGCCTGGTTCGGCTGCCGGCCCGAGGTTGACGAGGACCTGAGGCGCCATCTCGTGAAATGCTTGGAAGCAAAGTTGAGGGCGGCATGATTATCATCGGTCTTACCGGATCCATCGCCATGGGCAAGAGCGAAACGGCGCGCATGTTCAGGGAAGAAGGTGTGCCTGTGTTCGAGGCCGATGACGCGGTGCATCGCCTTTACGCCAAGGGCGGCGCGGGCGTGGCCGCCGTCGCCGAAATTTTTCCCGAGGTCGTCAAGGACGGCATCGTCGACCGCCAGGCCCTCGGGCGGCGGGTGCTGGGAGACGCAGAGGCGCTCAAACGCCTGGAATCCATTGTCCACCCCCTGGTGCGAGAAGAGCACGAGCGCATGTTGGCGACCTGCCGGGCAGAGGGCGCCGATCTGGTGGTCCTCGATATTCCGCTGTTGCTCGAGGGCGGGGGCGAAGCGGGCTGCGACAGTGTCGTCGTGGTCAGCGCGCCCCAAGAGGTGCAGCGCGAACGTGCCCTGACCCGGCCCGGCATGACCGAAGAGGCCTTTGCCGCCATCCTGGCGCAGCAAATGCCGGATGATGAAAAACGCCGCCGCGCCGACTTTGTCATCTACACTGACAAGGGGCTGGAGGCGGCCCACGAACAGGTGCGTGATATTATCCGTGTGCTTCGGGCCGCAGGCTCAAAAGGGGAATAAGAGCGATGCGCGAGGTGGTGCTGGATACCGAGACCACGGGCCTTGATCCGGAGAACGGCGACCGCATTGTCGAAATCGGCTGTCTTGAACTGGTCAACCATCTGCCCACGGGCAGAACATTTCACCGCTACACCAACCCCGAACGCCCGATGCCCGAGGCCGCTTTTGCCGTTCACGGCCTGTCGGACGACTTTCTGTCGGACAAGCCGGTATTTGCCGAGGTGGCCGGGGACTTTCTCGACTTCATTGGTGACGATCCCCTGGTGATCCACAACGCAAAGTTCGACCTGGGATTCATCAACGCGGAACTGAAAGCCTGCGGCCAGGCCGCCCTGGCCCCCGGCCACCCGGTCCACGATACGCTGGCCACGGCCCGCGCCAAGTTCCCGGGCGCCCAGGCCAGCCTCGATGCGCTCTGCCGCCGTTTCGGCATCGACCTTTCGGTGCGCGAAAAGCACGGCGCGCTTCTGGACGCCGAACTGCTCTCCGAGGTCTATCTGGAGCTTGTCGGCGGGCGCCAGCCTGACCTGTCGCTTGCCGCCGTGGCGACCGGCAAGGAAAGCGCGGCTCCGGAAGCCGCGGCCCGTGCCGAGCGAACACCCCGGCCTCACGCGCCGACTACGGAAGAAGCCGCAGCCCACGAGGCCTTTATCGCGACCCTGGAAAACCCGGTCTGGGAGAGGTAATGGGGGGGGTAGTAAGCGGCTAATCTTCGAAAAACACTGTAATTACAAGTAGTTGCAAGAATAAAACCAGCCAGAGAACCCTAACCGATTGATTTCATTGATGTATTGCCGAAGAACCGGCAAATTACGAAACGAACCCAATTACCCCTCTAGCCCATGGCAGCTAAGGGTTTAAGGCTTGTTTTTTTTCGCAATTAGAGTCGGAAAGACTTTAGCTCGTGGTGCTGCCGTTGCCGCCGCCGTTGCCCGCCGGGGCGGGCGGCTGCTGGTCGCTTGCCGCGGCGGCGTCCCCGTCACCTTCGCTGGTCTTTCGTTGCCGGTAAAGCGCGACGAAATCAATGGGATCCAGCATCAAGGGTGGGAAACCACCGTCCCGCGTGGCGTCGGCCAGAATACGGCGGGCAAAGGGAAACAACAGCCGCGGACACTCGATCAGACACAAGGCCTCCAGGTGCTCTTCCGGCACGTTGCGAATACCGAACAGTCCGCCGTACTGGAGCTCCGCGACAAACGCCGTTTCTTCCTTTTGCGTCGCCTTGACCGCGAACTTGAGTTCTACTTCGTAGTGTTCGTCGCCCACGCGGCGCGCGCGAACGTCGATGGAAACGTCAATTTTCGGCGATTCTGAATCCTGGAATGAATTGGGGGCGTTGGGGTTCTCGAAGGAGAGATCCTTGACGTATTGGGCCATCAGCGCCAGCTGGGCAAGCGGTTCCTCGGCCGCGCCGCCGGGGTCTGCCGCCGCACCCGCCGCTCCTGCTACGCCTGCAATATCTGCCGGCGCCGGTGTGTCGCCGTTATCTTCGTCTGCCATTGCCCTCTCCTTAGGCTCGTCACAAATAATGGCGAACGGCTATCATGAATGGCCGAGCCAGACAAGCGCGGCTTTTAGCCGGGTTCCGGGCAATAGTTCAGAGTCTTGGGGTGGTTGGGAAGGGGGAGCGGGAGGCAGTGGTAATCTTAGGCGAATTATCCCTTGTCCTCGTCGTCGCCGACCTCGCGGT
>CAYOOG010000110.1:0-8633 GCA_964405515.1 uncultured Alphaproteobacteria bacterium | reverse complement strand
GGCGCGGGCCAGGCCCACGGCCTCGTCGAGGCGTTGCTCGGGCAGACGGGCGCTCTCGCTCCGTCGCCGACCCTTCAGGTGCGGGTATAGGACAAGCGCCGTGCCGGTACTCTCAGAGCCATCGGGAATGCCGGGCGCACGGGAGCCCTCCCCCGCCGTTCGGCCTAGTTTGCTGGTGGCGGAAGGTTGGTCCAAATCGTTACCTTGACTACGTTAGCTCTCTTCAGAGATGCCCTCGCCGTCGGGCTCGAACAACTGGATTTGCGTGGCGGGCATCACCGTGGAGATGGCGTGCTTGTAAACCAGTTGGACGTGGCCGTCGCGGCGCAGAAGGACACAAAAATTATCGAACCAGGTGATAATGCCCTGAAGCTTGACGCCATTGACCAGGAACACGGTTACCGGCGTCTTATTCTTACGGACATGGTTGAGAAAGACATCTTGGACGTTTTGTGATTTTTCCGACATGGGTAACCCCCATTTTCTTGTCAGTTTTTCATAATTCTCCCCGCGCCCGCAGCCGTCGCCCCGGACCGGATATTAGATACATAATAACCGGATTTACCCTTTACAAGCTAGGGAGTTTCGGGTTCAGCCGCACCACACCGCTGCCCCTGCCCAACCACCCGTTCAGGGTACCTTTGGGGTGGTTGGGAAGGGGGAGCGGGAGGCGGTGGCAACTCTCCAAAGCCCCATTTAAGCAGCGTAATCCAGATAGCGGGCGATCAGCTTGGCCGCCAGCGATCCGGGCTTGCCGTTGCCGATGACCGCATCGTTGACCTGCACCACCGGGGTGACGAAGGACGTGGCGCTGGTCAGGAAGGCCTCGCGGGCGGATTCCGCCTCGGCCACGTCGAAGGGGCGCTCGACGATGGTGACACCATCCTGCCCCGCCAGGTCGATCACCGCGCGGCGGGTAATGCCGTTCAAAATGACGTTGTCGGCGTGGCGCGTGACCAGATTGCCCTCGCCGTCGACGATCCAGGCGTTGCTGGACGAGCCTTCGGTGACGAAGCCCTCGGCATCGACCATCCAGGTCTCGAAAGCCCCGGCCTCGCGGGCGTCCTGCTTGGCAAGCACGTTGGCGAGCAGGGCGACGGTCTTGATATCGCCGCGGGCCCAGCGAATGTCCGGGCGGGTGACGACCTTGACGCCCTCCTCGCCGAAACCGGCCTCGGCCGGACCCAGTCCGCTGCGCGCCGTGACCACGAGCGCGGGCCGTACGTCGCCGCCGGGAAAGGCGTGATTGCGGGGCGCCACGCCGCGCGTCACCTGATAGTAAACCAGTCCGTTTTGCACGCGGTTGCGGCGCACCACTTCGCCCAAAACCACGGCCAGTGCCCTGCGCGACATGGGCATGGAGATTCGAAGCTCGCCCAAAGAGCGTTCCAGACGGTCAAGGTGAGGCTCCAGGTCCACAAGCTTGCCGCGCAAAACAGCGCAGACCTCGTAGACGCCGTCGGCGAACTGATAGCCCCGGTCTTCCACATGGACCGCCGCCCGGGCGTGGGGCACATAGCGCCCGTTTACGTATGCAATTCGTGACATTCTTCTCTCCTAGCCCGTTCAGCTCTTCTACCCGCGCCAGTAGGACGGACTGATTACCGCCAAAAGGGTAAAGAGTTCAAGCCTACCGAACAGCATGGCGAGGCAGATCACCCATTTGCCGCCAACGGGCAGCGCCAGATCTTCGGCGCCCATGACAAAACCGGCGGCCGGTCCTGAATTGCTGATCGCCGCCGTGGCACTGACCATCGCGGCGCCGAAATCCATGCCGAGCCAGGCCAGCGCCAAGGTAAAGGCGGCATTGCCGGCCAGGAAGACAACCAAATAGGCCCAAACCGTGAGCATCACCGGCTCCGGCACCACCCGCTCGCCGTGGTGCACCTGCTGGACGCCATGGGGATGGGCAAGGCGGCCCAATTCGCGGCGGCCATGCTTCAGGAACAGAAAGAAGCGCATGAGCTTCAGTCCGCCCGCCGTGGACCCCGTGGCGCCGCCAACCAGCATCAGCGTCAGCAGCAGGAGCCCCGGAAATACCGGGAAGGGCAAGGGCACCGTTTCCGAGGCCGTTGTGAAACCCGTGGTGCTGAGTGCCGAGACCGCCGCGAACAAGCCCTTGCGCAGGGATGCCGAGGCGCTGCCGTCATCGCCGAGCCAGAGAAAGAGCCAAATCAGCAGGCCGGCGCCGAAGGCCAGATAGGCGAAGTACCTGACTTCAGGATCGGCGGCGTAGACGCCCGCGCCGCCCTGCGCGAAGGCCCAGTGCAGAGTGAAATTCAGCGCGCCCACGGCCATGAAAAAGATCAGCACGATTTCCGCCATGGGATTGCCAAAGGCGCCGATGGAGCCGTCGCGGGTTGAGAAACCACCGGTCGATAGGGTCGACATGGCGTGGCAAATGGCCTCGAACAACGGCAGGCCGGCGGCCCACAGGCAAATCGCGCAAAGTATTGTCAGGGCGAGATAGATCCACCAGATATCACCCGCCACCCGTCTCATACGCGGAAACATAGCCTCGCCTTCGCCCCGTGCGACGGCGCTGTTGAACATCCCCATGCCGCCGATGCCCAGGAGCGACAAGAGCGTCACCGCAAGCACCACGGTGCCGAGGCCACCCATCCACTGCAACATGGCGCGCCAGAGCAAGAGACTCCTCGGCAAGCTGTCCAGCCCGGTCAGTACCGTTACTCCCGTCGTTGTCAGGCCGGAAACGGCCTCGACGTAGGCGTCGCCAAGGGACGGCAGGGCGGAGCTGAAATAGAACGGCAGCGCGCCAAGAAGCGGCAGCACGATCCAGGCCAGGACGGGCAAGAGGAACCATTCCCGGGGATTGTCGGCTCGTGGGGCGTCGCGCAGACTTAATACACAGGCGCCGCCGAAAAAACCGGCGAGCAGCAAGGCGCCGAGGAACGGCCCGGCGTTGCCGGGGTTGCCCAGGGCAAAGGCACCTAGCATGGGCACCGCCAAGGCGGCGGAAAAGGTCAGGCACAACCAACCGAGATAATAGATGACGGAGCTGTAGAACATGAATCCCCGGCGGGCACTGTCACCCGCCCGCCACTCAATTCACTCAGAAAAAATCAACGCGCACGGAGAACATCTTTTCGACCTTGCGCACCATGTCGCGGAGCGCAAAGAGGATCACCCGGTCCCTGGGTTTGACCTCTGTATCGCCGCCGGGAATGATAACCTCGTCCCCGCGCACCACGGCCCCGACAATGACCCCCGCCGGAATCTTGACCTCGCGCAGGGGCTTACCCACCAGGGTTGAGGTCTCCAGGGCTTCGGCCTCTATGATTTCAGCGGCGCCGTCGGGAAGGGTGTGCAAGCCACGAATGCGCCCGCGCCGCACGTGTTGCAGAATTGTCGATACCGTTGTCGCCCGCGGATCGATGAACACGTCTACGCCAAGGGACGTGACCAATGGTCCGTAAGCCGAATTATTAATCAGGGTCATGGCACGTTCGCAACCGGCGCGTTTGGCCAAGAGGGCGCTAAGAATGTTGACCTTGTCGTCGTTAGAGACCGCGACCACGGTTTCGGTTTCGCGAATGTTGGCCTCGCGCAGGAGTTCCTGATCCAGCGCGTCGCCGTGCAACACGACCGTATGATCCAATTGGTCAAGAATGTGCTCGGCCCGCGCCCGCTGGCTTTCGATGATCTTGACTTTGACGTTCGGGTAACTGGCTTCGATCTCGCGGGCCAGAAAAAGCCCAATGTTGCCACCGCCGACGATGACCACGCGGCGCGCCTCTTGCTCTTCGTGACCAAAAGTCGCAAGGCCGCGCTTTACTTTTTCAGCCGGGGCAACGAAGTATATCTCGTCACCGGCGAACAATTGATCCTCATCGGTCGGCACGATCGCCTGGCCGTCCCGAACAATTCCGGTGACGATAATGTTGAGGTCCGGAAATATCTCCGTCAGTTGCCGCAAGGGTGTATCGATAACCGGGCAATCCTCGCCCAAGCGTACGCCAACCACGTTTACCTTGCCGTCGACAAAGGGAATAACGTCGAAGGCACCGGGCACCTCAAGGCGGCGCAGAATCGCCTGGGCAACTTCGATCTCCGGCGAGATGATAACGTCGATGGGCATATGCTCGCGGGAGAACAGATCCTGCCACAAGGGCGAGAGGTAACTTTGCGTCCGCACCCGGGCAATCTTGGTCGGCACGTTAAAGAGCGAGTGGGCGACCTGACAGGCCACCATGTTCACTTCGTCGGCGAAGGTGACGGCGATGATCATATCGCTGTCGCCGGCACCGGCCTGCTCCAATACATCCGGATGGGAGGCGTAGCCAACCATGGCCTTCACATCCAGGGAATCGTTGATCTTTTGAATCAAGTCCGGCGACTGGTCAATGACCGTCACGTCATTGTTTTCCGCCGCAAGATGGCGGGCAATATTCGACCCGACCTGGCCGGCCCCGCAGACGATTACTTTCATGGATCGACCCTACCTACTAAGTCCAGTCCGCCTGCGAGATATTCAGCGACTTGAGTTTGCGGTGCAACGCCGAGCGCTCCATGCGCACAAAACTGGCTGTTCGCGAGATATTACCTCCAAACCTGACAATTTGCGCTATCAAGTATTCCCGCTCGAAACTCTCCCGTGCCTGACGCAAGGACAAGCCCATGACCTTCTCGGTGCCGTTGCCTCCGGCATCACCATTGCCCGTGGGCAGGACCTCCGATGGCAGCAGTTCGATGCCGATTTCGTCAACGCCTTCGCCGGACGACAATATCAACAAGCGCTCGACGATGTTGTGTAGTTGGCGCACGTTTCCCGGCCAATTATGGGACTGCAGGGCAGCCAGGACATCGCTGCCAATCTTGCGACGCGTCACGCCGGTCGCCGCCGCCAATCGCGTCATGAAGTGCTCGATCAGATCCGGTATGTCCTCGCGGCGGTCCACGAGCGGAGGCACGTGAATCGGCACCACGTTAAGTCGGTGGTAGAGATCCTCCCGGAAGTTTCCCTTGGCGATCTCCTGGCGCAAATCCTTGCTTGTGGCGCTGACCACGCGCACGTCCACCTGCACTATGGTATTGCCGCCGACACGCTCGAAGGTCTGATCGACCAGAACCCGAAGAATCTTCGCTTGCGTCGCGACGGGCATATCGCAAACCTCGTCGATGAATAGCGTGCCGCCGTGAGCCTGTTCAAAAACACCGATCTTGCGGCCCCCACCTTCGCCTTCGACGCCGAAGAGTTCGCGCTCCATATGCTCGGGCGCCATACTGGCGGCGTTCAATACAACGAAAGGCGATTCGGTCCTGCGCGATCGACCGTGTAGCAGTCGCGCCACAACCTCCTTGCCCGAGCCCGCCGGGCCCATAATGAGAACGCGGCTGCCCGTGGGCGCAACCTTTTCCACAAGTTGGCGCACCGCATGGATGGATGGCGAATCGCCAATCAGCCTGCCATCGTCTCCGGTTCGCATGCGAAGCTCGCGGTTTTCGCGCTTGAGGCGCACCGCCTCTATCGCGTGTTGAACCATGACCAGCAAATGGTCCGCCTTGAAGGGCTTCTCGATAAAGTCGTAGGCCCCGCGCTTGATGGCCGAGACCGCCACCTCGATATTGCCATGGCCACTGATCATCAGGACGGGCAGATCGGGGTCGTCGGCATGCACCGTATCGAGCAATTCGAGACCGTCCTGACGGCTGTCCTGCATCCAGATGTCCAGAACCAAGAGCGAGGGCCGCCGCGCGGCGATGGAAGCCAGCGCTGATTCGCTGTCCGCCGCGGCGCGGACGTAATAACCCTCGTCGGCAAGAATACCGGAGACCAATTCACGAATATCGGCCTCATCATCGACGACCAGTATATCGTGTGACATCAGGAGGCCCTCCTCTCCGCGTCGGCTTCCACGGCGGCGTGATCGCTATCTCTATGGAACACCAACTGCACAAGCGCGCCGCCATCCGGTGCGTCCAAGAGGTTCAACTCGCCGCCATGTTCTTCCATAACTTTCTTGACAATCGCCAGCCCAAGACCAGTTCCCTTGGCCCGCGTCGTCACATAAGGCTCGGTCAGGCGCTCCCGCATATCCGTTGGAAAGCCCGGGCCGTTATCGGTAATCGAAACCGTGGCTAGGTCCTCACCATTCTCAATGGCCACGACGATGTGTCCTTTCATTTTTTCATCATCCGATGCTTTGCGCATGCTGATGGATTCGGCGGCGTTCTTGAGCAGGTTCGTGAACACGCGCGAGACCTGTTGTTCGTCGCAGGAAACCACGACCGCATGTTCTGGAAAATTCATCTCGATACGGGTTTCGGGGCTGCCTACCTGACCGAGGAAAACAGCCTGGCGCGCCAGTTCGGTTAAATCCTGATCGGCAAAAATAGGCGCCGGCATGCGGGCGAAGGAAGAAAATTCGTCGACCATGCGGCCGATATCACCCACCTGCCGGATAATCGTGTCCGTGCATTGGGCAAAAATCTCCGGGTCGCTATCGATTTCGTCCTGGTACTTCCGGCGCAGACGTTCCGCCGACAATTGAATGGGCGTCAGAGGATTCTTGATTTCGTGAGCAATCCGGCGAGCAACGTCAGCCCATGCGGCGCGGCGCTGGGCCACCAACAGGTCGGTCAAGTCGTCGAAGGTCACCACATAACCCTTGATGCTGCCCTCACTCCACTCGGCAACGATGCGCACCAGCAGATTATGGACAACGCTATTGCGAGTAATGGCAATCTGGTCTTCGGCCACCCTGCCCCGGCGCCGGCCCGCGGCCCTAAGCAGCGCCGCCATTTCCGGCACCGCTTCGGCAAAAGGCCGCCCCGCCAGTTCATCCGCCGGCCGCGCCAGCAGCACGCTCGCGGATTTATTGGACAGATTGATGATGCCCTCGGCATCGAGGCCGACAACACCGGCGGTCACGCCAGCCAGAACGGCCTCCGTAAATTGCCAGCGTTGATCCAGTTGTTCATTTGCCTCGGTCAGTTCGCTTTGCTGGGTGCTGAGACGCTCCGTCATGCGATTGAAGGCACTGCTCAAGGTGGAGATTTCATCCTCGGTTCGCGACTCATCCACACGCGCCTCAAGATCGCCGTCGCGAACCCGCTCGACCGCCGTCACCAACCGGCCCACCGGGGCCACGATGCGCGTGGCAAAAGCCAGTCCAAACCAAATAGCGGCGAGCAGGACCAGCAGCGCCACGACCATGAAGATCATGGTGAAGGTGATCTCGATGCCGGACCGGGCGCCCTCCAGGTTCTCGTACTCGGCGATCGCCGCCTCTGTTCGGCGCACGTGGCCAAGCACGCGCGGGTCGAGGAAGCGGCCCACGAACAGATAGGCATCAATAAAGCGGTCCAACTTCAAGAGGGCGCGCACGCGGTCCTCGTTATCGTTCGTAAGAATAAAAACGTCGCCCGATGACACTTCCTGCAAGGCGCCATCCGGCAAGGCGTCAATTCCTACGCCGTAACTCAGTTGGGTCTTGGCGAGAACCTCGCCGCTGCTGTTGAATATGATGGCTTCTGGCAATGAGCGGAGCGCCGCCTGTGTCACCACCAGGTCGCCCAGATCGATGCGACCGGCACCAACTTCCGGCGCCAGCCGGTTGACGTCGTTGGCCATGGCCAGGACATCGGCGCGAATGACTTTTCGGTGCTCGTCCAGGTAAGCCTCGGCGGCGAGCACGGATTCTTGAAGCACGGTCCGCACGCGATCGCTGAACCAGGCCTCCAGCCCCAAGTGGAAGTACAGCACGGAGAACATGGCAATGATGATGGTCGGCGCCGCCGCCAGCATGGCGAACAGCCTGACCATACGAATGTGCAATCTTGAGCCCGCTGAACCGGCTCGCCGCGCCACCCACAGGCGCACAAGGCGCTGCGCCACGACCACGCCCAGCACCATCAACAGCGACAGGTTGATCAGCAACAGGATGAGAATGCTTCGGGAAGATGGTGTGAAGGGAGCCGCGCCGGACAGGGCCGCATAGGTAGCCACGCTGGAAAGCCCGGCGCCGAGCACCAGCATGACGGCCAACCGGCCACCAAGACCTTCCCGAATCCACTCACCTACGCGGTGGATTCTTGATCCCTCTGCGATCTCACTCGAACTCGTCATGACCGGTAAGGTTGCGCGCGCCCATCCTCAAGAAATACGAGCGGCTTCCCGGTAGCCCTTTGTTCTTCTTATAAAACGGGCCACCTGCGAACCGCTGAGACGACTATACCACATTGTGACATTAATGCATCACTTGAGGCCGCGTCCCAGTTGAATGTCCAGCCCACGTATCTTTTTGCGCAGCGTATTCCGGTTCAATCCCAGCAATTCCGCGGCTTTTACCTGATTCCCGCCGTTTGCCGCCAGGCACATGGTAATCAGCGGCCGCTCGATCTCCCTCAGTATACGCTCGTAAAGGCCGGGCGGCGGCAAGCCGTCGCCGTGGGCGGCAAAATACCGCGCCAAATGGCGCTCGGCGGCTTCGCCAAGGCTCTCGTCATCTTCCTGGCTTGTGCCACCGCGATTGGTGAGCTCCGGTTCCGCCAATTCGCTTTCGATGACTTCCGGGCCAATTTGATCCTCGGAATAGAGCGCCGCCAGCCGCCGCACCAGATTTTCAAGCTCGCGCACATTGCCCGGCCAGGAATACCTCTTGAGAAGCACC
>CAYOOG010000109.1:1038-8788 GCA_964405515.1 uncultured Alphaproteobacteria bacterium | reverse complement strand
CAACATGCGGGCGCCGGGCCAGCACACCTACCACATCGCGGAATCGCGAATCGCCCGGTCCACGGGCCCAAAGGTGGCCTTGAGCCAGCGTAACACACGGGGCAACAGCCGCCGGTAAGTCCACTCGGCATCCAGATTCACGCAAGGCAGTTCGTGGGGCTCAATGTCGCGCGTTTTGAGGAACCAGAAAGCCAGGCAGGCGAAGAACAGCAACTGGCATTGGGTAACGACGTGGGCCATGGAGTAGGGCACATAGTCCACGGGGAAGGGCAACAGGCTGTAAAGCACCCAGGGGTACGACCCGTTAAACACGCAAATCGTGGCGCCGAGGAACATGGCCAACAGCATGTTGACCGGTGGGTCGCTGGTGCGAATGCCGGAATCCGTATTGAAAAACCCGTAGAAGGGAATCTTGATTCCGGCGTGATGCAGGACACCCGCGGACGCAAATAACAAAAGCAGCCAAATGACCGGGTAGCCTTCGTCCAAGGCCGCCGCCATGACCATGGACTTGGAAACGAATCCCGAAAACAGCGGAAAGGCGGAAATGGACGCGGCGCCGACGATGCAAAGCACCGTCGTTACCGGCATGCTCTTATAGAGACCGCCGAGATCCGAGCAACCGATGCGCCCGGTCATGTGCAGGATGGCGCCCATGGACATGAACAATAGGCCCTTGAAGATGACGTCGTTGAAAGCATGAGAGACCGCGCCGTTCAAGGCCATGCTTGTGCCGATGCCGACGCCGACGACCATGAAGCCGATTTGGTTGATCATGGAGTAGGCCAGCACCCGCCGAAGGTTGTTTTCCAACACCGCATAAAATATCGGGAACAGGGTCATCACCACGCCGATGTAAATCAGGATCTCCGTTCCCGGGTAGCCGCGCGCCAAAACGTAGACAGCCACCTTGGTGGTGAAGGCGCTCAGGTACACGGTGCCGGTGGGGGTCGCCTCCGGGTAGGCATCGGTGAGCCAGTTGTGCACCAGCGGGAAGGCGCACTTGATGCCGAAACCCAGGAAGATCAACCAAGAGGCCAGGCCAGTGAGGCCGATGTAGCCGAACGCAGTCGAGCCCGTTTCGTGCGCGCGCACCAGCACACCGGCCAACAGGATCACGCCGGAGAGTACCTGGATTATCAGATAGCGCATGGCGGCGGCCTGGGCACGGTCGCTCTTCTGGGCCAGGATGAGAAACACCGAAGAAATTGCCAGCATTTCCCAAAACAAGAAGAGCGTAATCAGATCACCGGCGAAAACGGCGCCAAGGGCGCTGCCGGCGTAAATCAATCCCGCCACTGCTTGCACCGTATCCTTGACGTGCAGCGAGTAAACGATGGCGATAAATGTCGCCAGATGAAAGAGATAGCCGAACAGCAGGCTCAGGCGGTCGACACGGTATAACTCCAGGGAATAGTCGAAGAGGTCCACATAAACCCAGCTTCCGTCGCTGGCGCCAATTAAGTTCCAGGCGCCCAACAGCGGTACGGCCAACAGAACCAGCCCGCGAAGCCAACCGCGTGTCAGCGCCACCAGCGGCGCGGCGGCGTAGAACACCAGGAAAGGCGCGATCAGAAGGCTATTGCTCATCGTAATAGTCTTCCTTGCGCATCAGGATCTTGCGCAGTTCGCGCGCAATTAGGACCAAGGCGGAATAGGCTGAAAACCCATAGACGGCGTAAAAGCCCGTGATCGCCTCGGCCGGGTGGTCTACGTGGCGGTGCAGGGCAAAATCGGCAAGGAAAACAACCGTGCAAACCGCAAACAGTCCGTAAACCACGATCTGAATGTTTCGCGGGTTGTCGAAGAGATGACTCTTTTCTTTCTTGCTCATGTCATGCCTATGGCGATGTGAGAGGTGCCAAAATATAAAAAAGTGGGTCGGGGTAGAAGAACAAGATCAGGCAGGCGAAACTGGTAAAGCCCATGGCGGCGAGGCAAGCGGCCGGCGCCTCCTTAATGCCGCCCTTGGCCTCGTCGCCGTCCGGCGCGCGGAAAAATCCGTTGAAGGGCAGCGGCATCAGGTAAGCCACGTTCAAGAGCGAGCTCAGCATCAACACGGCGACCAGGGCGATCTGGTCGGCCTCCAGGGCGCCCAGCACCAGGTACCACTTGCTCCACACACCGCCCATGGGGGGGAGGCCGATAATAGACAGCGCACCGATGAAAAAGGCGGCGGTGGTGAAGGGCATGGTTCGGCCGATGCCCCGCATCTGGCTCAACTCGGTCTTGTGGCTGGCCACCATGATGGCGCCGGCGCAGAAAAACAGGGTGATCTTGCCAAAGGCGTGCATGGCGATATGCATGCCGCTTCCGGTGACGCTCAGGGAATTCACCAGCATGGCGCCAAGGACAATGTAGGAAAGCTGACTGATGGTGGAATAGGCCAGCCGGGCTTTGAGGTTATCCTTGGTCATGGCGACGAGCGAGGCAATGATGATCGTCGCGGCGGCGACGTACTGCAGCCATTCGCTTGAGCCGGCTTCGCGCAGAAAATCGATCCCGAATATGTAGACCGTAACCTTCAGGACGGTGAACACACCGGCCTTGACCACGGCCACGGCGTGCAGCAAAGCGCTTACCGGGGTTGGCGCCACCATGGCTGCGGGAAGCCAGCGGTGGAAGGGCATCAGGGCCGCCTTGCCGATGCCGAACACGTAGAGAGCCAGCAGCACTGTGATGGTCACGCCCGCCGCCTTGCCTTCCAGAATACCCCCCTCGGTGAAGTCCAGGGTTCCGGCGATCATCCAGGTCCAGACAAGGGCCAGGAACTGAAAGCCGATGGAAGTGCCAAGCAGAATCCCCAAGTAAACACGCCCGGCACGCTTGGCCTCGTCGGTGCCGGAGTGGGTGACCAGCGGGAAGGTGCAGAGTGTTAGAACCTCGTAAAAAATGAAAAGCGTCAGCATGTTGGCGGCGAAAGCCACGCCGATCACGCTGAACAGGGCGATGGCAAAGAAGAAATAGAACCGCGTCTGGTTCTTCTCGTGGTGGCCGCGCATGTACCCGATGGAATAGATCGATGTCACTACCCACAAGAGGCTGGCAATTAGGGCGAACATGAGCCCCAGGGGCTCTACTTCAAAGGCAATTGAAAGGCCGGGCAGGGTCTCGATAATCTCGGTCCTTGGGCGCCCACCCAACATCACCGTGGGCAATAGATTGGCGACCAGCCAGAACAAGACGCCCGAGGTTGCCAAGGTCACGGACTCGCGCAGGTTGGGCCGGTCGCCGGTCAACAAGATAAAGACAGCGCCAACCAGGGGTACGGCCAAGATCAGATGAATGATGGTCACGAGACGCCCCCAAGCAGAACTCTGGCTGCCGCGCCGGCAACGCCCACGGTCATCTCCGTGTTAATGCCGAAGTAGATGCTGCCGGCCACCAGCAGCCACGTGGGCACCAATAGGCTCAAGGGCGCTTCGCGTACTGAACTCTCGCCGGATGGTTCGCGGAAGTAAGCCGCTTCCACAACGCGCCAGATGTAGATTACCGCCAGCAGCGAAGTCGCCAGGACGGCGACGGCGACGGGCCACATGCCGGCCTCCAGGGCGGCGGAAATCAGATACCATTTGGAAATAAAGCCGACGGTTAGGGGTACGCCAATGAGGCTCAGGCCGCCGGCAACGAAGGCGGCCATGGTCCAGGGCATGCGCTTGGCGATGCCGTTCAAGCTATCGATATGGACAGAGCCGAGCCGCAGCATGATCGCGCCCAGGGCCATGAACAGCCCGCCCTTGACCAGGGCGTGATTGAAAAGGTGAACGATGGTGGCGGTAAGGCTGGTGGTGTTAGCTAGCCCGACCCCCAACAGCATGTAGCCGATTTGCGCGACGCTCGAATACGCCAGCATCCGTTTCAAATTCTTCTGGTAGATCGCCACAAGAGACGCCACGAACATGGCCACCAAGGCCAACGGCAGCAGGAACAAGCTCAAGTTGACCTTCTCGAATACGTAGAAGGCGCCGAAGACCGTGAACATAACGCGCAACATGGCGTAAACCGCAACCTTCGTTGCCGTACTTGCAAGAAAAACCGTTACCGCCGAAGGCGCATAGGCGTAAGCGTTTGGCAGCCAGAAATGCAACGGGAACATGGCGATCTTCAAGCCAAGCCCCGTAAACAAGAAGACGAAGGCAACAAGCACCGTGCGATTGTCGAATAGCGCACCCAGGTGCAATGACAAGTCGCCCATGTTCAGGGTTCCCGTGACCATGTACAGCAGACCGACGCCGATAACGTAGAAGGTCGCGCCGATGGTGCCCATGATCAGGTAATTGTAGGCGGCGGTAAGGGCGCGTCTATCTTGCCGTGCGCCCATGCTGATAAGGGCGTAGGACGACAGCGAGGAAATTTCCAGGAAGA
This sequence comes from uncultured Alphaproteobacteria bacterium, assembly GCA_964405515.1. GTDB lineage: Bacteria > Pseudomonadota > Alphaproteobacteria > JAPYRI01 > JAPYRI01 > CAYOOG01. The sequence goes on along the minus strand of CAYOOG010000109.1, from coordinate 4,423 downwards.
CGAAAAGGTTGAAGGCGTCGCCTGTGATAGTCACGCCGAGCAGCCCGGTCATGCAAAGCAACAGCGCGGAATAGAACAGCGGCTGTTGCGCTTCGTCGATTTCATTTGCCACGCTGTTCCGCGCATAGGGCAGGGCCACGGCGGCGATGCCGGCGACGATGGTCAGGACGAAAGCGTTCAGGCGGTCGATGCGGTACTCGATTCCCCAAGGCGCCGCCCAGCCGCCCATCTCGTAGACCAGGGTGCCTTCCGCCAATACCCGGTCCAGCAGCAGCGTCGACATGGCGAAAGCCGCCCAGGCAATCGTGGTTGCGAATGCCCAGGCATGGTCGCCCTTGCGCAGCACTATGCACAGCGGCGCCGCGATGAGCGGCACGACGATTTGCAGCGCGGGTAGGTGCTCCTCGATCAAGAGACTTCCTCCTGCTCGCGCTCTTTGGTCTGAATTTCGTCTTCCTCGATGGTGCCGTAGGCTTCGTTTATGCGTACGATGAGCGCCGCCGCCAATGCCGTGGTCGCGACGCCGACAACAATGGCCGTAAGGATCAAGACGTGCGGCAGGGGATTGGAATAGACCGTGTAGCGATCATCCAGAATCGGCGCCGTGCCGCCGTGAATCTTCCCCATGGAGATATACAAGAGGAAAACCGAGACCTGAAAAACGTTCAGCCCGACGACTTTCTTAATGAGGTTTCCGCGTGAAATGACCACGTAAAAACCGGTCATCATCAACAAGACGACGATCCAGTAATTGAAATAGAACATCATCTGTTCCATCACTTCGACCGCCCGGCGAAATAAAAGAAGATGCTCATCATGACGGCGGCCACGGTGATGCCGACGCCCAGTTCCACCAGAAGAATGCCCAAATGTTGGCCGTGGACAGGATCGTGGGCGAGCACGTTGTAATCCAGATAATTTCCACCAAGGAACATGCCGGCGACGCCCACCGCCGCAAAGAGCAGCACTCCAAAGGGGACGAGCAGCCGGAGCAGCCAGTGGGGAACGACCCGTGTTGCGTTACCTAGCCCAAAGACAAGGGCGTAGAGAATAAACGCCGCGCCGAAGATAACGCCGGCCTGGAAGCCGCCACCCGGGCCGTAATCGCCGTGGAATTGGACGTACAAGGCAAACAAAAGGATAAATGGAATCAATAGCTTACTAACTGTTCGCAGGACTATATGCTGCTGCAGGTTGCGGCTTGGGCGCGGCTCGTCGGGCGGGGTCTTGCCGCTGCCCAAGAGCAGCATGACGCTGATCCCGGCAGTGAAAATCACGGTAACTTCACCCAAGGTATCGAAGCCGCGGTAACTGGCCAGTACCGAAGTAACGACGTTTGGCAATCCAACCTCTTCATAGGACTGTTCCAGATAACGCGGCGCCACATGGCTGTGAATGGGGCCCGACGGGTCACCGAAACGCGGCATGTCGAATGTGCCGTAGACCAGCGTGGCGCCGGTGGCGATGACCAACAGCAGCGGCATAATGGAAATGTGTACTTTGATCTTCTCCCGCGAGCGGGTCAGTGACAGCGCACCGAGCATGAGCACGGTTGAAATGCCGGCGCCCACCGAAGCTTCGGTGAAGGCCACGTCAACGGCGTCCAAATATACGAACATGCCGGCCGACAAGAGGCTGAAGACGCTGCCCAGCATGACCACGGCAAACAGATTATGGCGGCGCACGATAGCCAGGGCCGTCACCCCCATGAAGGAGAGCAAAGCAATATTGATGATGTGATGCATAATCACGAGGCTTAGCCGTTCTTCTTCTTGCCTTGCCGCCGCCGCATGGGCCTGAGACCGGCGGTCATGGCGGCGTTGGCTACGGCATGGGTGGAGACCGGGCTGGTGAAGAAAATGAATACAAAGATCAGAATGAGCTTCACCGTCACCAAGGAGAGCCCCTCGTAGACACCGAAACCGGCAAGAATAAGCCACGCACCCAGGGTATCGGTAATTCCCGCCGCGTGCATGCGCGAGTAGAAGTCGGGCAGGCGCAACATACCGATGCCGCCTATCAACGCGAAAACGGCGCCGACCAACATCAGGCCGTAGGCAATGAAATTGGCGATCTCCCCACTCATGTGGACTCATCCGATCCGTGGTGGTCGCCGAAGCCGCCATATCGCAGGAACTTGAGAATAGCGATGGTACCAATGAAATTGATCAAGGCGTAGACCAGCGCGATATCGAGGAATTCCGGCCTCCCGGCCGAAAAACCAAGCACGGCGATCAGCAAGACCGTCTTGGTGCCGAACATATTTACCGCCAGAATGCGGTCAAAGACCGACGGGCCCAGGACGGCGCGGGCGAGGGCGCAGGCCATGGTCGCCAAAATCCCTACTGCTACCGCCTCGAATATCAAGATTTTTCCTCCAGCCGTGAGACGCGCCGGTTCATGTCGCCGCTCTCCACGTCCTCGGCGGCTTCCGCAGATAAGGCGTGCACGGTTATAACGCCATCGCGGACGGCCATGGAAACGGTTCCCGGCGTCAAAGTGATGGAATTGGCGTAAATCACCTGTCCCAGCTCGGTCTCCTGGCCCGCTTCGACTTCAATGACGCGGGGGCTGATGGGCAGGTGCGGATTAAGAATGCGCTTTGCGACGTCCCAGTTGGCGAGCACGATCTGCCACATCAGCCACAGCAGATAGGGGACCAGGCGCCATCCCAAGTGAACCGGCTGCCCTTCGTGGTCAACCACGTCCATGCGCAGGGCGATGGCAACGACGGCGGCGCAGGAAAGCCCGCCGAAGGTAAACAGCATGGTCTCGCTGTGGCCTGAAAGCAGGAGCCAGGCTGCGAAAAGGGCCATGGCTAGACTGATTGCGTGGATCACGCGCCGTTGTCCCCCAACCTCGTAAAAAATCCTGCCGATGGGTGATCATTACCCAGGCGCACCGACGAAGGCGCGCTGCTGATTAATAGTATGACGGCGGCCGATATTCCAGCGGATTACGGTCCGAAACGGCAGGGAATCTCGGCGGCGAGATTGCTCCTTGGGCTGGCCTCCGGCGGCAACTGCTCCGGCAACCCGAGACAGCGCATTATCAAACTTCAGAGGCAACATAAGAAATGCCATATAAGAGATTGAAAAATAATAGATATTTCTATTTTACCGTAGTGAGCGCATGATAATCTACCGCCGAAGTTTCACTCCCCCAAAAAACATGATATTCTGAAGGTTCCCCCGGCGGTTGCAGCGAGTACCTTTGTGATGGATAGGCAGGAGGAGGTACCTGAGGGAGCCAATTCTGAGGAATTGGAGCTCGGCGGTACGATCAAGTGGTTTGATCCGGTAAAGGGATACGGATTTATTGCCCAGACGGACGATGGCGAAGATGTTTTGCTTCACTCGTCTGTATTGCGGGACGCTGGCCACTC
>CAYOOG010000109.1:0-1028 GCA_964405515.1 uncultured Alphaproteobacteria bacterium | reverse complement strand
TCGAGGGGACCACGATTATTTGCGAGGTGGTGCGACGGCCCAAGGGTCTGCAGGCGACCCGGATTGTCAAGTTTGACACCAGCACGGCAATTGTTTCAGAGCGCCCGGCGGCGCCCCATCGGCAGGCGGTCGAGCCCCTTGGGGATTTCCTGGAAGTCACTGTTAAGTGGTTCAACCGAGTGCGCGGTTATGGCTTTGTCACCCGCGGGGACGGCACCCAGGACGTTTTCATTCATATGGATACCTTGCGTCAGGCCGGTATTCCGGAACTGCAGACCGGGCAATCGTTGAAGATCAAGGTCGGTGATGGTCCAAAGGGGCCACAGGTCGCGGAAATATTCCGCGAATGAGGCACGGGCCGTTGTCAGCATGGGCAAAATCAACCGCCGGACCTCTTTCCCGGCGGTCTTTTTTATCGGGTCTGGCCTTGGTGTTCTTGCTGTTCGCCGGAGATCCTGGCGCCGCGGGCGAGGTGGAACCATTAACCATTGTTTCCGGCGGGACGGAGTACCGTTTTATGGTCGAGCTTGCGGCGGACCCGGAAAGCCGCCGCATCGGCCTGATGTACCGCGAAAGCCTGGCTCCGGATCGCGGCATGCTGTTCGATTATGCCGAACCTCAATTTGCCGCCATGTGGATGAAAAACACGCTGATCTCACTGGATATTCTTTTTATCGCCGCGGATGGCGGCATCATCCGCATTGCCCGGCGTACGGTGCCCAGATCCCTTGAGATCATTCCCTCCGGCGGTCCCATCATCGGCGTATTGGAACTATTGGGCGGCACGGCGGATCGCCTGGGGCTCAAGGCGGGGGACAAGGTTGTACACGGATTGTTCGGGGGTTAGCTTGCCGATCACGGCGGTCTCGTGTATCTGAGGCCAGACGGGGCGTAGCGCAGCCTGGTAGCGCGGCTGCTTTGGGAGCAGTAGGTCGTCGGTTCAAATCCGGCCGCCCCGACCAGCCTCCGCCGGGCTTTAGTGGGCTCGGTTATTGGATCGATTTATATCGGGAAATAAGCACATGAAC
>CAYOOG010000108.1:0-8822 GCA_964405515.1 uncultured Alphaproteobacteria bacterium | reverse complement strand
GGGCCGACCGCTCGGAGATCGTATTTAGCCACTCAATAATATCCTCGAAGACTTGGTCCCGGTTTGTTTCGTGTAACATTTCGTGGCGGCCGCCGGGATAAACCTTGAAGCGGACATCCTGGACCTTTGCCAATTTGAGCAGCCGAGCGACGCGCTTCAATCCTTGCCCGCCGTCATTGACCGGGTCCCGGTCCCCACACAGGAAATGGATGGGAAGTTCTCTCGGGACACGCCGCAGATTCGAGTATTTCTCTATGACACCAATATTCTGAAGAATGTCGAGCAACATACGCAATGTCGGGTTAAACCCGCAAAGCGGATCAGCCAGATAATCGTCTATCTCTTCTTCGTCACCACATAGCCAGTCGATGTCCGTCCGCGCCGGTTCGAACGACATATTCATGGCGCGCACGAATCGCTGACCAAAGGCTTGGCTCCGGCCGAAGGCTCCTAGGCGCAAACGCTCAAGCCAGACCAGGGCCAAATATCTGTAACGGGCGAAACCCAAGTGGCCGACGGGCGCAGAAAAGAGCGCCCCGGCCAGGGACCGCCCGTGCTCAATCACAAACTGGCCCGCGAGTTCAGCACCCATGCCATGGCCCAATAAGAAAACCGGGGGATTGCCATTCTCGTCGCGAATCTGACAATTCAACTTGTAGAGATCACAAACCGCCTGAGTCCAACCGTTGGACCGGCCAAAATAGCCGAAATCCTTGGAGGCAATCACCGACCGCCCATGTCCTCGGTGGTCGTTGGCATAGACGCCATATCCAGCCGCCGTCAGGCGTGCCGCCGCCTCGCCGTAGCGTCGACCGTGCTCCGCCAAACCATGGGCGATCTGCACCACGCCGCGAAGCGGCATGCCTTCCTCGGGCATCCAACGGCGAACAAATATCTCCAAGCCGTCGTCAGCAACAATCTGGAAACTACTAGCCCGCACTCTTGCATCCCCTCTTTGGGCCTGTTGGGAACTTAGCGGTTCAAATCGTGGCCGCCAAGTAGTACCTGAATAGGCCAACACCTGTCGTATCAGCAACTCCGGCCCAGCAATGACCAAGCTTACTCGTTATCGCCCCCTCGCCGCCATGTTTGTTATTACCAGCGCGGTAATCACACAAGCCGCCGCCGCGCCATGTTTTGGCGAGAGGGAGCAACTGGCAGCAGGTGTCCATATGCTCAAGGCAGAACTGATGGTCGCGGCGCTGAAATGTCCAAGAACCGCCGAAAGCGGGCGTTCAGGAAACGCCTACAAAGCGTTTTCCGGGATTTACAATGGATTTATCGGTCGCTTTCGGGGCCGGCTGGCCACCGAATCCGCCGTTCTTGAACGGCATTTTCACAGATCTTATGGCCCCTCATTCGGCGTTGAATTCAATACTTTTCTTACCCGGCTAGCGAATAGGGCTTCCGACCGCAGCATGAGGATCCGCAACTATTGCCAACGGCTGGACCCCTTGTTCGAGATTGTCCCCTTGCTGGAAGGCGAGGACATCGACATCCTGGCGGAGGACTACCGGCCGATGGTGTTCTTGCCGGAAAACACCGGGAACGATATTCGCCGCTGCAAGAGCAAGAATGAAGCCACTGGAACCAACGCCCCGCCGTCCGGCTAGTCGCCAAACAGTTTTTTCAGACCCTTCTTGACCTTATCGGTGCCTTTTTTCAGGGCCGCCTTGCCCTTGGACATGGCGTTGGAGATCTGCTCATTGTTGAGCGCCGATACGGCACCGCCGGCCTTGCCCGAAATCTCGCCCAACACGGCCTCGGTAAATTCGCCCGGCGTGGCGCCATCGGAATCCCGCCCAATCTCGGTCATGTGAATATCTGGAAGCCTGGCCGACAGACCCGCGCCTTTCAGAAAACTGGCGCTGACGGCGATCTTACCCCCGGTAATCAGCAAATCGTCCACGATCAGCTTGGTCCCTTCATCGTCGGTCGATTCATTTCCGCCACCGCCAGACGATGCCTGATACGCGCGCGCATTTGCCAAAATGGCGTTGATGTTGCTGCCCTCCTGGCTAATTTCGTAAGTAATTTTCGGATCGGCGACAGCTATGCTTTCGACAATAAACGGGTTGCCGGTCAGCGAGCCGGCATCGAGCGCTATCTTGATCTCACCGAGTTGAAATGCCGAAGGCGAACTGAACCCGGCGGGATTGCCGATCACAAGACCCCGCAAGAGCCCCTCCCCTGTTTCCGCCGATATTTCCACGCTCTCCACGGTCACCGGCACACCAAGAATCTCACTGCCATAGTTTTCGACGGCCGCCTTGACCAGCGGACCCAGATTTGCCATCAAGAAATAGCCAGCCACCGCGACCACTAGAATAAGAACAAGCAAACCACCAAGAACCCGCTTCATGATCAGTGCTCCCAAAATCCCCGGGCCGCCCATCAGGCCCGTCCAACTTGAGTATACCCGAGACCGCGCATTCAACCACTCTAACCGCATGCCGAATTGCTTAATTTGCGTCTGATAGTACAAGCTGAAGAATTCCCTTTCCGCCAAGGAGGCAACGATGAATATCCCCGGCAAGATGTTTTTGCTGTGCGCAATCTCCACCCTATTGCTGGGCGGTTGTGCGGAGGACAAAGGCCCGAAAGCCGAGATCCTGTGGGACAATTGGGGCGTGCCGCATATCTATAGCGAGGACGACGCCGGCCTGTTCCGTGGCTTTGGTTGGGCACAGATGAAGGCGCACGGAAACCTCATATTGCGGCTCTACGGCCAGGCCCGGGGGCGGGCGGCTGAATATTGGGGCGAGGAACATCTTGGGTCGGACCGGATTGTGCATACCCTAGGCGTGCCCGAGCGCGCCACGGCCATGTTCGCCGCGCAATCACCTTCTTTTAGGGCGAATCTCCGGGCCTTCGCCGATGGCATCAACGCCTATGCCGCCGCCCACGGCGAGGAAATAGCCGACGAACTGGAGGTGGTGCTGCCGGTGACGCCTGAAGACATTCTGGCCCATGAGCAGCGGGCCATTCATGTGACTTTCAATGCCGGACTGGCGCTTGGCACACTCATGGAGGGCGCTGCGCCCGGCTCCAACGCTTGGGCAGTTGGGCCGAAACGATCAGCAAGCGGTAATGCTCTGTTGCTGGCCAACCCCCACTTGTGGTGGCGGGATCTATTCCTTTTTTTCGAGGCTCACCTGGTGGGCCCCGGAGTCAACACTTACGGTGTGGCACTGGTTGGCGGACCAGTGATCGAGATTGGTTTTAACGACAATCTGGGCTGGACCCATACCGTCAACACCTATGACGGAACAGACCTTTACGATCTGACCCTGAGCGGGGATGGCTATGTCTGGAACGGCGGCACCCGGGCCTTCGAGATCGAAAGCAAAACCCTAAAGGTCAAGCAGCCGGATGGAACCCTTCGAGAGGAGGAACTGTCCATCAAACGCTCCATACATGGCCCCGTATTGACTGAAAAAGAAGGTCAGGCTACCGCCATTCGTATAGCCGGTCTTGATCAGGCCCACATGGTCGAACAATGGTGGGACATGGGACGGGCAGGCAATCTACAGGAATTCGAAGCCGCCCTGGCTCGTTTACAGATTCCCATGTTCAACGTGGTTTACGCCGATCGCGACGGGCATATTCTCTATCTTTACGGTGGCCAGGTACCCAGGCGAACAATCGGCGATTGGGATTACTGGCAGGGAAAAGTACCCGGCACTGACGTTTCCAACCTTTGGACCGAAACTCTTGGGTATGACGAGTTGCCGAAAGCCGTCGATCCTCCCTCCGGCTGGGTGCAGAACGCCAACGACCCACCCTGGTCGGCGACCTATCCGACAATCTACGAACCGGAGGATTTTCAACAATCCCTATCGCCCAGAGGCGTTCCTTTTCGACCGCAAAGCTCTATCCGCCTGATCGACGAAAGCGAAAAACTTTCATTTGAAGAGTTCATTGCCAGGAAGCATTCGACGCGCATGGAATTGGCCGAACGCTTGCTTGATGATCTGATTCCGGCGGCTCGGGAGCACGGTGGGAAGTTGGCCCATCAAGCGGCAGACGTACTAGAGGCTTGGGACCGGAATTCCAACGCGGACAGCCGTGGCGCCGTCTTGTTTATGGCTTGGGTTCGCGAGGCCAAGAAGCTCGAGCCGCTGTTCGCCACGCCATGGCAGGCGGACCACCCACGCACTACGCCCGATGGCCTGGCCGACCCGGCGGCAGCCGCCGCAGCCCTGGAAACCGCCGCCAACACGGTAATGGACACCCACGGCACCTTGGACATTCCGTGGGGCGACGTCTACCGCCTGCGCTACGCTGGCCGCGATTTGCCCGCCGCCGGCGGCCCTAGTGAGGCCGGCGTCTTCCGGACGATGAATTTCGTGCCTGACGGCAACGGCGGTTTCCAGATCAATTCCGGCGAAACCTACGTGGCAGCCATGGAATTCGGCGACGAGGTCCGAGCCCGGGCTCTACTCAGTTATGGCAACGCCTCTCAACCCCATTCCAAGCACATGGGCGACCAATTGGAACTGCTGGCGGCTAAGAAACTAAGGCCTGTCTGGCGAAACCGAGCTGATATTGAGGCGAATCTGGAATTCCGCAAGATTGTACGGTGAGCTTGTCAGGCCGCCGTCGCACCGTGGCAATGACCGGAAAACAGGCATTTTCGCACTGCCAGCTTACTCTGCACACAGCCTCGTGATGGCTGACAGTTTGTATTTTCCGCCAGAAATGCCAATATGTGTCTTGAGCGGACGCTGAGCTGAAAAGAGGACCAGCGTTATGAGAAATCTGACTGCGCTTGCACTCGCCCTGTCCATGGCGGTTGCAGGCCTTATTTTTATAGTGGACACGCCTGCTTTCGCGGAAGAAAGCAATGAAGCCTCGAACGACGGCACCGAGAAGCAGTCGAAGATTCGCGATCGGCTTCCTAAGATGACCAACGACTGCATCTTCTTCCGGACGATATATGACTGGAAGGCCATCGATCATTACAGTCTGATCGTCTGGTTCAACAACCGGCATCACGCCGTGCACGTCGAACTGGATACCAGATGCAGTTCGCTCCCCTTTGAGCACACCATTGCCTTTACCGACAATATGGACGGTCGCCTTTGTGCCTTTGGCGGCGATTCCATCATCGTGGGCGGGCCGCTCAATCAGCGCTGCACCATCGGCGCTATTACGCCCTATGACCTGGAAGAGGACAAATTGGGTGTGACTTCCGCAGGAAGAAAGCGGAAAAAGGCTGAAGAAAAAGAAAAATCTGAGTCCTGATCTCTGCGTCCACACTGCGGCGGGGCCGGTTGGCGCCGGTCCGCCGCATTGTCTTCCATCGTGAATTTGCGCGGCCTTGAATTCTCGGCGACGGTCAAAGCAACTTCGGCGCCACAGCCTCCTCGGGCTCAATACAGGCCGCATCGTCCCGGCGCACATCATTGACTATTCTACTGACGGGATGGACCGTCAAGGCAAACCTCGGGCCTTTGAGGCAAAGGTCCTTCGCCACTTCAATGCCGGTTGTTGTTATATCCATCCACGAATCAAAATGCCCGGGGTCAAGAATCACGGGCATACGGTGATGTATGGGGGCCGCAACCTCGTCCGCCGCCGTGGTGATGATGGCGCAGGACTCGCTAACCTCGCCGTCCGGGCTGATCCAGGACTCCCAAAGTCCGGCAAAGGCGAAGGGCGCGTCACTTGCGGCGTGGAAATAATAGGGCTGCTTTGCCCCCGCCTCGCCCTGCCACTCAAAATAACCGTCGGCGGGAATCAGGCAGCGCCGCCGCGCCAGGGCGCGCCTGAACGACGGTTTTTCGTCCACGGTTTCCACACGGGCGTTGATCAATGGTCGAGAGGGATCGATTTGTTTCACCCAGGACGGCACCAACCCCCATCGCAGCAGCGCAACCTCAATCCCGCTGTCGCCCCCGACACGCACGGCCGGCACACTTTGCGTGGGCGCGATGTTGTATCGTGCCACAAGCCCACCCAGGGCATCCAAACCGAAAAGTTGGTCAATCGCTTCAACGGGCGACGTCAGGCTGTAACGGCCACACATTTGCGTGCGGACGAATTAGTTAGGCAGTGTTTTCAGCACCCCTACTCCACCAGCGGCTTGATGAACTTCAAGGTCATGCGGTCGCTTTCACCAATTCCCTCGTAATAGGCATGCTGCAATTTCTTGAGCGCAAAGCTGGGGGGCAGGGTCCAGACGCCTGAAGGATGGTCCTTGTCGTCCTTTGGATTGGCATTGACCTCGGATGTTGCGATCAAGACAAAGCCCGCCGCCTGCGCCAGTTCCACGGCATGGTCCTGATTGACATATCCGGATTCGGCTTTCGGGTCTTGCTCGACTTTCGGGTCACCGCGGTGCTCAACGAGACCCATGACGCCGCCGGGCTTTAAGGCCTTATACATGGCGCCAAAAACCTCCGGCGCGTAGTCACCACCCATCCAGTTGTGAAGATTGCGGAAGGTCAACACCATGTCAGCCGAACCGGCCGGCGCGATATCGGACTTGGTCTTGCTGATCTCGGTGACGTGAATGGTGCCGAATATCTCCGGCTTGGCCACGTAATTCTCGTCGAAGCGTTTAATGTTTCTCTGAAAATAGCCGACGTCGGAATCGCGATCATAGCCGGCGGCATAAAAGGCTCCCTCATCCTTCAAAAAGGGCGCCAGAATATCCGTGTACCAACCGCCGCCAGGGGTTATTTCAACGACCGTCATGTCCGGCTGAATGCCAAAAAATGACAGCGCCTCTACGGGATGGCGGTATTTATCCCGTGCCTTGCGAGCGTCGGAACGGTGGCTACCAGCAACGGCCGCCTCAAGGCCAGCGTGGACGACATCGTTTTCGCCATCTTGCGCCTCGGCAGTACCTAACGCCAGGACAATACTGGCGACCGCCATGACAATTGCGATTTGAATCCTGTTCATAAACATAATGCCGGACTCCCCTTCAAGATTATCAAAGGCCGTCCGGCATTATATGACGAGGATCGCGCAACTCAAGGCGCGCGACCCCCGGAATTTACAGTCAGAATGTTCTACCTATGGCGAAGACGACACGCCCATCGGCAAGGCCCTCTGCGCCTTCGTCGTCTTTTATGTCGGTGTCCAGATAGGCAAGACTCAGGTCGAATCCGATAATGCTGGCCGAAACGCCCGCGCTCCAGTCGGTGTAATCCGGCAATCCAAAGGCGGCATTGTCCTTTATCGACTGGTGGGCGATATGAAGGTCCACCGCGAAGATATCGCCAACTGGCACCGACACATCACCACTCAGGTAGAATGCGTCGTCCGAACTACCGAAATAATCGGGTGAATAGTTGACGCTTGCGCCAACCGAGAACATATCCGCCTCATATCCCAGAGCCAGAACCACATCCACAAAATCGAAGTTGTCCGATCCGGGAACACCGGGGTAGGCGTAATAGATACCGGACACATCGTAGCTGATGGCGCCAATTTCGCCGCCGTATCCGGCATAAAAATCGATTTCCGCCGACTCTTCCGTGCCGCCGAAATTTATGCTCGAGCCCCAGACACCGACATAGACACCGCTCTCATGGCCATAATCCAAACCTGCCTGTACGGCGGGATCTTCCATGCTCTGGGTCACGCCACGAAAGACGTAATCGTTTGTAAAAGTTGCGTTGCCCGAAAAGCTGTGAGGGCTATCGCCTTCCTCCGCCCGGACGCCCTGTGCAACGGCGAGCGAGACACAGATCGCGGCCAAACTCATCATCGTCTTGGTTCTTTTGGTCATGTAGGTACCTCCTTCTTATCTCTCTTTGAGCAGCAACCCACCAATGAGCTCGCGAGGGCGCCTCGGTATGGTTCAATGCCAATTCCGTGCCAATTTATGCTGCGGCGCATCATTCGCTTAGAATCCCCAGGATTCGCGGGTTATACCGGCGTAAGAGCAGAGTATTTGACCGGGAGCGAGGCTCGATTGGGCGCAGATTGGCCAAAGGTTGCATCAATTTTGTGCGACCGGCATCGCCTGCGCCGCAAATATCAGCAACACCCCAAAACCGGGGCTAGTTCGCGTGCAGACCGCAAAATTGGTTCTTAGGGCTGTTTCAGGCGGGCAAGCAGAATGTTGTAAGCAGCCGTGACGAGTTTAAATCTTTCCTGATCCCCGCCGAGATCGGGGTGATGCTTCTTGGCCATGGCCTTGTAGGCATTCTTGAGTTCGTCCAATCCGGCGCCTGGCTCTAATCCAAGCGCTGCCATGGCCGCCCGGGTCTCCGGATCATAATGAGCCAACGAATCGTCAACCGTATCCCATTGGCTCTGAGGCCCCACCCACTGGGCATTCCGCTCTTCCTCATAGATTTGTTCCGAACTCATGCCTCGAAAATAATCCCAGCTTCGGTTGTATTCCTCGGCATGGTCCTGGCAGAACCAAAAGTACTCGTTCAATTGGCGTGGGGATTTTGGCGCCCGGCAATCGGCCATACGATCGCAATCGTGCCAATCACAGGATTTCGTGACGGTTGTCTCCTGGCCCTTCCCGTAGCCCTTCCATCTGGGGAAGCCCCAACTACTGCTCTGTGGGCTCATACTCCACCTTTTTCCCTTAACCCTGCCCTATCCCGGCCCAGGATACGCCGGGATTGTCTCTCTCCAACATCCATCGAACAAGAGATTTACGCCAATTACCTTAAGTTAGCGTTTTGTCCGTTATTCAATGCCTCCGACAAATTCAATATACAAGAAACAACGACATCCATGACGCACGGAATACATCGCCACAAGCCTCCCGGCCCCGAGGAAGCCACGGCCAACCTCTTAACGGTTGGCGCAATTGGGGCTGGACCGCCAGATTCTATAATCATAAC
>CAYOOG010000107.1:0-9004 GCA_964405515.1 uncultured Alphaproteobacteria bacterium | reverse complement strand
TACCGATGCTGTCTCGTTGAGGGGTACGGTTTTCGGCTTTTAGGGCCGGAAAAAGTAGAGCCTTGGCGTCGGATAGCAAATTAACCGTGTGTAAAAGCTTGGAAGGATTGCCATTATGTTAAGCCTTTTTAACAGTTTTCTCAGCTCGCTCAGCGCCCTGCGCAGCGACAAGTCCGGCGTGACCGCTATTGAATATGGTCTGATTGCTGGTTTGATTGCCGTTGCCATCATCGTGATTATCACGACTGTGGGTAATGATTTGGTCGCTCTGTTCACTACCGTTTCGGACGGCATCGCGGGCGCAAGCAGCGAAAGCCCCTAGGGGCAAACCTTGCGAAGTAGAGTTTGAGACCCCCGGTCAGGATTTCTTGGCCGGGGGTTCTCTTTTTGAGTGGCAGGGCCGGAAGGATACTTGGGAATGATGGAGCTTCTGGTATACGCCTTTCCGGCGGCGATGGTTTACGCCGCGTTTTCCGACCTTGCCCGCTACGAAATTCCCAACTGGCTTTCGATTGCCTTGGTTGTTGTGTTCCTGGCTCTTGCTCTGGGTTTGGGCATGGGCTGGGGCGAACTGGCCTCCCGCGCCGGCGCCGGAGTCCTGCTTTTCGCTGTCGGCGCCGTGCTTTTTGCCCTCGGCGCCCTGGGTGGCGGTGACGTCAAACTGCTCGCGGCAAGCGCCTTGTGGGTCGGTTGGTCGGATATCGTACTATATCTTGTGGCTGTAGCCCTGTTTGGTGGCCTGGTTAGTATTATTCTTGTGATCATGCGCTGGATCTGGGGGCGCTTCGGCAAAACCCAAAATCTAACCCCCGAGGCCCTCCTTGAGGCCTCCTGGTGGCATCGCCTGATGGCCCCAACCCAAGGGGTTCCCTACGGTTTGGCCATATGTCTTGGGGGATTGCTGTGGTTCGTCCGGATCCCCGCCGGGCTCGGCATATAGCGCCCCTGGGCTCTAATTTCCCGGTTATTCAGCAGCCACGGCCCTTGTATTCCAGAGAGTCCAAAAAAAACTCTTTATGAATCAATGGCTTTTGGCCATAATGTCGAGTAATTGATTGAGTTGCGCCTGTGGATGTAAAGTGATTCGGTCGAGAACGGGGTTTCTGCGGGGCATATCTAAATCAGCGGATTAGCTGCGTCCGCACGCCTGTGGGGCCAGTACATGCGTATCGTCATCATCGTGGTCATAGTTGCGGCACTGGGAATCGCCGGCGTAGTAGCCGGCCTTATCAATCAGTTTCTGACCCAGCAGTCGACGGTGGAAACATCACAGCAAGCCCAGGTCGTCGAAGCGCCCAAGACCAAAATTCTCGTCGCCAGTATGGATTTGCCGGCTGGTACCGTGATTGCCGAGGGTAGCCTCGGCTGGCGCAGTTGGCCGGACGATGCCTTGGTGCCCACGTATATCGTCGAGGCCGAGGGCGTGATGAAGGGCATGATCGGCAAGGCCATGTTGACCGGTGTTCTCAGTGGTCAACCCATGGCCGACAACGTCATGTTTGATCCGGGCGAGGGCAACGCCTTGGCGCAAATGCTGAAGCCCGGCATGCGCGGCTTTACCATCAAGATTGATGATGAAAAGGGCGTAGGTGGTTTTGTCACACCGGGCGACAGGGTGGACGTCTTTATTTCGTTTTCGCGCGACCAGGACGCCGGTCCAGGCGGCGGTCGCCAACGGCGGTTTTACAGCGAGCCTATTCTGGTCAACGTTCGGGTTCTGGCCATCGACCAGACCATCGACGATTTGGCCGGCGGGGCAACCCTGGCCAAGACGGTGACCCTGGAAGTGCTGCCCAAGCAGGTCGAGGTTCTGGCCGTTGCCCGCGACATGGGCCGGCTCTGGCTGGCGTTGCACAGTCTAGCCGAGCCGGAAAAATCACCCTACGTGGGTAACTTCACGACCGATGCGGAATTGAGCCGGGCACTCGGCGGTGCCGGTGCTTTCAGGGACGCGCAAAACCTCGATGCCGTGCCGACCAAATCCCAGGGTGGTCGATCCAAGGACAAGGTGACGGTTTATCGGGCGACTGCGTCCGAGGATGTGGAATTCACGGGGCAGGATAACAAGTAAATGAGTATCAAGCGTTCCTTGATTTGGTTGTCCGCCCTGGTGTTGCTTGTGCCCATGGCGGCCTTTGCCGCTAATCTGGAAAAATCCTCGATGTTCGGCGATGACGCCATCAATGCCTCGGTCCTTGATCTTGGTTCCGGCGAGGGCGAGCGCACCGTGCATTTGCCGCAAGGGCGGGCGCGTCTGGTGCGGCTGCCGGTGCGTATCCGCGACATCATCGTTGCGGATCCGAAAGTAGCCGACGTGGTGGTGAAATCGCCGCAACTGCTTTACCTGCTGGGTAAGAAAGCGGGTGGCACCAACGTCGTTCTACTGGATGGCAACGGCGACCAGATTATGGATCTGGAAGTGCAGATCTTCCGGGAAGTCGGCGGCCTCAGGCAAACGCTTGAGAAGATGCTGCCGGACGAAAAGGTCGAAGTCTCGGCTGTAGGCGAAACCGTAATTCTCTCGGGCACCGTAAGTTCCGCCCGCGCGGCGGAGGACGCCCGCGTGCTCGCCAGCCGCTTCCTTGGCGACGAGGAGATCGTGCTCAACCGCCTACGCATTGCCCAGGAACAACAGGTGGCCTTGCGCGTGCGCGTGGCCGAGGTCTCGCGTTCGGTCATGAAGGTGCTGAACACCAGCGGCTCCGTTGGCACCCACCGGGCCGCGCCCAGCGATTCAACCCTGTTCGACTTTTACAACCGCATTGGCTTGACCAGCGCGCCGACCATCGGTCACGCCGGGGCCGGCTATGGCCGCATACCTGGCGCCGAGAGCATCGGCGCGGTGTACTCGAACGCCCATGTCTTCGGCGGCATGGCGGCGCTGATGGAGGCCTTGGAAACAGAAGGTCTGATCCGTACCCTGGCCGAGCCCACTCTGACCTCCATATCCGGCAAAGAGGCGACCTTCCTGGCCGGTGGTGAATTCCCGGTGCCCTCGGGCGTCGACAACTCAGGCCGCGTGCAGATCGAGTTTAAGGAATTCGGCGTCTCCGTCGCCTTTACGCCGGTGGTGTTGGACGGTGGGCGCATCAATATGGCGGTGGCCACCGAGGTCAGCCAGATTGACGAGACCAACGCCATTCTCCTGGGCGGCTTCCGCATTCCGGCACTGCAAACCCGGCGGGCGGAAACCACCGTGGAAATGCCCAGCGGCGCCGCCCTGGTAATTGGCGGGCTGTTGCAAAACGACATCAGCAACGTGGTCGACGGCTTCCCGGGCCTGCGGAACATTCCCATATTGGGCGCCCTGTTCCGCAGCGTGGATTTCGAGCGCCGGGAGACCGAGCTGGTGATCACTGTTACGCCCTATTTGATCGAGCCCATAAACGACAGTGATATCATGTTGCCGACCGACGGGTTCGCCCCGGCGAGCGATCTAGACATGTATTTCCTGGGCCGTCTGCATGCGCGCTACGGGGTTGAAGGACAATCGTTGCCCGAGGGTCAGCCACGTGGGCCCATCGGGTACATGGTGGAATGATGGTTGATAGAATAACGAGTCTCAAAGGCAGTAGCCGGCCGTCTTCGGCCTTGCTGCGTTACTTGCCGGTGTTGGCACTGGGGTTTGCCCTGGCCGCCTGCGCATCGCCTTATGATGATAAGGCGGGCCAGCACAATCCTGAATATTTTGAACTCGATCGTCATAAGATTGAAGTGGCGGCGACGGACCGGGTCCTGGCCCTTGGCTTTGTCGAAAATGACACCCAGTTGGACCCCGATCTACGGGAAGAATTTGACGCCTTCGTCAGTGATTTTGTGCGTCAGGGTGATGGCTTACTGATCGTCGAAGTCGGCAATGCCGATGCTGAAACCACGGCGAACAAGCTGATCACAGTGGGTAAGCTGGTCCGGGCCCACGGCGTGCATAAGAATGATTTGGCGGTGCGTGACGCCCCGGCGGGCGCCATGGCGGATATTTCACTGGTCTATACGAAGTATACAGCCAGCGTGAAGGGTTGCCCCGACTGGTCGGACGTTGGCCTAGGCGGGCCCAAGAACGTTGTGCATACGAATTTCGGCTGCGCCGCCCGCAGCAATCTCAGCAAGATGGTAGTGAACCCCAAGGATCTTGTGGTCAAGCGCAAGGCCAGTCCGCCTGAAGCGGATTCGGTCACGCGGGCGGTTCGCGAGCATCGCGAGGGCGAAAGCGAAAAGAGCGTGGGCGACCTATTGCCTTCGCTGGGGAATTAGCATCGGGCGAGGCCCGTCGAAGTTAGGAATGATTGTGGTGAAACTGATATCGGCCGGATTCGGCGCGGGAGGACAAGATTAGCGGTCTATCGATAGGTGCGTTTGCTATTGGCGAGGAGACCGAGGCCGTCTTTAGAGAGGGCCTTGGCGACCGGCGCATTGCCAAGCTCAAAGTCAAGGTCGATGTTCAAGCCGGTGGCGTGGACGGCGCCGTCGCTCATTTCCAGGAACAGTCGACGCCGACGGTGCTGATCGTTGAATTGGCCGGGTCCAAGGACGAGATTCTGGACAAACTAGGCGGTTTGGCCGGCGTATGCGATGCGGGAACGTCGGTAATAGTGGTCGGCTCCGAAAACGACATCACGCTCTATCGCGCTTTGCTGCAGCAGGGCGTCAGTGAGTATCTGGCGCAGCCGGTCACGGCGGCCCAAATCTTCGAGGCCGTCCACGGTATCGTTTCCGATCCAGACGCCCGCGAGCCGGCGACATTCATCGTTTTCTATGGTGCCCGCGGCGGCGTCGGCAGTTCCACGGTGGCCCACAATACGGCCTGGGCGTTGGCCGAGCAGACAGAAGAAGAAGTCGCTCTTATCGACATGGACCTGCAGTTCGGTACCGGGGCCCTGTCCTTCAACCTGGAACTTCGCCAGGGTGTAAACGAAGCCCTTGCCGACCCAAGCCGGCTTGATCCGCAGTTGCTGGAGCGCTACTTGGGCAAGTACGGCGAATATCTCCAGGTCCTGGGCTCTCCTGCCAATCCGGCCGTGGCCAGTGAAATAACGGTGGAGGGCGTGGACAAGCTCATGGATGTTATGGGCGCCATGGCTCCCATCGTGGTTATGGATATGCCCCATACCTGGTCGGACTGGGTCTTCAATGTTCTGATGCGCGCCGATTTGGTCGTGTTGACCACGAACATGGATTTGGTCTGTCTGCGAAATGCGCAGAACGTTATTTCCCTTCTGAATCAAGATCGGGCGGACCAGGCCCCGATAAAAATTGTCGCCAATCAGGTTGGCCACTCGCAGCGTACGGAATTGACACAGAAGGACTTCGAAAACGCCATCGACGGGGAAGTTACCCTGAGTATTGCCGACGAGCCCCAGACCTTCGGAAATGCCGAAAACGCGGGCCAGCCGGTGGCCCAAGCCAAGGGCCGAAGCAAGGTTTCCGGCAAGTTTGAGGAATTGGCCACAATCGTCGGTAGCAAGAAGCCGGAAGTTGGAAAGAAGAAAAGTAAGCTTTCTTGGCTTAAGCTATCCGGCTAATCTGATCTAGACTGTCTGGCCGAGAATGTTTGGAAAACGCGATAAACCCCCAAGCCAACCCACTGTGGTGGAAGCACCGAAGTCCGAGGGTGACTCTGCCCCAAAGGTGGCGAAACCGGCGCCCAAGCCCGAGCCTAAGGCGGCGGCTCCGAAAGCCGCGCCTGCGGCGCAAAGGCCCAGCACCCCTCAGGATATTGCCCGTTTTGGCGAGGCCAAGATCAGCATATTCAATACCCTGGTCGAATCCATTGATTTGACCGAGTTGAGTAAGCTCGACTCGACCACCATGCGGGCCGAGATTGGCGATATCATCGGAGAAATCATCAGCGTCAAGAACATGGTTTTGAGCGCCGCCGAGCAGCAGGCGCTGGTCGACGATATTTGCAACGATGTCCTGGGTCTGGGCCCGCTGGAGCCCCTGCTGGGTGATGAGGAAATCGCCGATATCATGGTCAACGGCGCCGAGAAGGTCTACATCGAGAAGGGCGGCAAGGTCACGCTCACAGATATTAAGTTCCGTGACAACGCCCAGCTGATGAACATCTGCGTGCGCATTGTCAGCGCGGTCGGCCGCCGGGTTGATGAAGCCAGCCCCATCTGTGACGCCCGCCTGATGGACGGCAGCCGTGTCAACGTTATTGCACCGCCGCTAGCCATCGACGGCGCCGCCCTCACCATTCGTAAATTCCGCAAGGAATCAATCACAATGGACAGGTTGGTGGAATGGGGGGCCATGTCGCCGGAGTGCGCCACAGTGCTCAAGATCGCCTCATCCTGCCGGCTCAATATTCTGATCTCGGGCGGTACGGGCTCCGGCAAGACGACGCTCTTGAACGCGCTCAGCCAACAGATCGGCGAGGGCGAACGGGTCATTACGATTGAGGACGCGGCCGAACTGCAATTGCAGCAGCCCCATGTAGTGCGCTTGGAGACACGCCCGGCCAACCTCGAAGGCGTGGGCGAGATTAATCAGCGCGATTTGGTCAAGAACTCGCTGCGCATGCGCCCGGACCGCGTGATCCTCGGCGAGATTCGTGGCGCCGAGGCCATCGACATGCTGCAGGCCATGAACACCGGCCATGACGGCTCCATGGGTACGCTGCATGCCAACAACCCGCGTGAGGCCATGACGCGCATGGAAAACATGATTGCCATGGGCGGCTTTAATCTGCCGATCAAGAACATGCGCACGCAGATTGCCTCGGCCATCAACATGGTGATTCAAGCCAACCGCCTGCGTGACGGTTCACGCAAGATCACCCAGGTCAGCGAATTGATCGGCATGGAAGGCGACATCATCACCATGCAGGATCTGTACACGTTTGAGTACGAAGGCGATGACGAAGACGGCAAGATCATCGGTCGTCACCAGTCGTCCAAGTTGCGCCCCAATTTCATCGAGAAAGCCTCGTACTACCACCGTGACAAGGAACTCTTGGAAGCGATGGGCTAGGAACGGATTCATGCCAAACATCGGCGCCATAATTCTTGGGACTTTTGCCGCCATCGGCGTTTGCACCGTGTTGCTTACTTTCGTTCTCATGCGCGCCCGTGGCCGTTCCAGGCTGGAGCGGCGCATTGCCATGGTCTCCGGCAAGCCGGTGGGCGGGAAGGAGGGCTCCGGTGATAAGCGCAAGGGCTCGCAGAAGCGCTTACTCATGCAAAGCAAGCTTGATGAAGCGTCAAAGACCGCTAAGGGAAAGGCCAAGGCCGACCGCCAGACCTTGCGTCAAAGACTCGATTCCGCCGGCATGACAATAACAACCAGGGCCTTTTACATCGTCAGCTCCGTTATCGGTTTCGTGGTTTTCCTGGGCTGTCTGATCAGCGGCATCAATGTGGTTGTCTCGCTCCTGGGAGCCTTCACCGCCGGAGTGGGCTTGCCTCGTTACTGGGTGGGGCGGGCCATCAAGAAGCGCAAGAAAGCCTTTGTCGAAAAGTTTGCCGACGCCGTGGATATTATCGTGCGTGGCGTACAATCCGGTTTGCCACTGGGTGAAACCCTGGAGATCATCGCCCGCGAACAGGGCCCGCCGATCGGCGAGGAATTCAAGGCCCTCAACGAGAGCATGCGACTCGGCTTGACGCTCAACGAAGCCTTGCAGCGCTCGGTCAAGCGCATGGAAGTGGCGGAATTCCGCTTTTTTAGTATCGTTCTTGCCATCCAGCAGGAGACCGGCGGTAACCTGGCGGAGACGCTCGGCAACCTTTCCGAAATCCTGCGCGCGCGCAAGAAAATGAAGGACAAAGTCAGTGCCATGGCCTCGGAGGCCGTGTCCACAGCCATGATTATCGGGTGCCTGCCGTTCCTCATGACCTTGCTCTTGTTCGTTGCCAGCCCGGATTACATCATTCAGTTGTTTGTCACTTCGTTTGGCCAGGTCTTGATCGTCATGGGCCTGGTTTCCATGTCCATCGGCTCCTTCATCATGGCCAAGATGATCGATTTCAAGATATGAACTTTTTCGACAGCATCATCGCGACCCTGACGAACCTGCAAAATGTCATCATGATATTGGGCGGCATCGGCACCATCGTGGCGCTTATTCTGCCGTTCACCCAGCGTGATTTGCTGGCGCCGCGGCTGGCCGCCGTGGCGCAGCGGCGCGAGGAATTACGCAAGGCGGCGCTGGAGGAAATGGATCAAAAGCGCCAGAAACAAAAAAGCTTTACCGAGAAGAGCCGCCAAGTCGACTTCATGGGCAAGGTGTTGGACCGGCTCAACCTCAGAAAGCAATTGGATTCGCCCGAAGTGCGCCTGCAACTGGCGCGCGCCGGCCTGCGCGGCCAGGCGCCGATGGTGAGCTTTGTCTTCGCCCGGTTGATTCTGCCCATTATCTTCGGGGCTGCGGCACTGGTGCTCTTGGTTTCCTTGAAGGATCTGGAACTGGCTTTCGGAATCCGCTTGCTCGTCGTCCTCGGCGCCGCCGGCTTCGGCTTCTATGTGCCGGGAGTTTTCGTGCAGAACCTGGTCACCAAGCGCCAGGGGCCGATCATCGAAGCCTTCCCGGACGCGCTCGACTTGCTGGTCATTTGCGTCGAGGCTGGCCTGTCCCTTGAGGCCGCCTTTACCCGCGTCGCCACGAACATAGCCCAACAGGCGCCCGATCTGGCCGAGGAACTGGGTCTGGCCACGGCGGAACTGAATTTCTTGGGCGAACGGCGGCAGGCGCTCGAAAATCTGGCCGATCGTGTGAATACGGACTCTGTGAAATCCATGGCCGTGGCCCTGGTGCAATCGGAAAAATACGGCACGCCCCTGTCGGTGGCGCTACGCGTGCTGTCCCGCGAGAACCGGGACTCAAGGCTCTCAAAGGCTGAGAAAAAGGCCGGGGCCCTGCCGGCCATGCTGACCGGCCCGATGATCGTCTTCTTCCTGCCCACGGTGTTTATCGTGCTCCTGGGCCCCGCCGTCGTCCAGATCATGGCGACTTTCTAGGGTCCAGACTCATTAAATCCACCATATGACTGTGACAACGATGCAC
>CAYOOG010000106.1:0-9214 GCA_964405515.1 uncultured Alphaproteobacteria bacterium | reverse complement strand
GCTGGGAACGGCCAAGCGCATGGTCATCACCAAGGACGAGACAACGATTGTCGACGGTGCCGGTAGGAAGAAAGATATTTCCGGCCGCTGCAATCAGATTCGTGCCCAAATCGAGGAAACGACATCTGATTACGACCGCGAAAAGCTGCAGGAACGCCTGGCCAAGCTGGCCGGCGGTGTTGCTGTTTTGCGCGTCGGCGGTGCTACCGAGATCGAGGTGAAGGAACGCAAGGACCGTGTCGATGACGCGTTGCATGCGACCCGTGCGGCGGTTGAAGAAGGCATCGTTCCCGGTGGTGGCACGGCGCTCTTGTATTCCACGAGGAAACTGGCGTCGCTTAAGGGCGACAACGCCGACCAACAGGCGGGAATTGAAATCGTTCGCCGCGCCTTGCAGGCGCCCGCCCGTCAGATCGCGGAAAATGCGGGATTTGATGGCGCCGTGATTGCCGGCAAGCTTTTGGAATCAAAGACCAAGAACTATGGTTTCGACGCGCAAGCGGAGAAATACGTGGATATGTTGAAGGCTGGCATTATCGACCCGACCAAGGTCGTGCGCGTGGCTTTGCAGGACGCGGCCTCCGTTGCAGGATTGATGATCACGACCGAAGCGATGGTCGCCGATTTGCCCGAGCCGGATGCGGCACCGGCCATGCCGGATATGAGCGGCATGGGTATGTAGCGCCTGAGAATCTTTCCAACTCGTTAACGTCGGGCCGTCCCAAGGGGCGGCCCGGCTCTTTTTCAAGACCTTCACGAAACCTTTTGGTCGCTCTTTAGCTCTAATATTTGGTGCGAAACACTCTCGTTCCCTTGGTTGGTGGGGATAGGGCGATATTCTTATGAGCATAAGGCATGCAAACAGCGACGATTTAAAAGGGCTACGGGATGCTCCGAAGTCCGGCTTGCATATCCTGGTGGCCGAAGATCACCCGGCCAATATGTTCGTCGCCAGAAGGATTCTGGAGAGTTTTGGGCACAAGATTGGTCTTGCGGAAAATGGGCTAACCGCCCTTCAGGCTGTGCGTGACGAACTCTATGATCTCGTATTGATGGACATTCGCATGCCGGTCATGGATGGCATTACGGCAACCCGTCACATTCGGGAGCTGTCGGGTCCAAACTCCACGATCCCGGTTATTGCCATGACCGGATATGCCATGGACAGCGATCAAGCGCTGTTTCGGTCGGCCGGTATGGACGACTATATTGCCAAACCGGTGGAAATTGAGGTGCTTGCGGCGATGATCGAGAAATGGCGTGGATGCCGTTCCTCCTTTGAGCCAGAACTGGAATTGCAGCGGTCCGCCGCGCAGTCATTCTGACGGCCGGAAGCCGAGTTGCCAAAATGAGTTATAATTACGATTTCTCCAACATCCAGTGCCTTGTGGTTGATGACAATCGCCACATGCGCATTCTGGTGAAGACCATCCTACACTCGCTTGGCGTTAAGTCCGTACGCGAGGCGGAGGACGGCGCCGATGCCCTCAAGGAGTTGGCGGCCTTTCCCGCCGACTTGGCCATTGTCGACTGGTTGATGGACCCGTTGGATGGTTTGGATTTGGTGCGGCTGGTTCGAACCGCATCCGATAGTACCAATCCTTTCCTGCCCATCATCATGTTGACCGGCCATACCGAGACTCATCGCATCATCGAGGCCCGCGAGGCGGGGGTGAACGAATTTCTCGCCAAGCCCATATCCGCGAAGGCTTTGTGCCAGCGTATCCTCGAGATCATCGAAAGACCCCGGCCCTTTGTCCGGGGCGGCGGCTATTTCGGACCGGACCGGCGGCGGTGCAATGACAACACGTACAAGGGCGCGGAGCGCCGCGCTTCCGAACTTGCCAAGCTCAATGAAGCCGAGGGGGGCCTGTCCCAAGACGAGATCGAAGCCCTGCTTGACGGATAGGGCGCGGATAAGTCGAATATCTCAATAACCACAATATGTTAAGTGTTTCCGGGTCGGTTATCCCGGCACAAAACGGTTGCGCCCGTGGCAGCAAGCGATAAAAGCTATGCGCGGGTAGCGGCGCTGTGCGCGGCGTAGGGCGAATAAGGGGCATTCATTTGAAGAAGTTTGCGGTCATTTTGGGCGGGCTGCTGGTGATTTCCCTGGGCGTTGTGCTCATTGGCCCAAGCTTCATTGATTGGAACCAATACAAGACGGAGATAGCGCAACCGATCACTGAACTCAGTGGCCGTGATCTGACGATCGAAGGTGACGTAAGTTTCGCGGTACTGCCGACGCCGGCCCTTTCCGCCGCCGGTGTCTCTCTTGCCAATATGGAAGGCGCACAGTCCGGGCACATGGCCCGGCTCGGGTCGCTAGAGATCAGGGTTGCGTTCCTGCCGCTCTTGAGCGGGCAGATAAAAGTTGAAAGCGTCAAGCTGATCGAGCCTGTTATCGCCCTTGAGGTCCTTGCCGACGGCCGCGCCAACTGGATGCTCGGCGGCATTGACGCAACGGGCGGCGGCGAGACCGATGGCCTCGGGCTCCCCGGCGTGCCGGACGACGTTCGTTTTGATCACGTGGAGGTCGAAAACGGTATTCTCACTTACAACGACGCGATCACCGGCACCGCCGAGCGCATTGATGAGCTTGATGCCACTATAAGCGCCAAGTCCTTCCATGGCCCATTTTCCGCCAAGGGCATCGGCACCGTCCGGGGTACGGAAGTGTCCCTTGAGGTATTGGTTGGTGACATGTCTGCGGCGGCGGCCATCCCCATCAGCGTCAAGGTTGGCCTGCCCGATGCCGGCGCCGAGGCTTCCTTCGCGGGCTGGGCCAGCGAAGCAGGCAAAGACGCAAACTTTAACGGCCGTTTCACGGCAAGCGGCGAGGACCTAACGGCGGCCTTGAAGGGGGCTGGATCCGTCGCTGGATTGGGGAAACTGGCCGCAATGGGCGATTCCGCCGGCCTGGATCAAGCCTTCTTTGTCGAAGCGGGGGCGACGGCCAACCGCAGCGCCGTGCAGTTCAGTAATGCAAGCATGCGCCTTGGCGCCACTTCGGCCACGCTGGAAATGACCGCAAGATTTGGCGAAGCCGTCGACCTGAATGGCAAGGTCGATTTTACCAGCCTTGACCTTGATACCTTTGCCGGTGGGGATGATGATGCTCCGGCCAATGGCGGCAGTGCTCTTGCGGGCATGTTGCCCCTGGTGGCTCTGCCGCCGGACCTGACGGGCGAACTCGCTGCGAAAGTGAGCGCTCTCAGTTACCGTGGTGGCGTGGCCCGACAGATTGAACTGGCCCTAAGGCTGGGCGGCGGGGCAATCCATATAGATAAGGCGGCTGCCCTGCTGCCCGGGGGTTCCGAATTTGGCTTTGCCGGAAGTTTGCAGACCTCCGACCGTAATCCGCGCCTCGAAGGGCACCTCAAACTCAATTCCAGTAATCTCCGTGGTCTGCTTTCGTGGCTCGATATGGGTGCCGGCGTCGTGCCGGTGGCCCGATTGACGAGAATGGAATTGGCCACGCGCCTTAAGCTCACCAATACGGTGTTTCAGGTCTATGGCATGGACCTCGGGCTAGATACGACCCATCTGCGCGGTGGCATTTCCGTCGGGCTTATTGGCCGGCCCGCCTATGGTATCGACCTGACCGCGGACCGCATTAATGCCGCCGCCTATTTCGATTCCGGCTCGGAAGGTCCAGATGCCGGTGCCAAAGGTGGCGCAAGACAGTTGCTCTCCGCACTGGCTGCACTTGATGACTTCGACGCCAACCTCAAATTGAAGGTTGATGAGCTGAGCCTGCCTGCAGCGCCTTTGTCCGGCATGGTTGTTGACGCCGCCCTCCTCAAGGGAGCACTGACCGTCAAGACCCTGACGGTCCGGGAATTCGCCGGGGCGAGCGTGCAACTCAGCGGTTCGATGGTCAATCTGGCCGCCGCGCCCCTCTTTGATCTGAAACTGAAAGGCCGGGCGGGAAACCTGTCCCGCTTGACCGGCCTAGGCGATGTGCCCTTGCCGGCGGCCCCGGCGCTGCGTGGTGAGGCGGAGATTGACCTGGCGCTTTTGGGGGCGATGGACGAAGCTCAAGTGAATTTGGAGATTGCCCTCGCCAAGACAAACTTGAAGGCCAGTGGTTCGGTGTCGGACATTTTGGGTGCGACAAATTTTGATTTGGCCGTGGAAGCGACGGACGCCAGTTTTGCTAACTTTGCCCGCCAGTTCGACTTGGGAATTACGCCGCCCGCCGATGATGACGACGGTCCGATCTCGATTGGCGGCACGCTATCGCAAGGGCCCGGGCCCTTGGGGCTGAATCTGGATGTCGATGTTAGCGGAGGACGGTTCAATCTGACGGGCCAGATTTCCGCGCCTTGGAGCAAACCTGAGGGGCCACTTCGACTGAAAATCCAGCACCCTGAACTACGGCAACTTGTCCGTGGGTTTGGCTATGACTGGCGTCCCGCCGGGCAGCAACTGGGTAGCGTTACAGCCGACGCCAGCCTGGTGTTGGGGCAGGAAGGTTATTCACTTGAGAGCTTTACGGGAAACGCGGGGTCCGTTGAGTTGGGCGCCCAGGTCTCCCGGCCCTCTGGTTCGGCGCGGTCACTGATGAACGTGACTCTTGGTGGCGGCGAAGTGGATTTGAACAGATTCCTGCGAACGCCGACGACCGGTATCGAGCGGAAAGAGTCCAAAAAGAAAAAGTCCAAGAGAAAGAAGAAAGCAAAGGCGCCGCCGCCCATGGAACGCTGGTCACGGGCGCCACTGGATACAATGCTGCTAGGTACCCTTGACGCGGATGTTCGCGTGGCGGCGAAGGGTATCCAGTTGCGCGGATACGACTTCCGCAATCCCGGCTTTGATCTTCGTTTGCGTGATCGCGTCGTTCGCCTGGAAAATTTCCGCGGGCAGTTGTTCGGTGGTGGTGCCGATTTAGCCGCGACTCTTGATGCCCGCGAGGTGCCGCGCCTCGATCTGACTCTCAGCCTGACCAATGCCGACGTGAAGCAGGCGTTGGACGTCTCCGCGAATCTACCGAACGGCACCGGTCGTTTCGGTTTCAGTGGTCGATTTAGTGCCGCCGGTGCAAGCCAATACGAAATGATTTCCAGCCTTGACGGTACGGCGCAATTCGCGGCCCGGGACGGCACCATTCGTGGCATTGACATAGACAGGCTTGGCGATCGCCTCGCCAATCTGGATCAGCTCGGGGATTTTGTCCGGCTCTTGGCCAGAACCTTGTCCGGCGGAGAAACTCCTTTTCAGGCCATTGACGGAACGCTGGTCTTTGAGAACGGCGTCGGGCGCAGCCAGGATGTGACGGTTCTTATCGATGCCGTGGACAGTGAGATGGCGGCAAATCTCGACTTGCCGGCGTGGACCATGCAGTCAAGTGCAAGGTTCCGCTTCAAGGAGCGGCCCGATTTGCCGGCGGTGGGCGTCGATCTGAGCGGGCCCATCAGTGCGCCACGGGTCAAGCGTCGCACCAAGAAAATGGAGAACTACTTGGCCGAACGGGCGGCCAAGGCCTTGGTGCGGAAACTCCTGGCGCCGCCGCCCACGCCCGGGGAGCCGGGTGCCGAGCCCGGTGAGGAACCTCGGAAAATCCGGCCCGAGGACTTGTTGTTTGAATTGCTCAAGAAGAAAAAGAAATAGATTAACCGCGCGCCCATTCCAGCAGATGTCTTCTGAGTGCCGATGACAGGCTCCCCGCCCGCGTGCGATCGATGTCGCTTATCAGGGCGTTGATGGACTTGCCCTTTTCGCGCGCGCAGTCCTTGAGCGCTTTCCAGTACGCGGCTTCTAGCGACACGCTGGTGCGGTGGCCGGAAACGACGACCGAGCGCTTGACGATGATGTGATCGTGCGATTCCGGTGGGTTCACGGGGTTACGGAGTCAAATCGGCGAAAAAGTCGTTGCCCTTGTCGTCGATGATCGTAACGGCGGGGAAGTTTTCCACGTCGATGCGCCAAATGGCCTCCATGCCGAGTTCTTCGTACTCCAGCACTTCGACCTTGCGGATCGCATTTTGCGCCAGCGCCGCCGCCGGGCCACCGACGGAGCCCAAATAGAAACCGCCGTGCTTGTGGCAGGCCTCGCGTACCTGTTTGCCCCGATTGCCCTTTGCCAGCATGACCATACTGCCGCCCGCTGCCTGGAACTGGTCGACGTAGCTATCCATGCGCCCTGCCGTGGTCGGTCCGAAAGAGCCGCTGGCCATGCCTTTGGGTGTCTTGGCCGGGCCGGCGTAATAGACCATGTGATCCTTGAAATACTGCGGCAGGCCTTTGCCCGCGTCCAGGCGGTCCTTCAATTTGGCGTGGGCGATGTCGCGCGCCACGACCATGGACCCGGTGAGCGAAAAGCGCGTCTTCACCGGGTAACGGGATAAAGTCTCCAACAACTTTGCCATGGGCTGGTTCAGGTCAAGCTCCACCACGTCGCCGGAAAGTGCCGCTTCATCCACCTCCGGCAGATACTTGGCCGGGTCGCGCTCCAGCGCCTCGAGGAACAGGCCGTCGCCGGTGATCTTGGCCTTGATCTGGCGGTCGGCGGAGCATGAAACACCGATGCCGATGGGCAGGGAGGCACCGTGTCGCGGCAAGCGAATGACACGCACATCGTGGCAAAAGTATTTGCCGCCGAATTGCGCGCCGATGCCCGTGCGCTGGGACAGCCTCAAAACCTCTGCTTCCAGATCGTGGTCACGGAAGGCGTGGCCCATTTCGTTGCCGGCGCCCGGCAGGCCGTCCAGATCGTGGGCGCTGGCCATCTTCACGGTCTTCAGGTTGGCCTCGGCCGAGGTGCCGCCGATAACGATGGCGAGGTGATAGGGTGGGCAGGCTGCGGTTCCGAGCATGCGGATTTTCTCGTCAATAAACTTGGTCAGGCTTTCCGGATTCAGGACCGCGCGGTTCTGTTGATAGAGAAACACCTTGTTGGCCGAGCCGCCGCCCTTGGCCATGAACAGGAACTTGTACTCGCTGCCGTCCGCGGCGTAGATGTCGATCTGCGCCGGCAGGTTGTTGCCGGTATTAACCTCTTCGTACATGGAAAGCGGCGCCATCTGGCTATAGCGCAGATTGGTGCCGATGTAGGTGCGGGTGATGCCTTCCGAAAGCGCCGCCGGATCGTCGCCCTCGGTCCACACGTACTGGCCCTTCTTGCCGACGACAACGGCGGTGCCGGTGTCCTGGCACATGGGTAGCACCATGCCCGCCGAGATGTTGGCGTTCTTCAGCATTTCCAGAGCCACAAAGCGGTCGTTTCCGGAGGCCTCCGGATCATCAAGAATGGCCGCCACTTGCGCCAGATGCTCGGGCCGCAGCAAGTGCGAGGTGTCGATCAGAGCCTGGGCTGCCAGCTCGACCAGCCCCTGGCGCTCGACCTTGACCAAGGTGTGGCCGCCCGATTCACGCGTCGTGACATAGTCCCCGGTGAGCTGCCGGTAGGTTGTTTGGTCTGGTCCCTGGGGGAAGGGTTCCTGGTACTTGAAGGTCGACATTATGTCTCGGTCCGCGCTGCCGGCTATTTCTTGCGGAACCTGTCGAGGGCTATGACCTCGCCGGTCTCTTTGGCGTCCGGCCCGGCGCCTTCCGCCGCCTTCGGGGGGCTATCCGCCGTCGCCTCGGGCGGCATGTTCACCGCCGGTGCGCCCCTGTTTGCCGTGTCATCCTCTTCGAGGTCGAATTGAATTCCAAACTGTACGCTGGGGTCCAGAAAACCGATGATCGCCGAGTAGGGAATGACCAGCCTTGTCGGCTGGCCGTCAAAGTGCAGTTGCACGCAGAAGACCTCTTCCTCCACTTCAAGGCCCCAAAAATCGTTCTGGATGACAATGGTCATTTCCTCCGGGTACTTGGCGAGGAGGAACTCGGGCAGCTCGACATCCGGCGCATCGGTGCGAAAGGCAATATAGAAGTGATGTTCACCCGGCAGGCCGTGTTCCGCCACGTGCGCCAGGGTACGGCGCACGACAAGGCGGTGCGCCTCTTCCAGCATGCCCGTGTAATCGAGATAATCCGTGGTCATTCCGTCCCGGCTCCAGCGTCCCGGCGCCAGCATAACAAAATCAAGCGCCAACCCAAGCGCCGATTAGCAGAAATAAGTGACCGGGATGAAAGTGGGGGGCTTCTGTTGCCCGGGGCCCCCCGGCCCGCGCTTTTCACTGGTTATTAAGCAGCGAGAGCGATGGGTGCATTGTCGTTGGCACCTGTAAAAATGACCCGATAACGGTGGTATCATGCCGGGCGAAAGTTCACGTCTTTACTACGTGCGTCGATCCTGATTCGCCCCCATAGAGCGCCCCCTTGGCTGGGAGGCGGAAAAATGGTGGAGGCGCCGGGTACTGCCCCCGGGTCCGCTCCGCTTATTCCACGCAACGTTTATCGCCATAGCCGGTTGCCCGGCACCCCTAATATAGTGCTTTTGCTCGCCAAAACAAAGGCCGGGGCTGGCGGGTGCCGGGGCATCGGGATAAAGTGCGCGAAAGGCGCATAAGAGGGGCCACCGGGGTCAATGAAACAGTATTGCGATCTGATGCGGCACGTCCGCGACCACGGCACCTTCAAGGAGGACCGGACCGGTACCGGCACGCTCAGCGTCTTTGGCCATCAGATGCGCTTTGATCTGGCCGAGGGCTTTCCCCTGGTCACCACCAAGAAACTGCACCTGAAGTCCATCATCCACGAGCTCTTGTGGTTCCTGGCCGGGGATTCGAACATTCAGTATCTGCGCGATAACGGCGTTCGCATCTGGGATGAATGGGCGGACGAGAATGGCGAACTGGGTCCGGTATACGGCGTGCAGTGGCGGTCCTGGCCGACGCCCGACGGCGGCACCGTCGACCAGATCACCGGCCTGCTCGAACAGATCAAGAGCAACCCCGACTCCCGGCGCCTCATTGTCTCGGCCTGGAACGTGGCGGATGTGGAGCATATGGCCCTGCCGCCCTGCCATTGTCTGTTCCAGTTCTACGTGCTCGACGGGCGGCTGTCCTGTCAGCTCTATCAGCGCAGTGCCGACATCTTCCTCGGCGTGCCCTTCAATATCGCTTCATACGCGCTACTGACCATGATGGTGGCCCAGGTGGCGGGCCTGGAGGCGGGCGAATTCATCCACACCTTCGGCGACGCCCACCTATATTCCAACCACATGGAACAGGTGGAAGAACAGCTTGCGCGAACCTGTTATCCGTTGCCCGAAATGCGCCTCAACCCGGCGGTTAAAGACCTCTTCGCCTTTACCTACGATGAT